>CALVEC010000001.1 GCA_944326475.1 Candidatus Gastranaerophilales bacterium
AGAACCCGTATTTTACGACAGCGGAGTAAAATACCGGGTTAGAATCCCTAATAAAAAAACTCCCGAAGGAGTTTTTAGAACTGGGCCCGGAGACTCTGCCGAAAAAAACAAGACTAAATGTCTTGTTTTTTGAGAGGTAAGAACCCGTATTTTACGACAGCGGAGTAAAATACCGGGTTAGAATCCCTAATAAAAAAACTCCCGAAGGAGTTTTTAAAACTGGGCCCGGAGGGATTCGAACCCACGACCAAGGGATTATGAGTCCCCTGCGCTACCGCTGCGCCACAGGCCCGTGGCTTAAACAAAAATTCAGTTTTCAATCACGACTTTAATTGCCGTATGATTAAAATAACACTAACATTCAGCATGGTCAAGCAAATTTTCCGCAGTTCCCGGGACAAGTACAAAACGCCACGCAAAACACATAATTATAAAACCAACTAAGCTTTTTTAAATTCATCCTTCAGTTTTTTAATAAACAGCTTTGCCGCAGGCGAAAACACCTGGTACTTTTTCCATACTATATCAAGCCCGGATTCCAGCCCCGGATAAAGCGGCTTAAAACAAAGGTTTCCGGATGTGTTAACAAGCTTATCCAGCGTAATTGCATACCCGAGTCCAGACTCAACCATTATTGCCGCATTGTATGCAAGATTGTAGGTTGCCGCAATATACAAATTCTCAAAATCCTCACCAAACCAGTCAAGAAAACCGCTGTCTGCTGAATATTTTTTAGACATCTGCCTTGAAACTATGAGCGGTTTGTCTTTTATGTCAGTGAGTTCGACGCAATCTTTATTCGCAATCGGCGCGTCCTTTCTCATTACAACCCCCCAAACATCTTTTGCCGGAAGGGTTAGTGTATCGTATTTTGACAGGTCAATGGGTTGTATCAAAACCCCGAAATCGAGAAGCCCCTTGTCCAGTTTTTCAGTGACATCCTCTGCGTTTCCGCTGTATATGTGAAATTTTATATCAGGATGTGCTAACTGAATCGCGGTCATTGCCTGCGCAACATACTTCATTGACTCGGTTTCGCCGCACCCTATGTATATGTCGCCGCCTATAATTTCTTTTATTGAACGGAACTCTGCCTCAGTTTTGTCTGCAAGCTCCACAATCTCCTCTGCCCGTTTTTTGAGAAGCATGCCCTCCGGGGTCAGAAAAATTTTGTATTTTCCGCGCTCAAAAAGCTTCTGCCCAAGCTCTTTTTCCAATTCCTGCATCTGTCTGGAAAGTGTCGGCTGGGTAAGATGCAAGGCATTTGCGGCACCGGTTATGCTGCCCTCTCTTGCCACTGTCAAAAAATATCTAAGAACTCTGAGTTCCAATTTTCCCTCTTTCTTTGTTTACAAACTACATAATACAAAATTTTCCTCATTCTCAGCAAGACCTGTACCGGCATGTAAATATTTATTAACCCGCGTGCCACGGGCAGCAAAATTTTGTATTTTTAAACTTAAAACAAACAAAAAGGGAGAGCGGCATGAATAATATAAAAACGGGTATACAATCATTCGGCAGAAAATTTGAGCTCACAAAAGAAGCCGACGATGCTATAAATGTATCGCTTGCGGGTCTTAAAGGCAAAAACAGAGCACAAGTGCTTGATAGCTATGACAATTTAATCAGTTCAATTATAAACTCGGATTATGATGTATTTGTATCAAAAACTCTTGACGGCAAGCTTGTTGCAAATGTTACCCCGAGCGGAAAAATGAATGTTATTTCATCTGAAAAAACAGAAAAGCCGATTTTTAAAAAAGTATCTAACCCGATTGAGTTTATTGAAAAAGCTTTCAACCTTGTTATAAAAAGAAAATGAAAATCACTACAAACTTAACATTTATTTTTATACGACTGGACAAATTTTAGCTTTTGTGCATTAATGTAAAATGTACACGTTTTATATTTTGGAAGAACAAAAATGAGAATCAGAAAATACCAAAAACGCTGTTTCTATACTAACTCGAAGGCTTTACATCAAATGAATGTAACAGTTTCTGTTGCACAATAAAATTTGTTTAAGGTCTTCTAAGAAATTAGGAGGCTTTTTTGTTACAAAATATAAAAGATTCTTTTTTCAATAGCACAAAATATAATTCACAGATATTAAATAATTAAGTTACAGGAGAACAATCGAAAATGACTAATATACGACGAAATACACAAAGAAGGGCAAATGCTCGCATGGTTTTGGTTATGAACTTGGAATGGGGTCTATAATCCCTTAATTGTGTAAAGGAAAGGTCAATGTCACTAAAAATTATTTCAACTTTTGGAGATCATTCTTCATTATATCCGCTAGCCACAAAAGATATTATTAACAGCATTGGTATGACTGCTTATTCTTATGAAGCAGCCGGAAAAGATAAAAGCGCTAAATTAATCGAAGCAAAAGACAGATTTATAGATGAGTTTGGTACGGAAGCCATCTGGCTCGGCGGTCTCCCGTTCTTTAAATGGCTTGCCGACAAAACTATTTACAAAGCAAAAGGCTACAATCCTAATGTCGACGTAAGACTTATAAACGACAAAAATCAGCTTTCCGTTGCTAAAAAATATGCTGCACAATTCTCTGAAAAGTTGAACATGCCGGAACTTACACAGGATTTACTCAAAGCGGAAAAAGGCTCAAAGGTATTCAAGGCTCTGTTCCTCGGCAAATTCTTTGCTGCTACTGCATTGACGCTTGCATCTTACTTCACGCTTACGGTCTTAAAACAGAGATATACGGACAAACAGGTTCTTAAAAGAGAGCTTGAAAAGTACCAGAAACAAGAACAGTACAACAAAAACATCAAAAACAAACCGGCATTTAAGGCGTTTGCAATTAACAAAGACGACCAGCCGAAACCTGCCGGTAAAAACCCGTCATTTAAAGGTTTTGGAGGATTCCTTAACACATTTATGTTTAACCCTGTTCACAACATGTTTATTGTTGACGCCGGCATAACCTCCGAAAGACTCGGTATGGCGAGAAACAAACACGAGTTTATGGAGTACGCTATTAAAGAAGGAAGCCTCCTGTTCTTCTTATACGTAGCCGGTAAGTACATACAGCAGGTCATTGAACACGTAAGTGACAAAGTGTTCAAAATGCCTATCAAGCTTCACGCTGATTTCTTGAACTCGGATTCGCTTAAAAATGCTATGAAAAACGATACAATTAAGTCACATCTTGACGAGTTTAACGCGTTGAAAAACGGCAATCCGATGGAAACAAAAGAAGATATAGCAAAATATAAAAAAGCAGTGTACGAATTTATCTACGACGAGAAAAATGCAAACAACCTTCTCGTAAAAGCTGCCAAAAAATCCGGCATAATAAGTGTTATTGATGAAAATCCCAAAAAGTTAAACGCTCTGCAGAAGTTTGTTAATATTTTCAAAATTACTGAAAAACCTGAGCTTGGAAAAGTCAATCCGCACCAGTTTATTGATACAAACGACATAACTGACCTTGCCGAACATATTGCAGATTTTGCTAAAAAGCAAAAAGCGTCGGGAAAATCTGTTGACGAATTTTTGAAAAATGCAAAACGGTTTAAGGTTGGCTCAGTTGTCGGAAATATCGGTATTTCATGCCTGTTCCTCGGATTTATTGTGCCCAAGCTTATGAAAGCTTACAAAGACAAATACTACGGCGAAGGCTCTCACATCCAGCAGGGTATTCAGGAAAAAATCGCAAGAATGAATTTCGGGCAGAACAGAATTGCTTAACAAATTGCAAATGTGAGTGAGCAATGCAAGCCGGATTGACTAATCTGACAAAAATTTACAATTTGCACAAGACTTTGTTCGTGCTAGAATGTTTGTATGTATGATACACAGACAATTATGGGGTGGCAGATTTGAGTCAACAGAATTTATTTGAAGATGGAAAAATAGTACCGGTAAATATAAGAGACGAGATGAAACGCTCGTACATCGATTATGCAATGTCCGTTATCGTAGGGCGTGCGCTTCCTGATGTGAGAGACGGTTTAAAACCGGTACACAGACGTATTTTGTTTGCAATGAACGAGCTGGGAATGACACCGGACAAGCCTTTCAAGAAAAGTGCCAGAATCGTCGGCGAGGTTCTCGGTAAATATCACCCGCACGGTGACTCTGCGGTTTATGAGTCGCTTGTACGTATGGCACAGCCGTTTGCTACAAGATACTTAACGATTGACGGGCATGGAAACTTCGGTTCGGTTGACGGTGATTCCGCTGCTGCAATGAGGTATACAGAGGCAAGAATGCACAAAATTACCACCTCAATGCTTGCTGATATTGACTGTGAAACAGTTGATTTTACGCCTAACTTTGACGGCTCGCTTGAAGAACCGTCCGTATTGCCTGTTCGATTGCCCATGCTTTTGTTGAACGGTGTTTCAGGTATCGCTGTAGGCATGGCGACTAACATTCCGCCGCACAACCTCAGAGAAATAGTTGACGGCACCATTGCATTAATTGACAACCCTGACATCACTGTAGAAGGACTTATGCAGTACATAAAGGGTCCGGATTTCCCGACAGCGGCTACGATTGTCGGTCTGCAAGACATAAAGCAGGCGTACACAACCGGTCGCGGGTCTATAAAAATGCAAGCAGTCGCTGCGTTTGAAGAAATTCCGGGCGGCAACGGACGTCAGGCAAGAACTGCGATTATAGTAACTGAAATTCCCTATCAGGTCAACAAAGCCCAGCTTATTGAAAAAATTGCTGAACTGGTCAGAGATAAAAAAATTGACGGCATATCCGACCTCAGAGATGAGTCTGACAGAGAGGGAATGCGTATTGTAATCGAGCTTAAGCGCGACGCAAAACCTGAGGTTGTAAAAAACAATCTGTTTAAATTTACACAGCTCAGAACCACTTTTGGCGTAAATATGCTGGCTCTTGTCGGTAAACAGCCGAGACTTATGAACCTGTACGAAGTGCTCAATGAATTTGTTGAACACAGAGTTGAAATTGTTACAAGACGTACAATTTTCTTCCTTAAAAAAGCAAAAATAAGAGCGCATATATTGGCAGGCTTGCTGATTGCGCTCGGACACCTTGATGAAGTTATCGAACTTATCAAAAAGTCAAAAACCACGGACGAAGCCCGTGTCGGATTGATGTCCAGATTTGGTCTTGACACTGATCAGGCGAACGCAATTCTTGAAATGCAATTAAGAAGATTGACAGGATTGGAGCAAGACAAAATCAAAGCAGAATACGAAGAATTGCAGAAGAAAATTGCTGAATACGAGGCTATTCTTGCTGACAGACAAAAAGTTTTGAACCTTATCAAGGAAGAACTTCTTGAAGATAAAGAAAAATACGGTGATGACAGACGCACACAGATTGTACCCGAGGCTGATGAAATGACAATCGAGGACTTAACGCCTAATGTTCCGATGGCAGTGTTTATCACGCGACAGGGATATTTGAAACGTATTTCTCTGGATACTTTTGAAAGACAAAACCGTGCCACACGCGGAAAAGGCGGCATTAAAACAAAAGAAGACGACGATGTTGAACAGTTCTTCACAGCAATGATGCACGACAAGGTTCTTTTCTTCAGCTCAAAAGGTACCGTATACAGCCTGAACGTATACGATTTCCCGGAAGGTCAAAGACAAGCAAAAGGACTGCCTATTATAAACGTGCTGCCGCTTGAACAGGATGAACAGATTACTGCGGTTGTTCCGGTAAGTGACTTTAAGTCGGCATCGAATCTTATCATGCTGACTCAAAAAGGTTACATAAAACGAATCAGCCTTGATAACTTTGAAAACATCAGAAGAAGCGGTATTATCGCAATCGGACTCGAGGAAGGCGACAGACTCTGCTGGGTCAAACAGGCAGCAGACAATGACGAAGTCATAATCGGCACAAGCTGCGGTATGGCTATCAGATTCCCGATTAACGACCTGAGACCGCTCGGAAGAAGTGCAAGAGGCGTAAATTCAATGAAACTCAGAGCACAGGACAGCATAATCGGTTGTGATATTGTACCTAGAGACTACGATGCCGACCTGCTTGTCGTCACATCTGACGGTTTCGGAAAACGTTCAAAACTCTCCGAGTTCAGACCCCAAAATCGCGGCGGTATCGGACTTATTGCAACAAAATTCAAAACATCAACATCGAGACTTGTCGCACTGACAATTGTTGAAGAAAGCGATGAAATTATGGTTGTAACAGCAAACGGCGTTGTTTCAAGAATCAAAGCCGACTGCATTTCACGTCAGGGCAGACCGGCTACGGGTGTTAAAATCCAGAACCTCTCCGAAGGGGATACGGTTTGCACGGTTAACAAAATCGTAAATCCCGACGAAGACAGCGATGCGGAATGTCCGGCTCCGGAAACCCCGAAAACCGACAACAGCGTACAGCAAAGCATACTTGACGTAAATACAAATATCGACGAAAATGATAATAACTAAGGAAAATGACATAAGAGAAAGGCAATTTACTTATGAAAAGAATTAAATTATTTGAAAAACATCTCGCTGAAAAAAGAGCGGTAAAAATTATTGCAGGTATTGACAATTTTGACTTGGACAGAGTGAAAAGCGTTGTTATTGCTGCAGAAAAAGCCGGCGCAAGCGCAGTAGACGTTGCCGCAGACAAAGCAATTATTGAAATGGCAAAAGAAAACACAAGTCTTCCTGTTTTCGTATCATCAATTGTTCCGGAAGACCTTGCTGCTGCTGTTAATGCAGGTGCTGATGCTATAGAAGTCGGAAACTTTGACGCTCTCTACAAAAAAGGCATGAGAATGTCCGCTATGGAAATCATTGACATTGTTAAAGAAACACTGGCTTTAATCGGCAGTTCAAAAGTTTTCAAATGCGTTACGGTTCCCGGTCACATTGAAGTAGCTGAACAGATTGAATTGGCAAAAGCTCTTGAAGAAATGGGCATTGACCTTATCCAGACAGAAGGTGCAGCTATTGCAAACGCTCACAGTGCAGGTGCAAGAGGACTTCTTGAAACTGCTCAGGTTTCTATTGCCAACACAATAGAACTTGTCAGAAACGTTGACATGCCTGTAATGACAGCTTCAGGTATTACAACAACCACTGCCGCAATGGCTTTCGCAGCAGGCGCAAGTGCTATCGGTGTAGGTTCCTGCATAAACAAGCTTAACTCTGAAATTGAAATGATTGCTATGGCTAAGGCTATTGTTGAATGTGCTCCGAAAGCCGCTGAAATCAAAGAAGAAGTTATTGCATAAGGCGCAAAATCATAACAAAAAACTCTGCCCGCTTATGAGCAGAGTTTTTTTGTTTAAAAAGCAAGCGGCACCGAGTCTGACATTTTACTGAAGTTAAGTGAGAAACGATGTTTCTCCGTGCCGTAAAGTTGTTTTTTCGGGTGCAGTTGACTGTACAAAAAATTATCGTCTGTACAATTTTTCTATTTCTGCTCGCAGTGATGCTGAATCAGGTCCGCTGCATTGCACAAAATATCCGTCTTTTGGGTCATTAGTGATTTCTACAATACATTTTGAATCTTTAGCAGCATTGTCATATACAACTTTTTTGAGTTTTTTGCAAAAACCTTTCCTGTAGTATTCTTCAACCATTGGAAAAGTTTTCTCCTTACATTCTCTGTAAGCGGAATCACCAAACTGTTTTGAAGTTGAACAGAATTGTTCCTCGCTCATTCCCGGAGAAAAAAATCTGTAGCCTGAATCCGTATTACACAAATACCTATCGGCAGCAAAAGCACCATTGAAAGACGCAAAAGCAATACCCGCAGCGAATAAAACAGTTAATAAGTTTTTCTTTTTCATACAAAGTGCTCCTTCTGTATTTTTGCCCGTTGACTTATTTTTCTTATCCTATCTTAAAACATTTTTTGAGATATAGAGTATATTTATATAATATACTATTTTATATAACATGACAACCGGGCATAATTGTAAACTTTTTTGAATATATTTGTACAAATTACACTATTTAATTTAAAATTAAGAAAGGTACAAAAGGTCGCAAATAGGCGATCTTCGATATAAGCCGGATAAGAATTTTTAATAATTGCGAGACAGAGTAAATGTTCAAAGAAACAAAAACACATGAGGTTACAACCGACGTAGTTATTTTCACAATTAAAGACGGAAAGCTGAAAGTGCTTCTGGTAAAGCGTGCACACGAACCTTTTAAAGGTAAATGGGCAATTCCGGGCGGATTTATCCGCATATCAGAAACCATTGACGCTGCGGCGTTAAGAATCCTCAAGGAAAAAACCAACGTCCAAAACATTTACTTAGAGCAGCTCTACACCTTTGGCGACCCGCTCAGACACCCGACAGCAAGGGTTATCACGTGTGCTTATTTTGCGCTTATTCGCTCTGACGATATCGTACTTTCATTTGAGGACAATTCTGAAATCACGGAAGTTCAGTGGCACCCTGTCTATGACCTTCCGCCGCTTGCTTTTGACCACAAAGAGATTATAGAATACTCTCTCAAAAGAGTCAGAGAGCGCCTTGAATTTTGTCCTATTGCATTCCAGCTCCTGCCTGAAAAATTCACTCTTACGGAGCTTCAAAAGACTTATGAACTTATTCTTGACAAAAAACTGGACAAAAGAAACTTCAGAAAAAAATTCTTGGCATTGTCAATATTGAAAGAGCTTGATGAATGCACTAAATCCGGCTCAAAACGCCCCGCGCGTCTGTATTCATTCAATGAAATCACTCTTAATTCAAAAAGAGGTCACTTCTTTTCATAATTTTTACTGAAAATAGCAAAAAAAATCAAAATCAGGTTTTAATACTATAAAGACTAATTTTCAGTGGAAGTGTTGCCGTGATTGTTGATAACAAATTTTTAATAAATGCAGTCGAATGGGCGGGCAAAAAGATAAACTCGCCTCAGCAGCGTTTTATACTCGGGCTTAGCGCAATTGCAATCCAGCCGGTTATTGACTTTACAAACAGAAATGTCGACAAAGACACAAGAGAAGTTTCTGCTGCACGAACTAGCGCAAAAATTATCGCAGGCACCTCTGTCGGAGTATTTGTGAGATGGGCGTGTATAAAGGCGGTTAAAGCTTTTAGCGGGTACAAACTCGAAAAAGACGGCGAAAAAATCACCGGAATATCAAAAAAAACACCGAAAGATATTTTTACGCCCGTACTTTCAACAATAACAGACGATTTAACCGCTGAAAACTTTAAACACCGATACGGCAACCACGTCAAAAATTTAGGTTCAATCCTCGCAACACTTGTTATGATTGGCACAAATTTTCTTATTGACGTGCCCTTGACAGTTTATCTGACAAATACCTTCACAAAATTCGTAAAAGCCTTTGACATCAAGGCAAAGGAGGTTAAAAATGAGTCCTAACCTCTTTGAAAATCTTATACAAAAAGCATGGAATACTTACTCAAAAGATGTCGGGAAATCCCTTATTCACTGGGGTTCTGTCGGCTGGGTTTTCTCATCTCTGGCGCAGGTCTTTGCAATCGGCATAAATAAAAATATTGATAAAAAGGAAAAGAAATTTCTAATCCCTCAAGAACTCTCGGACGGCGCTGTTAACGTAGGTCTTTATTATACCATAACTCAGGGCATAAAGAGCCTTGGGGATTGGCTTGTAGAATCCGGCAGTTTTATAAAAAAAGACACGGCTGATTTCTTAAACGCCATAAATACACGCGGTCTCAGTCTAAAAGATTTTGTAAAACAGCATGGCTCTATCTCAAAAATACTGAACAATTTAAAGACAAACAGACAGCTTGCAGGCGTTGATTCAGCGGTGCTAAACTCAGCGCTTGCTGTTTTGGATAAAAGTGCAGACTCGTTTTCTCACTGGAAAAACGGTATAGGCACTGTGTTTACCATATGTGCTTCCGTGCTTGCCTGCAACGTTATAACGCCCTACTGCAGGAATAAAATAGCTTCGGGATTTCAGAAAAAGCACATTGAACGTGCAAACATATTAAAAGATAATTATTATTACACATTTAATCAAGGAAAATCATCTGTTTTTAAGGATTTTAAGTTTTAAGCAGTTCTTTCCGGAAAGAAATTGTTCTTCCTCGCTCTTTAGGAAGCGAGGGAGAAGGTTGTCTTTCGGCAAACAGAATCCGGTGCTGGTTGTCCGCTTAACCTTGCTTCGCGTCCTTTGAATGGACTTCGATAATCTGTTTAAGTCTGTGCTGAACGTCTTTATTTAAGTCATATGTCCAGTAATTATTGTACATATAGTCATATTCTCTTTTCCACATACCTATTTCATCACCTGCAGCAACCACCGGAAAAGTATTTGTATCTCTGCCTGCGTCTATAGAATAGGCGCGTTCAGCCTTTCCGTTCTCCATAAGTGCTTCATAGGTAGGGCTGAAACTATACCCTTTTAAGGGCGCAGGAATGCTTTTCAATACGTGATTGCGAGGGATAAGTCTGTCATACTGAATTGCAATACTTTTGTCACATTCAAGATTTTGATAAAACTCTTTTACGGATGATTCAAGCTTTTTCTGGCTTTTTTCATAAACATCTTTTGCTTTTTCGAGAAGCTCTTTTGTTTCAGGCGTCATTTTTTCGGTTTTATAGTTAACTTCACAGTGTCTAAAATCGCCGAATGACACATTTCTGCTTTTTGCTGCACTGTTAAACCTTACCGGTTTTGAATAAGCGGTGTTGATACTCAAATTCATAAATAGTCCCTTTCTTAATACACACACAACCCCTATTATATCTTGAACAATCTCTGTAAGAAATGATTTTGAAGTTTTGTAAAAAAATAACGCTCAACCCCTCAAGCCAAACACAAAAACAGCCGATATATAAAATGTGGTTTTTTGGATAAGCAGGGAAAAATAATGAACAGCGTTTACAGTGAAGATTTTTATAACGAACTAAACAACTGGAATATAGGTGCAATGCTCTGTCCGTTTCTGTGGGGATTGGGCAATAAAATAGAATGGACGTTGATTGCTATAGCTCTCGTCTCGCTTTGTAACCCGCTAACAGCACTTCTTGTTTGTGTTTGGTTCGGCATGAACGGAAACAGATGGGCATTTGAAAGCGGAAGTTATAAAGACGCAGAAACATTTGCTGTCGTCCAGAAAAGATGGCTAACCGGCATTCTTGCACTTTATTTTGTATTGTATCTAGTTTTTGCCGGTATTTATATTTTGGCTTAGACGTTTATTCGCAAACATGTTCAAGCGCCATCTTTAATATTGTGTCCACATGCCGGTCACTAAGCGCGTAGTATACATTCTTTCCCTTTTTTTGTGCACGAACAAGTTTTGCTGTTCTTAAAACTTTTAACTGGTGCGAGACAGCGGATTTGGTCATATTGAGAAGAACCGCCAAATCACCAACACACATCTCGCTTTCTTCAAGTGCCCATAAAAGCCGGATTCTGGTGCTGTCACCCATAATCTTAAAGAAGTAGGAAAGCTCATAAAGCGTGCTCATTTCAGGCATGTTCGGCTTTACCATATTCACAATATCAATGTTTATTGCTTCACAATCTGTCTTTTTAATTTCCATATCAAGGCTCCTGTATAAAGATTATACCATAGTTGAATAATTATTCAACTATAATAAGAAATGTAAAAAGTTTGGATTGAAAATATTGACAATTGAACAATTGCTCAACTATAATATAAATATAATTGAATAGTTGTTCAATTGTTAAAACAAAAGGAGTTTAATATGTGCGAACATCACGAACACAACCATAACAAAAAATCACCTGTTAAGCGCATAATTGCAGCGCTGACAATTTTTGCGGCAGCAATGATTTTTCATTTTGATGAGCCTTTAAGGTTTGCCATATTTTTTGCAGCATACCTGCTGGCGGGCGCTGACGTGGTGTTAAGGGCTGTGAAAAACATATTCAAGGGGAACATTTTTGATGAAAATTTTCTTATGAGTATAGCGACAGCCGGTGCATTAGCAATTAGGGAGTATCCGGAAGCTGTTATGGTTATGGTTTTATACCAGATTGGCGAATATTTCCAGCACAGAGCTGTTGAAAAATCGAGACACTCCATAAAAGAACTCATGGACATAAGACCTGATTATGCAAACCTTGAAAAAGAAGGCAGGCTTATAAAATGCGCCCCTAACGAAGTAAAAGCGGGAGATATTATTGTTGTAAAAACAGGTGAAAAAATACCTTTAGACGGTGATATAATCGACGGAAGCGCCTCACTTGATACAGCAGCCCTGACCGGAGAATCCGCTCCTAAGAAAGTCAGTGCCGGAGACACTGCAATAAGCGGCTGTATCAACCTTGACGGTTACTTAAAGATAAAAGTAACAAAGCCGTTTTCAGAATCTACGGTTTCAAAAATTCTACAACTCGTTGAGCATGCCGGCGCAAAAAAAGCTAAGACCGAAAATTTTATAACAAAATTTGCAAGATACTACACCCCGGCAGTCGTTGCCGGAGCAGTGGTTCTTGCGCTGCTGCCGCCGCTTGTGATTGAAGGTGCAGAGTTTTCTGTTTGGTTTCAGAGAGCATTAACATTTCTTGTTATATCCTGCCCTTGTGCACTTGTTATTTCTGTGCCGCTCAGCTTTTTTGGAGGAATCGGCGGAGCTTCAAAATGCGGTATATTGATTAAAGGGAGCAGTTATCTTGAATTGCTTGCAAACCCAGACACAATCGTATTTGACAAGACCGGAACACTCACCAAAGGTGTTTTCAAAGTAACAGAAATCCACCCTGAAAATATTTCAAAAGAAGAACTTTTAAAATACACAGCTCTTGCAGAAAGCGCTTCTGCCCATCCGATTGGGGCTTCAATAAGAGAGGCGTACGGCAAATCTTTTGATTGCAATGAAGTAAATGAGATTGAAGACATCGCAGGAAACGGCATAAAAGCTATAGTTAACGGCAAGCAGGTTCTTGCCGGAAACTCAAAGCTGCTTGAACGGTATCACATTTCCCACGAAAAAATCGAATGCGGCGCAACTGTGGTGTATACAGCAATTGACGGCAGATACAGCGGTTATATTGTAATATCCGACGAAGTTAAAGATGACGCAAAAGCAGCAGTCTGCGCTCTGAAAAAATATGCAAAAAATATTACAATACTGACGGGCGACACGCTCAAAGCAGCTCAAAACGTGCAGAGAAAGTTATGTGCAGACACCCTGCATGCAGAGCTGCTGCCTGATGAAAAGGTTGAAAAACTTGAAGAAATAATTGCTGCAAAAGAAAACGGCAAAAGCGTTATTTTCACGGGTGACGGTATTAACGACGCACCGGTTTTAACCAGAGCTGACGTTGGTATAGCAATGGGTGCACTTGGTTCTGATGCTGCCATTGAGGCGGCTGACGTGGTTATTATGGACGACAAACCCTCAAAAATTGCTGCAGCAATTGAAATATCAAGAAAAACACTCCGTATCGTTAAGCAGAATATAGTATTTGCACTTGGAATCAAGGCTCTGTTCCTGATTCTCGGGGCGTCCGGCATGGTGACAATGTGGGGTGCTGTGTTTGCTGATGTCGGCGTGGCTGTAATTGCAATATTAAATGCAATGCGTACGCTCAACGTGAGAGAATACGCAGCTCTGCCGGGATAAATTCAAATTTAACCCTCTCCCCCTTGAGGAGATGGTAGGGCGTGGGTGTCAAGAATGTGTATTTTTACTTTCAATAGTACGTCATCCTGAAGCGAATTTCCTTCCCGCTCAGCTCTGTCGCTCGTTTGGCTTCGCCAGTACTCGCTTCGAGCCTCGCTCCCCGGACTAACTCCCTTCGGTCGTGTCGTCCGTACGGAAATCCGCTAATTCAAGGTTTTTAGATAGCTGTCAATAGCTTTTGCTGCGCGTTTGCCTGCGCCCATTGCGTTTATGGCATTGGACTCGCCGACCGGCGCAACGTCGCCCCCGGCATATACCCCTTTTATTGATGTTTCTCCGGTTTCTGGATTCACAATTATATAGCCTTTCGGGTTTGTTTCCAAGTCCAGTCCTTCGTTTTCAGCGGATTTTTGGATAATCGGATTCGGTCCCGTGCCAAGTGCAACAATAACCGTATCAAACTCCATATCCTCAGTTTTACCTGTCGGAACAGGTTTTCTTCTTCCGCTTTCATCAGGTTCCCCAAGCTCCATAATTTCAAGCCTCAGTGTTTTTGCATAGCCGTCTTCACCAAGTATTTCCACAGGTGAGTGAAGAAATTTAAAAATAACACCTTCTTCTTTTGCATGCCTGATTTCTTCCAGACGTGCCGGCAGTTCGGCTTCCGTACGGCGGTATATAATGTAAACATCCTCATAACCTACACGCACGGCGGTTCTGGCTGCGTCCATCGCTACGTTGCCGCCGCCTATTATTGCTGCTTTCTGTCCGACTCTCAATGGCGTGGGTGTTTCCGGGTCATTTGCGTGCATAAGGTTAACTCTTGTTAAAAATTCGTTAGCGCTGTAAACTCCGTTTAAGTTTTCTCCGGGCACGCCGAGCATTTTTGGCAGCCCTGCGCCTGAGCATAAAAATATAGCGTCATAGCCATCTTTTTTAAGCTGATTAATAGTGATTGATTTACCGACGATTACATTTTTGTAGAACTTAACCCCGATGTTTTTGAGAGAATTTAATTCTCTGTCAAGTACGGTTCTCGGAAGTCTGAATGGCGGAATACCGTATCTCAAAACGCCGCCCAGTTTGTGCAGAGCTTCAAAAACGGTTACGTCGTATCCGAGTTTTCTGAGGTCTGCAGCTGCTGTAATACCGGCACATCCCGAGCCGACAATTGCTACTTTTTTACCGCATTCGGGTTTTATATCATTTTTTGCGTCTGTATTGTCGCCTACATATCTTTCAAGTGCGCCTATTGCAACGGGTTTTCCTTTTATTCCGAGCACGCAGTTTCCTTCGCACTGTCTTTCCTGCGGGCAAACCCTTCCGCAAACGGAAGGCAGAAGGCTTGTTTCACGGATAACATCTCCGGCTTTTTCAAGATTGTTCTCTTTAATTGCCTGTATAAATTCCGGAATTTTTATATTGACCGGACATCCTTGAACACAGCGCGGATTTTTGCAATTCAAACATCTTGACGCTTCAAGACTTGCCTGTTCCGGCGTAAAATTGCTCTCAACCGCTTCAAAATTCGTCCTTCTGATTTTTGGATCCTGTTCTTTGGGATGTTGTCTGTCGATTTTTTCCATTCTGTTTAACTCCATAAATATCCTTGAAAATTATATAATAAAAATACTAAACTTCCATGTAATTTTTAATTTCCCAGGGAGTTACCTGCTTTCTGTAAGTTTTCCACTCTTTACGCTTTGTTTCTAAAAATTCGTTGAATATGTAATTACCCAGTGCCGCCCTGCAAAGCATGCTCTTTTCAAAATTTTCCAGTGCGCTGAACATGTTACGCGGGAGGCATTTTATTTTTCGCATTTTTATTTCATTAGAGGAGAGTGCAAACAGATTTTTTTCAATTGGCTTTGGCGGGTCTGTTTCATTGCGTATCCCGTCGATACAGGTCTGCAAAAGCACTGCAAATGCGAGATACGGGTTTGTGCTGAAATCAGGAGAACGCAGCTCAAGTCTCGTTGCTGCGCCTCTTTTTTGCGGAATGCGGATAAGCGCGCTTCTTGTAACTACTGACCACGCAAGATAAACCGGCGCTTCATAATCTCTCACAAGTCTTTTATAGCTGTTTACGGTAGGGTTAAGTATTGCTGTAATACCGTTAATATTCTTGAGCAGTGAGCCTACTGAAAACAGCGCCTCTTTTGAGAGTCTGTAGACATTTTCAGGGTTGTAAAATGCATTTTCACCGTTTCGTTCAAGTGAGATATTTAAGTGCAGACCGGAGCCGTTTACACCGTAGAGCGGTTTTGGCATAAAAGATGCGCAAAATCCGTACATACCGGCAGTCATTTTTGCAATATGCTTAAATGTCAAAAGATTGTCGGCTGTTTTTAGAATATTATCATATTCCAAATCAACTTCAAACTGCAAAGGCGCCGCTTCGTGATGGATTGCGTCAAACTTAAGCCCCATAGCCTCCATCGCAATAACCATCTGATTCAAAACTTCCTCAGTGTTTTCTTCTGCATTCAGGTCATAGTACCCCACATGGTTATACACGTTATTCAAAATATTGTTTGCATTATCTGTTTTGAACAGAAAAAATTCCGCCTCCGGACCGATATTCATTGTGTATCCGTATTCAGTGTTCATTTTTTCTATTATTCTCTTTAAGCAGCCGCGAGGGCAGCCCTCAAACGGTGTTCCGTCCGAGTTGTATATGTCGCAGATAAAACGCGCAGTGTTTCTAAGTTTCGCAATATTTGAGGGATAAACTTTAAATGTCTCGATATCCGGGTGAAAAACCAAATCCATTGTTTCATTTTCTCTGAATCCGGATACTGACGAGCCGTCAAAGGTAATTTTATTATCCAGAATCTTTTCAATCTGGTTTACCGGTAGTTCAAGGCTCTTTATCTGTCCTTTTATATCGGTAAATTGCAGAGAAATAAATTTTATTTCTTTTTGTTCTATTGTTTTGATTATGTTCTCGCGGCTTTGCATAACTCAATTATCAATCATAAGAAGCCTTTGAGTCAAGTAAATACATTTTTAAACAAAAAACTTACGTCATTCTGAGCTTGTTTGATTACTTTTCAATCGGTCTGTATGCCTGCGGATAGCAGTAATCCTCTTTGAATCCGAGACGTCTGTACATGCGGATTGCCGGATAGTTGTCAGTTTCAGTGCTGGCGTTTAGCTCGCTTAAGGTATCTGCATGATTTTCAAGCGCAATTTTCAGGGTATTATGAAGCAGAGTTTCGCCGAAACCTTTGTATCTGTGCTTATGTACTAGTCCGACAAGCGGTATATTTCCGATTTTTCCGCCTGTTATATTTGCAAAACAAATGCCTACAGGTTCATTTTTATACAAAAGCACACTCGTACAATCCGGCAGGAATGTTCCGTAAATGCCTGTTACAAGCTTGTCAATTATGTCTTTGCAGCCCTCTTTGGAAAGGAATCTTGTGTCAAAAAGCGCGTCAGACGTGTGTTTGAAAGCGTCGTTAATTATATTTACGCTTTTATTAAAATAAATATCTTTCCAGGGACCGATTGTATAGCCGTGCGGAAGCGGTTTTGGGGTGTAGGACTTAAATATATCCACGGAGGATTGGTTTGCAAACATAAACCTTACAACAGCTAGTCCTACGAGTTTAAAGCCGTAGTTAGTAATTTCTTCAACAAAAGCTGACTGGCTTCCCAGCATAGGATAAGTCGTGACTTTTTCTTTGAGCATATCTTTGTTTAGTTCAAGATATCGTTCCATTAAAAGCTTGCGTTTAAGGTTTAATTCCTCGCCGCCGAGACAGTGAATAAGGTTAAGCTCAAGCGCCTCGCTGATTTCTGTTGTGTATACCATAAACGCTGTGGGTACTTCGTCTTCCAGAAGAATAAGACACTTAATAAGCCCCTCGTTTACTGCATTTATAAAATCATCATATTCAAGCGGTTCAAGCTCAAATTTGTAGTCCGAAAACGACTTACTTCTAAAGTCTTCATATACGCCCCTAAAGACTTTTTTATATTCTTCACTGTATTCACAAACTTTGTATAATAAAATATTTGCCATTCTATTGCTCCATGCCGGCTGTGTTAAGAAGGTGGTGCATTTTGTTCACTTTGGTGCAAAGATAGCGTTTGTTGTACTTTGTGAACTCTGATTCCACCTGTATTCTCTCAACAATCTCAAGCCCGTATCCTTCAAGCCCGATAATTTTTTGAGGATTATTAGTAATTAATTTGAATTTTTTAAAACCTAAATCAAGCAGTATCTGCGCGCCGTCACCGTATTCCCGCAGGTCTGACGCAAACCCGAGGGATATATTTGCCTCCACAGTGTCTTGTCCCTGGTCTTGCAGTGCATAGGCTTTTATTTTATTTACAATACCAATGCCTCTGCCCTCGTGGTTCATAAGGTAGACTACGGCGCCTTTTCCGTATTGGTTAATCATTTTCATGGAATTTTGAAGCTGGCTGTTACAGTCGCATCGCAAACTGTGAAATGTGTCGCCCGTAAGACAGATACTGTGCATTCTGACCATCGGAATTTTATCGGAGCCGTCATCTTTTAGGAGTGCAACGTGCTCTTGTCCTGTCAGTTTATGCCTGTAGCCTATTAGCTTAAAATCACCGAACGCGGTCGGCAATTCGACTTCCGCTTCGCGTTTTATAAGCCGTTCGTTTTTAAGCCTGTAGGCTATAAGGTCTGCAACTGTAATGAATTTGAGGTTGTGCTTGTCGGCAAACGCGCGTAAGTCATCCCTGCGCGCCATAGAGCCGTCCGGATTTACTATCTCGCAGCAAATACCGATTTCTTTTAAACCGGCAAGCCTGCACAGGTCAACTGTAGCTTCCGTATGTCCGACACGTTCCAACACGCCGCCTCTTTTAGCAATAAGCGGAAATACATGCCCGGGCTGTCTCAGGTCAGAGGGCTTTGCAGTTTCTGACGCCATAATTTGAATTGTCTTTGCCCTGTCAAATGCCGAAACACCGGTTGTTACGCCGTATTTAGGGTCAGCGTCTACACTTTGCGTGAAAGCGGTACCTTTGACATCCGTGTTGTTTTGAACCATCTGGTTAAGCCCGAGTTTTTTTGCTTTATCCGGTGTAAGCGGTACGCAGAGAATGCCTTTTGCCTCTGTAATCATAAAATTTACGGCTTCGGGTGTTGCTTTTTCTGCGGCACAAATCAAGTCACCCTCGTTTTCGCGAGACTCATCGTCGGCAACAATTACCATACCGCCGTTTTTTATGGTCTCAATTGCGCTTTCTATTGTATCAAATCTGTATTTTATATTGGACTCTGTGTTTAACATTTTTAGAAAAACCCGTTCTCTTTTAAAAAATCGATATCCAGTGTGTTCTTATTATGGTCTGGTGATAAATATTTTTCAACATATTTGCATAGCAAATCTGTCTCGAGATTGACTTTGTCACCGGGTTGTAAAAGCTTCAACGTTGTATTTTCAATGGTATGCGGGATTACAGCAGCCGAAAATCCCGATTCTGTCACATTTGAGACAGTCAGGCTTACGCCGTCAACCGCAACCGAACCTTTGTGGGCAATCTGTCTGAGCTGCGCTTTGGGTGCATTAAACGTCATCTCAACCGCCTCTCCCTGTTTTTTTTGGGAGACAAACTGTGCGTTTGCATCAACATGCCCGCTCACAAAATGACCGCCAAGCCTGTCACATAGTCTTAATGCGCGTTCGAGATTGACGGTGTCACCGGGTTTTAGTGCCGAAAGATTTGTGAGTTTCAGCGTTTCATAGGACGCAAAAACTTCAAACCAGTCCTTACCTATGGCAATTACAGTCTGGCAGGCGCCGTTTATAGCAATGCTGTCACCGATTTTTGTTCCGTTAAGAACAACAGACGCGCCTATTTTTATGAGTGCTGAGCTGTGTTCTGTCCTGACAGCAATGATTTTACCTGTTTCTTCTACAATTCCTGTGAACATAACAATAATTTAGCATAAAAATAAATCGATATAAATCACCGGTCCTCAACCCCGTATCGGTAAGATGCAACTAATCCAAGACACTTGTTTCGGCATCTGTACAAACGCCGATTGCTGTAATAATCTCTGAAGTTCGTTGAAATCCGCTGAACCCGGCATGCAGAGTGCAAATCGAAAAATTATATCGGACAAGTTTCTTGAACGTTCATTTCTTTTCTTTTGAATTGCGCATGCAAAAGAAAAGAAACGAACCAAAGAAAAGAAAACAGGCGCAGACCGAAAGAGCTTGTAGAGTCTTTAAACGAAAATTTTCCGGCACAAGACCGGATAAATTTTATTTAACATCATGCCGTTCCCCTTCCCAACCTTCCCCAAGTCGGGGAAGGAGTTCTCTTTTAATTTTTATACGGCACGGAGAAACTTCGTTTCTCACTTAGCCTGCCTCCATCCGTAACGTGACATTTAGTCACCTTCCGGACGGAGTCCTTCCTCCCCAACTTGGGGAGGGGTAGGGTGGGGAGTGACCCGTAAGGGGGCAACCGGCTACGGGTGTTCTAACAAGCTCTAACCGACGGCTCCGCCCGACAGGGGGACACCCCCTGTAACCCCCGTTTGGCTACGGAGACAGCATAAAATAGTGCGTCATCCTGAAGCGTCAAATCAGGTGCGCAGTGACATTCCTGTGTGTTCATCATCATACACTCTTGGCGTTTTGCGCTGAACGCCGCGCCGGTAAGATGTTGAACATGAAGATAGTGAATCCGGCGTGAGTTTCAATTTATCAACATGCAGTCGCCGTAGCTGTAAAACCGGTACTTTTCACGAACAGCCTCATCGTAAGCTCTGAACACAAAATCTTTTCCTGCAAAGGCGCTCACGAGCATAATCAGAGTTGATTTAGGCAGGTGAAAATTAGTGAGCAGTCTGTCCACAATCCGGAACTTAAAGCCCGGGTAAATAAATAATGTCGAATCATCAATGACTTCAAGTATTTCATCGAATTTTTGCATGCAGGTTTCAAGGGTTCGTACGGTTGTTGTGCCGACTGCGGTAATTTTTTTGCCGGCTTTAACCCCGTCAGTGATTATTTTTGCGGTTTCTTTAGAGATTTCATACTCCTCGGAATCCATTTTATGTTCAAGAATATTCTCTGACTTAACCGGTCTGAATGTGCCAAGCCCAACGTTTAACGTCACATAACATATCTGTGTGCCTCTGTTTTCAAGCTTTTTCAAAATATCACTTGTAAAATGCAGACCTGCAGTCGGGGCGGCAACCGAACCTCGACGTTGCGCATAAACTGTTTGATATCTTTCGTAGTCAAGGTTTTTGAGCTGGTCGTCGGTCAAACTTCTTTCAATGTAAGGCGGAAGCGGGATTTTGCCGACTCTGTCCAGTATCTCATAGAAATTTCCGTCATAAAACATTTCTACAAGCCATTTCCCCTGATCTTCACGGGTCAATACCTTGAGAGACAGTTCATCGGAGATTTTTATAATCATGTCCTCTTTAACGCGTTTTGAGGGATTTAAGAGAACCTGCCAGGTTTTGCCGGCTATTTGTTTCAAAAGAAAAACTTCAAGCAGTGCGCCGGTTTCCTTGTGTCCGTAGAGTCTTGCCGGTATGACGCGTGTATTATTCAGCACTATAACATCATTTTCACCAAAGTAATCAACTATATCGTAGAAATGCTTGTGCTCAATTGATTCCTCCCGTCTGTTCAACACCATCATTCTTGAGTTTTCTCTTTTATCTGAGGGTGTTTGGGCAATAAGTTCTTTCGGAAGTTCGTAATCAAACTCAGATACGGGTATAAATTTTTCTTTCAGTTCTTTCATAATTTTCTCCGGGTATGCGCTTAATTAAAAAAGCTGCATTTCAATGACTTTTTCAGCGAGTCTGACAGTGTTGAGCGCTGCGCCGATTCTGATGTTGTCTGCAACACACCAGAGGGCGATTCCGTTGTCAAATACAAGGTCTTTTCTTATTCTGCCGACGTAGACCGGATTTTTTCCTGCTGCTTCTCTCGGTGTCGGGTATTCGTAGTTTTCAATATCGTCTACAACCTCGACGCCCCAGGCATTTTCCAGAATTTCACGTGCTTTTTCCGGTGAAATATCTTTTTCAAACTCAATATTGACCGCCTCTGAGTGACCGTGGAAAACAGGTACTCTGACTGCTGTGCAGGCAATTCTGACACTATCGTCAAGGTGCAGAATTTTTTTTGTTTCGTTTGTGACTTTCATTTCTTCTTTTGTGTAGCCGTTTTCGCAAAATACATCGATTTGCGGGATAACATTGTATGCAATCGGTTTTTTGAATTTTACATTTTCAAAACTTTTTCCGTCGTTTACTGCGATAGTATTTTCTTTAAGTTCATTTATTGCGGCGAGTCCGGCGCCTGAAACTGCCTGATATGTACTGACAACCATTCTTTTTATGTTTGCATAATCGTGAAGCGGTTTCAAAACCAGCATTAATTGGGACGTAGAGCAGTTCGGGTTAGCAATAATTCCGTGATGTTTTTTGAGGTCATCGTCGTTTACTCCTGCAATAACAAGCGGAACATCTTTATCCATTCTGAAAGCACTGGAGTTGTCAATATAAACAGCTCCTCTTTTTACTGCTTCCGGTGCAAGTTTTAGCGAGGTTGAGCCGCCTGCCGAGGCAAGTACTATATTTACACCCTCAAAAGCCTCCGGTGTTGCCTCTATCACTGTATAATCTTTTCCCTCAAATTTGATTTTTTTACCGGCACTTTTCGAGCTTGCAAGAAATTTTATGTCGTTAAATTCTACCTTGTCTTCTGCAAGAATCTTTAATATTTCTCTGCCAACTACGCCTGTTGCGCCTAATACAGCGATATTCGGTTTTCTCATCTTCCGTCCCTCACGTTCGTGTTTTTATTCCTACTTCACTAATTATCATAATACAAAAAAATATGTGTGAATATTTTAGCAGAGAAAATATTTCTTCTGACACAGATGACGGGGAGTACATTTTAATCACACGTTGGATTTTTTCTGCAGAAAGCCCAACCTGTATTACTGCATATTTTCAAACAAAATACCACGGAACAACCTCAAATGCCTCTTTTTCAAGCAGATTGTTTCTATAATCGGAACCCGGCAGAAGATTTATCTTTGCCGGATAATTTGCATACGCCTTTAAATATTCTTCGGCTTTTTGCTTTTCATCCTGTGTTAATGGTTTCATTTTCTTTGCGTTTTCATAAAACTCTTTGTTTACAATGGTCGGAATGTCCTTTTCTTTGCAATCCGGATTATGCATTACTGTATAAATAGCGTTTACATAATCGACAAGATTGATTTTTGCACCTGCAAAATCAATAGTCGCTGTTTTATATTTGTCTGAAATTCCGGCATCTATCTCTTTTTTCATCTCGTTTATCCCGAATTTTTGCAATGGAGTTGCGGATTTTGCGATACGTTTTGCTATAATCAGATTCATTCTTTCCATGGCATTGTCAAGTCTTGCAATCATCAAATATTGCTTAGCATGGACAAGTTCGTGGTCAACAGTAACGGGCAGGTAAGTGTTTCGCATAATCGGGTCAACAGTCATTGTTGCGTCAACCGTTAAAATGCCAGACATTGGATTCATTCCGCCAAGCGAGGAATCTGCCGAGTTGTAATCAGGTTTAAAAATTATATTTGCATTATTTTTTTTATTATAATTATCAACTTTGTCTTGCGCCTTTTTAAGATATTTGTCGGCAGTAGCCGAACAATACTTATATACACCGGCTGACAGTAATAACAAAACTCCGTTAAGCAATGCTATCTCTTTTAAAAATTTGTTCCTTAATGCCGGAACCTTTGCAATTTTATCTGCAATAGACATATTTTTGACAGTTTTATAAAATCTAAACGACTTTATCAGTTCGTATGTGCCGAGTGCCGTCCAGGGCATAAGATAGGTCAATGAACTCATTGCTTTAAAAAAACCGATTTTGCGCGGTTTCGTTTCTCTGTCTGCAGTTTTTTTTGTCTCATTTATAAGTGCATCGAGAAAAGGCTTTTTCCCATAGCAGTCTACGCTTTTTTGAGTTTTTTGCGGCTGCTTATTTTGCTGCAATGTGTTTGAGAAAGTGTATTTTTCATTAAAATTTAAAAAAGTGTTAATGCTTTGCATAACAATTTTAAAACGGAACAGAAAAATTTTTGCTACGGGTTGCTGTTATGAAATTTGTTTCGCAAATCCAGCATCGTCAACCTTGCTCACGAGGGGCGTTGCCTTTGGTCAGCTTTTAAGAGTACAAATACTCCTGTACCCTGCGCAAACTTAATTAAAGAAATTAAAACCGGTCAAAAATGTAGTTACAAAAAATACAATAGCAACATACATCGTCAATTTATTCAAACCTGATTCAGCATTTTTCTGTGAAGAAAACACCTGAGAAGCACCGCCTATACCGGCAATTCCATCGCCTTTCGGTGAATGAATAATCACGAGTAGTATCAAAAGCAATGCTGAAATAATTTGTATAATCCAAAGTGCTGTTAGCATGTCATATCCTATCTGTTTTTGTATTTGAGGGTCAAAGCTGTCTAAATCACCGCATCAACGTTGCTGCAAAACACTACTGCCCGCCCGCTGTTATAATATTATCACAAAAATCTTTTATTTGTGCAAGACTGCATGACTTAATATAAACAATCTTAACCTTTGACGTATTGCCTGACTCGACAGAGACTGCAGATTTAGGAACTTTGAGTGATTTTGCAATAAATTTTACAAGTTCCTCGTTTGCTTTATTTTCAACAGCAGGCGCCTTTATTTTAACCTTGAGTGCACCGTCTAACACGCAGCAGAACTGGTTTTTAGAGGAGTTTGGGACAGCTTTTATTTTCAAAAGTACACCGTTATCTTTTTCCTTAAAAAGTTCTTCTTTCATAAAATCCTTAAAAATCTACTTGTACACTCTACATTATAAGTGTACAATAAAATTTATGACAGATACATCTTTATTCGATGAAATACGAGAGTTATTAGAGGCTCAGCATCGCCCGGAAGCGGACATAGCGGACATAAAACGCGCATTTGACTACGCGGCAAAACTTCACGAGGGTCAGTATCGCATTAGCGAGGAGCCTTACATTATACATCCTGTTGAGGTTGCAAAAATACTTATTGACCTCATGGTTGACAAAAATACTATCATTGCCGCTCTTTTGCACGATATTATAGAAGACACCGACACAAAGCCCGAGGAGATTAAAGAGCTTTTCGGCGAGGATGTTCTAAACCTTGTACAGGGCGTTACAAAACTCGGAAAACTCCAGTTTAAGTCAAAAGAAGAACGTCAGGCAGAGAACTTTAGGCGTATGTTTATTGCAATGGCAAATGACGTACGGGTTATATTTTTGAAACTCGCTGACAGACTTCACAATATGCGCACCTTAAACTACATGGCTGCGGCAAAACAGCAGAGAATAGCGCAGGAGACGCTTGATATATTTGCCCCGCTTGCAAACCGTCTTGGTATCGGTAAAATTAAGGCAGAGCTTGAAGACCTCTCTCTCAGGTACCTTAACCCTGAAAAGTATTTTGAAATAGCACAGCTTGTTGCGTTGAAAAAGGCGGAGCGTGACGCAACAATACAGGTTTTGATTGAGAAAATTGACAAAATGCTTAAGCAAAACCACATAGAAGCCAAAATCTCAGGTCGTTCAAAGCACTACTATTCGATTTACAGTAAAATGAAACGCCAGAACATTGCATTTCACGACCTTTATGACATTTCTGCAGTCAGAGTAATTGTAAATACAGTAAACGAGTGCTACGAAGTGCTTGGAATTATACACTCGCAGTTTAAGCCGATTCCGGGACGCTTTAAAGACTATATAGCAATGCCCAAAGGCAATCTTTACCGCTCACTTCACACCTCGGTGCTGGGTCCGAAGTCAAAACCGATTGAAGTTCAAATCAGAACGCATGAAATGCATCAGGTGGCTGAATACGGTGTTGCTGCGCACTGGAAGTACAAAGAAGTCGGCTCAAAAGCTGTCACGAAAGAGGACATGTGCTTTTCCTGGATGCGCAAACTTGCGGAAATGGACAAAGAAACGCGCAATGCTGCTGAATATGTTGAAAGTGTAAAGCTCGATTTGTTCTCAGACCAGGTTTTTGCATTCACGCCTATGGGTGACGTTATTGATTTGCCGGTAAATGCGACGCCGGTTGACTTTGCGTTCAGAATACACACGGATGTCGGGTTTAAGATTACCGGTGCACTTATTAACGGACGCATAGCGCAGCTCGATACAAAGCTGAAAAATGGTGATATTGTTGAGATTATGACGTCGAAAAACGGTACGCCGAAACTGGATTGGCTGAATTTTGTCGTAACAAAACTTGCACAGTCAAGAATCCGGCAGTGGTACAAGAAAAACAACAAAGAACAGCATCTGCAGCTTGGTAAGAGTATGCTTGAAGCTGAACTTACAAAGCAAAAATTTGACGAACTGCTTAAATCCGGTGAGTTGAAAGAGATTGCGCTGCAGATGAATTACTCATCGCAAGACGACCTTTTTGCAGCTCTCGGTTATGGCGAAACGACGGTCAACAAAATTATAAACCGTATTAAAAAGCCTGAAGATGAAGAACAGCCTGTTATTTCACATTCTAAAACAAAAAAATCCAAAAACGATATTGTCGGGCTTGAAGGAATGCTCTACAACTTTGCAAAATGCTGCACTCCGATTCCCGGAGAACCGATTATCGGCGTTGTAACGAGAAGCAAAGGCGTAACTGTCCACAGGATTGATTGTCCGCTTCTTGAACATATCCCGGAAGAACGCTATATGAACATTAAATGGGCGGATACGAACTTAAACAAAACGTATGTCGCCTCAATCAGAATTGATGTTCAAGACAAACTCGGAATTTTAAAAGATGTTATGATACAGCTCGCTGACTGTAATACAAACATTGCATATGCAAACATAAAATCCAACCCAGCAAAAAAAATCGGTATTATTGAAATGGGCATAGAAGTCGACAATATAAACCGGCTCAGGGATGTCATTGCAAAACTCCAGTCCATACCTGAAGTTATATCTGTAAAACGTATTCAAGGCACCGCGGAAAGGCGTTCTAACATACCCGCTGCGCCGAAGAAAAAACAGTCGAAATAGCAATGTGCGCTTAAAATGGGATACCCCCCCGTCCGGTTTACGTTTTTATTCCTTCTCACCCGGGGATAGATTTTGTCTATGCTCTTATTTCATTTTCTCCCTATTGGGGGGTGGGCTATAAAACAGTCATATAAATCACTTTGCTCTTGAGGCAAGGTTGTTTAAAATATCTTGCGGAGTGACGTTGTGTTTTGCCATAAATGTGAGCATAAAATAAGCAAGATCTGCCGCTTCCCATTCAAGACCGTCGCCTTGTTCAAAATTCACTGACTCAAAGGCTTCTTCCATAATTTTTCGTTTTAAATAAAACTCGTCTTCAAAAAGTTTTGTTGTGTAAGATCCTTCGGGCAGAAGCTTTTTGCGGTCGAGCAAAAGCGAGTACAAATCTTCAATTGTAAATTCTTTGTCTCCGAAACAAGAATAGCGCCCGAGGTGGCAGGCGTTGCCCTTCTGCTTTACTTTGAACAGCAGGGCATCTCTGTCGCAGTCAAAACGCGCGCTTAGAAGTTTTTGAGTGTTTCCGGAGGTTTCGCCCTTGACCCATATTTTATTTCTTGAACGGCTAAAATAAGTGGCAATTCCGGTTGACAAAGCTTTTCTGACAGACTCGGGCGTAGAATACGCAAGCATAAGCACCTGTTTTGTATCAACATCCTGCACAACCGTCGGCAAATAGCCGTAGCGTTTTTCAAAGTCGAGACATTTTGTAAATGCGTCTTCGAGACTGACTTTGCCTGTGTAAATGCACATGCCTAGCTGTGTGTGTACGTTTATTTTTTGCAGCTCGACTATTTCATCGACAGTCGATATGCCGCCTGCGGCAACAAGCTCTTTTGTAGTCATGTTTCGGATTTCTTTTATTGCTTCGAGGTTTGTGCCCTGCATCATGCCTTCTTTTTCAACAATGGTGTACAGATATCCGGAGCAGTACTTGTCAAACCTTCTCACAAGCTCTTTAGGCGTTTCGTTGGTTGATTTTGTCCAGCCGTGCGTTGTTACTTTTCCGTCTTTTGCGTCAATAGCCACAAGAAGTCTTGATTTAGGGAGTTTTGAAAGAAAATCCTCATCTGCTGCCGTACCTATAATAATTTTTTTTGCACCGTTTGCAAGCATTCTTTTTGCCTTTTCAACGGTTCTTATACCGCCTCCGACCCTGCAGTCCGCTACTGCGCATATTTTCTTTATGAGTTCTTCGTTGTTTCCGTTGCCTACAGCGGCATCAAGGTCAATAACCGCAAGTTCGCCGAATCTGCCGTAGTATGCGGCAAGTTCAAGAACATCACTTCGTTCCAGTACTTTTTCAACCCCCTGTTTAAGCTGGACAGCCTTCCCTGACATCAAGTCTATGCTCGGTATTATCATTTTTAATCCTTATTTTAAAATTACACCATTTTTGATGAAGCGAGTAAGTCGTTGTAAACGCTGATAGTAATGTGGCAAATCGCCAGTTTACGGTCGACAAGGCTTTTTATTGTTTCCTGATAACATCTGAACATTGCCAGACTCAAACCGTTTTTCAGGGTGATTAAAGCCATGCACTCGTCTCTGAACTCCTGGTTCCTTGTGTTTTTTTCAATTTTATCAGCGAGAAATATCATTTTTTCAAAATCAGTCATCTCTACTTTTCCGAGAGTATGCCAGCGTATGGCGCTCAAAATTTCCGGATCTGTAATACCGAACTCGGTTTTTGCGATATATGCGCTTACCGGTGCATGAAGCGTCTTGTAATTAACAAGTTCATAATCCTGTACATCGGTAAGTTCATCGTGAATGATTTTTAAAAGCTTGTCGTTCGGAAAACATTTTGCGCAATCATGCATAAGTCCTGCTATTCTTGCTTTTTCAACATTCAAATTAAGCATGCCGGCAAGTTCAACAGCCTGCTCCATCGTGCCGATAGAGTGATTGTAGCGTTCTTCATTCAGATTATCTTTTAACCAGTTTTTTGCTTCTTCAATATTAAATTCTGTACAAACCATTTTCTTTTATATACTTTTCTACTGATTTAGGAACCAGATTAGCTATAGACAGCCCGTTTTTTACATTGTTTCTGACTTCTGTAGAAGAAACATCCAAAAAGGGCAGCTTCATTATGTCATAATTATAACCTTTTTGTCTCAGTTTTTCAAAGTATTTTTTTTCGTAATCTTTGAGCGAGCCTCTTAAAAAGACGATAAAGTGCACAAGCTCCTTAAGCTCGTCAGCTCTGTACCAGGTTTCTATGTTTTTAAAAGCGTCAGTGCCAATCAAAAAATGTATTTTGCCTGTGACGTCGTACTGTTTGTACAATTCTGCAATCGTATCATAAGTATATGATTTTTTTTCTCTTTTGTATTCAATGTCACTAACCTCGACACCTGTCATATCCTGAGCGGCAAGGCGTGCCATATCGAGCCTTGCTTCTGAAAGTCCTGTGTCTTTGTGCGGCGGTTTGTAGGCAGGTATTAAAAGCACCTTGTCAAAGTTAAAATGTTCAAGCGCATACTCACATACCCGTAAATGAGCATTATGAATCGGATTGAAAGTACCTTGCGACACACAGAGTTTCATGACTTACACCGGTTTATTAAAATATTGCTCTTGAATAAAGCACAGAATTTTTGCAATAAGCTTCTTATAACTGTGTCTGTCTGCTTCACCCGAGATAACTATGTCAGCAGTTTTCATAGTTGGTTTTATGTAAATTTTGGCTTTGTCTGAGGCATTTTTGTAAACTTCGTCTGCAGAATCGCCGAGATGTCTTTCGAGAGCACGTTTGTAAAATCTGTCTTTTTGCACATTGTGTCTGACATCAACGTAGATTTTTAAGTCAAATGCGTCAGCAACCTTTTCTGTAAGTGTAAAAAGACCTTCCGAGATAATCACCTTTGAGGGTTTAGCCGGCTTAACGGAATCTCTGCGTATTGCTGTACCGGACATGTCGTACTCGGGAAGCAGAACTTCGTGACCAAAGACAAGCTGTTTTATGTGCTTGTGCATAAGTTCTAGCTCCAGCGCCTCGGGAACATCAAGGTCGTAGTGTTTTGCAAACTCCGCAAAACTTCCGGCTTTTTTAACCATGTCGGAGCGGTCGTAGTAGTAGTCGTCTGTATTGATTCTTGTAACGGCATTTTCGAGCTCAAATTCCTGAGCAAATGCGTTTATTGTATCTATTATGTCGAGTGTTATAGTGGATTTGCCGCTGGCTGTTTCGCCCGCAATTCCGATTGCACATGAGCGCTTCATCTCTCCTGACAGAAATCTCGATATCTTTTTTATGACAGCGTCATTTATTCTAAGTATGACCGGATTTTCAGAGCGCATATCTTCTTCAAAAATTCGCTTTAGCCTCATTTCAGCGAACTGAGAGATGATTTTCGGGGTTCCGGATACTTTTTGGGGAGTGAGTAGAGTTTGCAATTTTATCATCCTTATTATCTGATACCGTTAGACAATTAAGCCGTTTTAAAAATTTTTACAGGATAGAAAACCTGTGAATAATTTTTTTTGCGATTAATGTTTGATAATATTATTTTTGTCATCTACCATGACAACGGACGGTGTAAATTTTGCCTTTTCTTCAAGGGTCATAGACGCGTAAGACACGATAATAACCTTGTCTCCTATTTGAACCTTTCTCGCAGCGGCACCGTTCAGGCAAATGTCTCTGTTTCCCCGTTTTCCTTTTATAACGTATGTTTGAAATCTTTCACCGTTATTTACATCGAGGATATCGACTTTTTGACCTTCCAAAAGTTTTGCTGCTTCCATAAGTTCTTCATCAATGGTTATAGAACCTACGTATTCAAGATTTGCGTCCGTAACCGTTGCTCTGTGTATTTTTGAATATAAAAATTCTAGCTGCATATTTGCCTCTTTTGTTCACACATTATTTTATCAAAAACAAACCAAGTGCAAGCATTAATGTAAAAATTGTTAAAATTTTTATAAACTCAAGGGGGATGTGTACTGCGCCGCCGGCATGCTTTCAGGCGCAATAAAAACGCGGAAACATTTTTGTTTCCGCGTAACTTGATATTAAGAGATTTTTTATATAATACCCTGCGAAACCATTGCGTCAGCTATTTTTTTGAATGCCGCAATGTTTGCACCCGCAAGATAATTTGTACCGAGTCCGTATTCCTCCGCTGCATCTTTGCAAGCCTTGAATATGTTTGTCATAATATTGTCAAGTTTTGCATTGACTTCATCAAATGTCCAGAAGTATCTCATGCTGTTCTGGCTCATTTCAAGCGCTGAAGTAGCTACACCGCCAGCGTTTGCAGCTTTTGCCGGAGCAAAAAGAACACCTTTTTCAAGGAAGTATTCGATTGCCTCTTTTGTGCTGGGCATGTTTGCGCCTTCACCGACAGCCTCAACTCCGTTTGCAACAAGCTTTTTAGCTGAATTGAGGTTAATCTCGTTTTGTGTTGCGCATGGAAGTACAATGTCCGCTTTTATTTCATAAATCGGAGACTCGTCTTTATTTGTGGTTTCGATGTATTTTGCCTGCGGGTGGAAGTTTACGTATTCTTTAATTCTCTTTCTTTCAACTTCTTTGAGGCGTTTAACCGTGTCGAGCTTAATTCCGTCCGCATCGTAAATAACACCGTTTGAATCGCTCATTGCAACTACTTTTGCACCGTATTCAACAGCCTTTTCACAAGCGTATATCGCAACATTTCCGGAACCGGAGATGATAACGGTTTTACCTTTAAGGTTTTTGCCGTTTGCTGCGAGCATTTCACGCATAAAGTAGACAAGACCGTATCCCGTTGCTTCTTTACGGGCGAGCGAGCCGCCGTAATCAAGCCCTTTGCCGGTCAAAACTCCTGCTTCGTAGTTGTTTTTAATTCTTTTATATTGACCGAATAAAAATCCGATTTCTCTGGCACCTACGCCTATATCACCCGCAGGAACGTCGCAGTCTTGTCCGATGTGGCGCTGGAGTTCTGTCATAAAGCTCTGGCAGAATCTCATAACTTCTTCATCTGATTTACCTTTGGGGTCAAAGTCGCTTCCGCCCTTGCCGCCGCCGATTGGCAGACCAGTCAGTGCGTTTTTGAAAATTTGTTCAAATGCCAAAAATTTCATAATACTCTGGTTTACGCTCGGATGGAATCTCAAACCTCCTTTGTAGGGTCCTAAAAGAGAGTTAAACTGAACTCTGAAACCTCTGTTTACTACTACTTCTCCTTTGTCATTAACCCACGGAACGCGGAATGAAACGATTCTTTCGGGTTCAGCAATACGTTCCAGAAGTGCAATTTTCTTGTACTCAGGATGTCTGTCCACAACAGGTTTTATTGACGCCAAAACCTCATCTGCAGCCTGCAAAAATTCTGGTTCATTCGGATTTTTTGCTTTAAGTGAGGCAAGCACCTCGTCTACATAGTTTGTCATTTTTTAACTCCTTTTTTCTATTAATTCAATTTCATTACCGTCAGGGTCATTCAAAAAAGCAATGCGGGTATTTATCTGCTCGAGAAAAAAAGGTTCCCAGAGGTATTTTAAACCTGCGTTATCAAGTCTTTTCCCGAAGGCGTCCAGGTCGTCGCACTCAAAAGCAAAGTGACCGAACGCACTGCCGTTTTCATAACCGTTTTCAGGTATTTCAAAATTTTCCGTGAGTTCTATTTCAATATTTCCGTCGGTTAAATAGTGAAGTTTTGAGTCTTCCAGTTCAAGAGTTCGCGAGGGTTTTAGCCCCAGTATATTTTCATAAAACTCCAGAGACTTTTTGATATCCCTGACTCTAATCATTGCGTGTAAAAATTTCATAAATTCGTACCTTTTTATAATCGACTGATTTAATCATACCATATCATTGTAATTTTTGGTTTAACTGATATATTTTTTAATGGGAGTTAAATATATGAAAAAAATACTTTTTATAATTGATGAGATTGAGCTGAAATACTTTGAATTTAACCGGCTTGTGACTAATTTCTGGCTGATAAAAGAATTTTTGGACAGGGATTTTAAAGTTTCGATTTCCACTAAAAACCGGCTGATGATTGAAAATTCTGCGGCAAAAGTTTTCTGTTTTGAATCTTATGTAAAAAACAACGACATTTTTTATGAAAAAGAAGAAAAAAAATGTAAGGTTAACGATTTTGATGTTGTATTTTTCAGACCGGATCCCCCTGTGGATACGGATTACATAAACGCATGCCATGTTTTTGACTTTGCGGATAAGGAAAAAACTCTCTTTATAAACGATCCGCATGCCGTGAAAAATTTCAATGAAAAACTTCATTTAAGCTATTTTTCGGAGTTTGCACCCGAAAATATTGTGACAAGTTCAAAAGAGGAGATACGAAAATTTACGGAAAAAACAGGCGAAGCAATTATAAAACCGCTTAACAGATGCTTTGGCAGCGGGGTGTATTATCTTAAAAACGGCGATAAAAACGAAAATTCAATTATCTCAAATCTTACTAACGACGGAAAAACGCTTGTTATGGTGCAAAAATATCTCAGCGGAGCCGCTCTTGGAGACAAAAGGGTGCTTATACTCGGGGATTATGTCTTTGACGAGTGTGTCAAAAAACTTCCCGGAAAAAATGATTTTAAATTCAACACTCACAGCTCGGAGTTTTTCAGGCATGCTGAATTGACGCTGCGGGAAAAGTCCGAAGCTCAAAAAATAGCAGAAAAACTCTCCAAAGCAGGACTTTACATGGTCGGATTGGATGTTATAGATGAACATGTTATTGAAATAAACGTCACAAGCCCCTGTTACTTTATAGAAGAAATAAATGCCTGCAATAATACACGTTTTCAGGATAAATTAATGGATAAACTGCTTAATTTTATTGATTACAAAATGAAAGTACCGACAGGCGTATGCTAAAAAATCCAGTTGAAAAGAATTTAATATTTGAAAAAAAACAGCTCACAGAGGGCTTTTTCTCAGGCTGTAAAAAAACTCAAAAAATCGGAATCGAATTTGAAAAAATCGGGGTTTCTGAGAAAAATTTTCAGGCTGCAAAATACGAAGATGTTGTCAGACTCATGCTGCAGTACAATAAAGGCGAATTGAACGGAATATTCGACGGAAAAAGTATAATCGGTATGAGCTGCGATGACGGAAATATTACACTCGAACCCGGCTCTCAGTTTGAGTTAAGCCTCTTGCCGCAGGAAAATATAACAGACATTAAACAAAAAATTGACCAATATAACAAAGAAACTGCAGAGCTTGGTGAAAAACTCGGGATTATATGGCTCGGATACGGTATTCAGCCGCTTTCAACCTATAAATCCATAAAAGTTATACCTAAAAAACGCTATGAGTTGATGGGCAAATATCTTCCGACTGTTGCAGCAAAACCTCTTGTTATGATGAGAGAAACTGCCGGAATACAAGTTGGGCTTGACTATTCAGACGAAGCTGACGCAATGAAAAAATTTGCGCTTGCCCTAAAGCTCTCGCCAATTGTTTGCGCAATTTTTTCAAACTCGCCCGTCAGGGGAGGCAAACTCACAAAATATAAGTCATATCGCGCGTTAAGCTGGTTAAATACCGATAATGCAAGATGCGGGCTTGTATCCGAGAAAATTTTTCAAAAAAATACCGATTTTTCATTTGAAGACTATGCGGAAGTTTTGCTTGACGTTCCCATGATTTTTATTGAAAGACCGCTTGAGTCAACAGGCGCAATTCCAGTGCAGAACTTGACTTTCAGACAGTATCTGAAAAGCGGCTGGCTGGGATTTAATGCAACGGTTGAAGACTGGGAGCTTCATTGCAGCCTCTATTTCCCCGATGTCAGGATTAAAACTTATCTTGAAATCAGAAACCACGACAATCAAAGACAAAATCTTATCCCTGCCATCCCTGCATTATGGAAAGGTCTGTTGTATAACAACGATGCAATTGTTGCAGCAAACGAGCTTCTTCAAACCTTCACATACCGTGACTTTCAGGCTGTAAGACAAAAAGCGCCGCGCTATGGGCTTGATTTTTCTGTTAAAAAGTGTAAAATTTCAGAACTGGCAAAAGAAATAATAGGCATTTCCTACCAAAGTCTGAAAACCGCCGGACATGGCGAAGAAAGCTGTTTGGAACCGCTCATTGAACTTTTGAATAAGGGACTGACTCCTGCGGATATAATTATTTCAAATTGGCAAAACTGCAGTAATAATAACCTTTTTGAGCTGATTAATTACTCAAAAATTGTATAATGCACCAGCTCCTCTAAAAAGGGTAGAAAATATATAAAAAGGTGATATAATATAGTATATATGTATGATAAAATTAGTGCCAATTCTGCATACAATTAATATGAAATTGTAATAGAGGTAACGGATTATGACTATACAATTCACAGGTGTCGGTTCCGGTCTTCCTATCAGTGACTGGATTGACGCGTTAGTCGGAATAAAACAGGAAGATATAGACGCATTGACCGAGGAGCAAAAGGCGCTCCAGGAGAAGTCGAACACTTTAAATACCCTTAAATCAACATATAACTCGGTAAAAACTGCAACTACTAAGCTGACAGACTCACTTTTTGGTCCGTCCTCCGATATATTTTCAAAAGTACAGGTCAGTGCTTCCGATGAAAGTATTGTCGAATGTACGGTAACGCAGGTTGCTACACCGACCAGACTTACGCTTGAAGTAGACAGATTGGCTACAAAGTCACAGAAAAAAACTTATCAAAACGATGTTTTTAAAGACAGTTCCAAAAAGCTCTCCGAGCTTGGTGATGTACAAAACGGAAGTTTTACTATAAACGGTGCTGTTATTTCCGTGTCTCCGGATATGACTGTAGACGGTTTAATATATGCTATTAATAACTCGCCGGAGGCAAAAGTTAAGGCATTTATGGAAAACGGTCAAATAGTGCTGGAAAGTACCGAATACGGCGACCATCCGATTGAGGTTGTTGAGACAAACTCAAATTTAGTACACCTTGCCGGCTGGGATGACCAGACAGAAGCATATAATATTGACGGTTTAACCGCCCAATATAAAATAAACGGCGAAGAAAGAGAAGCAAACTCAAATACTTTAGACAGCACGAATACGGGCATTGTGGGGTTAAGTATAAATCTTTTGTCCGTAACGGAAGAAGATGCACCGGTTACTATTGAGGTTTCGCGTGATTTTAGCGCAGATGATGTGCTTGCTGCCGTTGAGGAATTTGTCACTGCGTATAACAAAGCAATTAAAGACACCGACACTGCTACTGCAGCGGGTACGGGGCAATTGAGCGGAGAAACTTCTCTAATATACATCAGAAACCGTCTCAGAACAATGACTTCTGACAGCATTGCAACAACCGGTATTTACAAATCACTCGCTGATATCGGTATTACAACAGGTGCGCCGGGATTGGACGTTGATGCTGATACGACGCAGCTTGTTATTGACGAAGCTAAGTTCCTTGAGGCTTTTGAGAAAAATCCGACTGCCGTAAAAGAACTGTTAATCGGTTCTAATACCGATTCTAACAATGTTACAACAGGTTTTATGCAGCAGATGCAAGATGCGCTTGATACGGCGCTTGCGACAGAAGGCGGTTACTTTAATGCACGTGCTGAGTCCATGCAGAGCCAGTTGAGTAATATGGCTGACAGAATTGCCAAAAAAAAAGACCAGCTTTTGATTTATCAGGAACAAATAACAAACCAGTTTACCTATATGGACCAGCAGATTGCGCAAATGCAGGCACAGTTTACTCAAATGCAGCAGCAGCTCTCCAGTATCGGTATAAGTATGGAATAAATATCGGAATAAAGTGATTTTGCTTCAAGAAGCTGAATTTGTTTTATATAGCTGTTCTATAAAAAAGACAGGGTCAGACTAGTTGTTTGACCTTGTTTTTTGTGTATAATTTAGTTGTGGAGGATGGCGGATGGCTGATGTCAAAATATTTTATCTAAGGACGGAAAATTTTCTGCCGCTGCTTGATAATATGCCGGATAAGGAGTATATAAAGTACTCGGAGGGCAGAATTTTCAAGACCGAAAAACGCCGAGAACAGTTCTGTCTTGGCAGATATTTATTAAAACAGGTGCTGGAGCAGATTTACGGAATAATTTCCCCGAAAATAGAGACACTTGACAGAAAACCTTTTGTTGCTGATTGCGCCGTAAAATTTAACCTTTCCCACTCGAAAAATATTATTATGGCTGCATTTTCAGATATTGAACTCGGACTTGATATTGAGTACATGAAAGGGCGGGATTTTGAGTCAATCTTAAACTACCTCAAAAGAACCGAAAAAAACACGGATATAGACACATTTTACCGTTTTTGGACAAAGTATGAAGCCGGAATCAAGCTCAAAAAGGAGATTGGGCACTGCTATAGCGCAAAACTCGGAAAAGATTTTATGTTTTCTGTTTGCATAGAGTCAAAAAAGCCGTTTTTGCCGGAATTGACAGAGTTGTTCTGCGCAGACAATGCTGTTTTTTACCGTCAATTAACCGTTCAATAAGTTTGCGACATGCTTTGCAACAGCCTCTCCCATTGAAAAACATGATGTTTGTATCCTTAAGGCAGCCTGTGCTTCAAAGTCTGCCGACACGTTTCTTCCCGCTATAAATAAATTTTCATAGTCGGAGGCGCAAAGTGCTTCAAACGGAAGCTGATAAGGCTGTTTGACTTTATCCAAAACAGATGTATCTTTGTTGTAGGAGTGTATGTCAATCGGGTAATCTGCGTTTAAGACCGGGTTTTCATAGGTTTTGCCGGATAAAATGTCTTTTTTGGTATAGACAGTTTTACCTTGAATACGCCGTGATTCGCGTATACCAAGCATATCCGCCATATTTGATATAAAGGATTCCTCAAATCCGGGGAAGTATTTCTTCATAAATTTGAATAAGCGCCATACCTGTTTACGCCCTATTATCAATGCTTTCGAGACATCAGAGGCGTCAAGAGGGTCGATTTCCCGCCCTGTTATTATCCTCGGGCAGTTTAGAGACACAGTTCCCCGCATTCCGGGCACCGTAAATAGCTGGAAATAAGCAGTATCAGCTTCTTCCAGGTCGCCGTTGTTTACAGCCTGCTCAAAAATATCCCATAATGCCCAGTTTTTAGACTTGTCCCATGTGCAGGCAGTCGAAAGATGTATCTCTCCGTCTATTGTGTAAGAAGTTGTGACTTCGCGGTTTTTGTCGAGTTCCATAATCCAGTTAGAAAATTTTTCAAGATTTATTCCCGAAACATGAAAACGCAATGTCATTGGTTGAAAATTTTTATAATTTTCAAGAATTTTATTTTTTGCAAGCATTGAAAAATTTCCATCGCCTGTCGAGTCTACAAAATATCTCGAATCGATATACAATGATAATATTTTAGAGTTTACCTTGATGGATTTTATTAAATTTTCTTTACAATTGACTTCTGCTACGTCTGTACCAAAAAGTATATCACAGCCTGCCTCTGTCAACATATCATCGAGCACAATTTTTGCTATCTCGGGGTTGAACCACCCGTCGTTTCCGTCGCTGTAAGTAATCTGACCTCCGAACTCAGACATTTTTTTTACAAAATCGTTGTAAAAATCGCAGTTTACGCCCTGTCTGTCAGATTTCATCGCCGGAACAACAAGCGCAGAGGTAATTGAGCCGCCGAGGTGAATGTTTCTTTCAACAATCAGCGTTTTTAATCCGGATTTTGCGGCAATATATCCGCACGCTGCCCCTGCTGTTCCGCCGCCGCAAATTACTAAGTCGTACATATTTCCTCCGTTTTATTTTTATAATTTTTTATAAAGCTGCTGGTCGAACGCAGATTTGAGTTTTGTTTTCTCAAGTTCCAATCAGCTAAAATTTCTTCAGGCGAGGAACATAACCCCGGGTCTGTGAAAAATATTCCTGCCTTTGTCTCCATCAAGCCTTTATCAAACTCATCCAGCCCGTTTTCTATAAACCGTTTTGACTTTGCGGCAACGGTTCCGCAGTGTCTGTTGTTGCGGTCAAACAACTTACCTGCAAAAAAACCTGCTCTGACCATTGCATGTCTCACTGCAGCAGAATTTGAATATGTGACAAGAACGGATTCGTCATTCATGAGTTCAAACAGTTTAATAAAAAATTCGAGCGACCAAAGTGTGGGTAACTTTGCGGGCGTAAATGCATCTAAAAATACAATATCATATCCGCCTGACAGCCTTAAAATACTTTTTCTTGCATCGTCAATATATGGTGTTATTAAAAAATGTCTATAGTTCGGGGGGATTAGACCTTTTTTATGTCGCTGCGATACATAATGATAATATATATTATGTAAAAACACGTTTAAATTATTGCAGGAGTATAAACCATAGTGGTCGTGTTTATTATTTCTTATAAAACGCCTTACAGCGGGCTTGAAAAACTTTTGGTTATCTTTATCAAATATCACAGGTAGTATGTCGGGTTCAATGATTTGATAAAGACTCCTAAACAGTATTGCAGAGGCAATTTCACAGTTGTCTTTTATGAAAGGAGAGAGTTCAACGAGTTTTCTGTCGTTTTCAAGGATGTCTATTTTTACTTTTGAGTTGATTTTGAGTTTTACTATTTCTTCAATGAGAGCTTTTGAGTTGTATCCGATTCCAAAACAAATATCAAGGACTTTTATTTCTTTTTTATGTGCAAAATTTTTTAAAAGACCAAGCGGGCGTACGAATTTTTCGACAGCCTCGGTTTTTGCACCAAAAATCGAATGATATACGTCGTCTACCGTACGGTTATAAAGCCCTGCAGTGCCGTCTTTTGTAAAACAAAACTCAATATCTTTGCTAATCATAATTACATTATAGTCCTGTATGCCTGCAGGGCAAACTGTTAATATTCTTTGATACGATATATCGACACGGTATATAGCGATAATCTCTTTGAATAGTATTTTATCATTATATGTCGAGACGATAGACGTATGCTGTTATTATCAGTATATATCGCAGCGATATAAGTTTTGTAAATTATTGTAAAAATTTTTTTTAAAAAACTAAAGTTAAATAAAAAAATTGCCGATAAAAATAATAAATAAAGTATAAGGAGAAATGCGTATGAACATGGTTGAATTTTACAGAAAAATGGATGGACTTTTAAACCCTTCCACAACAAGCAAAAAAGTTGTTGATGAGAGTGCGATTACTGTAATCCAGCCCTCCTCGTCATCCTCCTCTACATATACTCCCGTACGCCCTAATGCAGACTCTGCTGCAGTAAGCTACGCCAATAGAAACGCCGATACGGAGTACGAAGAATACGTCTATGTCGAGATTACAGACGATGAAAACCGTGTATATCAAGGTGCCGTCAATGCCGGGATGGAAGAAGTCATTGCAAACAACCGCGGTGAGCTGAATAAGCAGATTACTACAATTGTAGACCAGTATATGGAGTACATTTGCGATCTTGACTATGAAGCCGACGGGATTCCCCTTGATGCAAACAAAATATCAAGGATTCTAAACCTTTTAACCGGTTGTACAAACGAGTTTACAAAGGAATATGTTGAAAATAACAAAGACAAATCAGCATTTATAATGGCTGATGTTACAAAGGAATATATAAAATTTGCAGAAAAGAAAATAAACGAATACGCAGCTCAAATGCAGGTCAGCGAACAAAATATTGCTTCTTTGAAAGACGCTGACTCTAACAATCTCTCCGACTTAAAAGAAATTTTTAGTGCTATCACTGAAAACGGCTATGCAACGCAGCACGAAACGACTACTGCCCGCGAAGCTACAACAGATTATATTATTGCCTCAATGCTCAACGGCAGCACTGATACCACGATACTCAGCGTTCTTGATCCGCGCTACAGCACAAACGTAAACTATACCAACGCTCAAAAATACGCAAAAGAAGCTGAAAGATATGAAAAAATCGGCGATTATATAAATGCAGAAAAATCTTACGGCAAAGCTTATGACGCTATTGCAAAAATGGTTGCAAAGGTGCCTATTACAGACCTTGCAGCTGCAGTAAGCTATGCCTCTGATGATACTGCTGCCGGCGACACAGAAGAAGTCGAAGATGAAACAACTGTTACTCCTCCGGTTAACTCAAAACCTAATAACAGCCAGAATACCGTTACTGAAACACAAAAAAATCAGTACGAACAGATAATTGCCGAACTCTCAGACAGAGTTGTACAGCTCGAAAACATAATCAAAACTTTCTTTGAAGCTTTGACCGGCGTAACTGATTCTGACAAAACCGATAATACTGAAAAAACAGAAGAAACGGACGAAGCTGACAAGGAAACAACGCCTACTATGAACAATATTATGCAAAATATGGAGGACTTGAAAAACCTTCCGGCTTCTATGAGTGATTTTGTTACTGAAATGGGCTATATCTATAATAAACTTGTCAGTGCCGATACTGTCGAAGAAGCAGAAGCAGCATTTGAGGAAGCTAAAGCTCTCTATACGCAGATACAGGACAGACTCAGTCAGGCAAAAGCAAGACTCCAAAAGCTTAAAGTAATAAAAGAAAGAGCTGAAGCACTTGCAGCCTCTGAGGGAGCTACTGACACAGATAAACAAATCGCAGCATCTGCCGTATCAGCATACACTGCTGCCGAAGATATGGTAAAATCCCTCACTCAAACTCTTACAACTGCAGAGCAAATGGTCAAAGACACATCTAACGTGCTTGGTGAAATGAAAAATCCGTCAGATGTGACAGTTCCTGACGAATCGGTTGATACAGTTCCGTCAACTCCGGCTGCACCGGTTACTGATGAAACCCCTGATACAGTGCCTTCTGTACCGGCAACGGATGAAACTGATGACAAAACCCCTGATACACCTGCAGTTTCTGAGGAAGACAGTGATACGGAAGCTTCTGACGATACTTCTTCAAAGCCTGCGGATGAGGATGCTAATGATGAAGAAAAAGACGCAAATGAGACTCCTCCCTCTCACGGCAGTGGTTTCCACGGGCATCCCGAACCGCCAGAGAGAGGCGCTGGCGGCAGACGCCCTGTAAGGTTTACATATATAACAAGAATGTATTAATTTTACAAAACACGGAGTTACAAGCTCCGTGTTTTAGTTTTACAAGAATATTTTATCGTTATATATCGACGCGGAACAAAATTAAACTTATCTTTTTAAACAAAAAATTTATGGCGCCAAAAATTAATCAGTCGGCAATGTGTATTTGCAGCGCTTATTTTATATTTCTAATACGAGAGAATCAAAAAGGGGGAAAGATATGGGAAACCAGTTAAACCAAAAGTCAATTTCCGTCCTTATGGTGGAAGATCACAAACTTCTCAGAGTCGGTCTAAAGTCGCTTTTTGAGGACTTTGAGGATATAAAGGTAATATCTGAGGCAGAAACCGGAAAAGAGGCAGTTGAAAAGGCTAAGGTTATTAAGCCGGATATAATATTAATGGATGTAGGTCTCCCTGATATATCGGGCATTGAGGCTTGCAAGCGGATACTGGATGTAAATATTGACCAGAAAATAATTATGCTCACTTCCCACTGCAGCGAAAAAGAGGTTATGGATTCTTTGAGTGCGGGTGCTTATGCCTATGTGCTAAAAGACATTAATACAGAGCTTCTGATTATGATAATAAAATCGGTTAAAGACGGCGCAATATGGCTAGATCCCCAGATTGTACCATTAATCAGGACACAGTCTTCCTGTTTTATTCCTCAAAAACAAAGTTCAAGAGCCTCATTTCGCGCGCAGCATGCCAACTTAACAGAGCGTGAGTATGAAGTTTTGAAACTGGTTGTCGACGGGAAGTCAAACTCAGAAATTGCCGGCATACTGACAATAAGCGAACATACTGCAAAGGCGCATGTTTGCAATATTATTCAAAAGCTTGTTGTGGATGACCGCACGCAGGCTGCCGTAAAGGCAATAAAAGAGGGGCTTGTTTAAACAAAAAGGCGCAAAAATTTTAGTTGTAATTCCTCCCAATAACTGATAAAATAGTATACGGGCGTGCCGGAATGCTCCGTACCCATTCCTAAAACGCGGTAATATCCGGCATGTACCTTTATACGGAGGAGATTAAATGAAGAATAAAATGTGTTTGTATATGCCTTTTCTCGGGCTTATTATTTCATTATTTACCTTTTTTGCGCTCGCATTGCCGGCAAAAGCGGAATTTACAGTGGGCTATGTGAATTACAAACAGGTTGAAAGCAACTACGAATATGCCAAAAATGCTTATAAAGAAGTAGACGCGAAGTACCTTGAAATCCAGCAATTTCTTATGGAAAAAGAAAAGCAGTACAAAAATATAGAGTCTCCCATAAATAAGAAAAATTTTGAAGAAGAAGTTCAAAAAGATTTTAAGGTCAAAAATGACGCGTTTACCAAGTTTAAGATGAAAAAAGCGCAGGAGATTGAGACTAATATTTTGAATGCTACGAAGGCTGTTGCTGCTGAAAAACATATAGATGTCGTTGTTGACTACAGCGTTATTTACACGGGAGGTATTGACCTTTCAGAAGATGTAATCCTGTATCTTAACAGCAATAAAAGTCTGAAAAAGAAGTAGTTACCGCAATCAGAACACACGGGAGTTAAGTTGAAGTATGAGGTTTGTTGATTTAATTGAAAAAAAGAAGCAGGGCTTTGAACACACTAAAGAAGAAATAAATTACATAGTTTCTTCCGTTGCTAATGACAAGGTTCCTGATTATCAAATAGCGGCGTGGCTTATGGCTGTTTATTTTAAAGGTATGACGCCTGAAGAAACAGCACGGTTTACTGATGCAATAATTAAATCCGGCGATGTACTTGACCTTTCCTCGATAGGCTCGCATATTGCGGATAAACACTCTACCGGCGGTGTCGGCGATAAAATTACCATAATTCTGCTGCCGCTTTTGGCTGCTTGCGGCATCCCGGTGGCAAAACTCTCCGGCAGGGGACTCGGGCATACGGGCGGAACAATTGACAAACTGGAGTCTATCCCGGGATTCAGAACAAATTTAAAAATAACGGAATTAATCAAAAAAGTTCAAAAAAATGGTCTTGCTATAGCTTCACAAACAAAAAAACTAACTCCGGCAGACGGAAAACTGTATGCACTTAGGGATGTTACGGCAACTGTTGATTCAATGCCCCTTATTGCTTCTTCTGTCGTCTCAAAAAAGATTGCCTCGGGTGCTGATTTTGTAGTGCTTGACGTAAAATACGGCTCAGGGGCATTTATAAAAACCGAAAAAGACGCAGAAAAGCTTTCTGAGCTTATGATTGATACTGCAAAAAAACTCGGCCGTACATTTACCGCAGTTATTAGTTCAATGGCACAGCCGCTTGGGCGAATGGTCGGAAACTCTCTTGAAATAATGGAATCAGTTGACTTTTTAAGAGGAAAATCCACGCCGGATATTAAAGAACTGACTTATGAAATCGCTGCGCTTACGCTGCTGCATTTTGAAAAGGTAAATACAAAACTTGAGGCTTATGCACTTATAGATGACGCAATAGCCTCAGGTGAAGCATTAAAATACTTAAATATATTGATTATGTCTCAGGGCGGAAACCCTGATGTCCTTAATGACTACAGCTTATTTAAACAACCGCAGTATACCTTTGAAATAAAGGCACAATCAGACGGATATGTAAAAAATGTTGATGCCTACAAAATTGCATACGCATGCAAACTTTTGGGCGCGGGCAGAGAAAAGAAATCAGACTCGATTGACTATTCTGCAGGGATTAAACTGAATAAAATATACTCGGAATACGTTAAAAAGGGCGAAACAATAGCGACACTCTATTCTGATAGTGACGAAAAAATTAAAGTGGCAGAACCAGTCGTGCAAAATGCATTTGAGTTTACCGGTGAAAAACCCGGGGAACGGCGCGTTGTGTATAAGATTATCTAGTTTGTCAACACATTGGCAGCTTTGCACGCCAATATAAAAAACCGGGGGACGTTTTCAATCCTCCGGTTTTTTGCTTTATAGATTCAAGATTATTAGTATCTGTAGTGCGCAAAGGCTTTGTTTGCTTCTGCCATTTTGTGAGTGTCTTCACGTTTTTTGCAAGCAGCGCCGTTGCCGTTAGATGCATCAAGGATTTCAGCAGAAAGTTTTTCTTCCATGCATTTTCCGTGTCTTTTCTTTGCTGCATCAATCATCCATATAGCACCGAGTCCTCTGCCTCTGTCAGGTTTAACTTCAACAGGAACCTGATAAGTGGAACCGCCGATTCTTCTGGCTTTAACTTCGAGAAGCGGAGTGGTGTTGGTCATTGCCTTATTGTAAACTTCAATAGGATCCTGACCTGTTTTTTCTTCAATTATTTTCATTGTGTTATAGAATATTTTTTCAGCAATTGATTTTTTGCCGCGTCTCATCAATCTGTTGATAAATTTAGCAATGTCAACGCTATTGTAGACTGCATCCGGCGCGGGTATTCTTTTTGGTGGTTTATTTCTTCTTGACATTGTATTTTTCCTTTACATTTTTACTAATTTGGTGCCAAAACAGCACCTTTTGACCGTCCTTGCGCTAATAACTTATTTTTTCTTTGCTTTCTTAGCGCCGTATTTAGAACGTCCCTGTGCTCTGTTTGCAACACCTGCAGTATCGAGAGTACCTCTGATGATGTGGTATCTGACACCCGGAAGGTCTTTAACCCTGCCGCCTCTGATAAGAACAACAGAGTGTTCCTGGAGGTTGTGTCCGATTCCCGGAATGTAAGCGGAAACTTCGTACTGGTTAGTTAATCTGACCCTTGCAACTTTTCTCAAAGCGGAGTTCGGTTTTTTAGGAGTTGTTGTATAAACTCTTGTGCAAACACCCCTTCTTTGCGGACATTCAGTCAGCGCAGGCGATTTAGTTTTATATGTAAGTTTTTTTCTTTCTTTTCTTACCAATTGTGCAATCGTTGGCATGATATCTCCTTTTAATTAGTTAAATTTTGCGGAAAACATGGCAACGGGCTTTTCCGCGCGCCATACCTGAAACAAATCCGGGTGCTCAGCACACACCGCGGCTTCACCGCAGGTACTATTCTATCAAACTACAAGCATAAAGCTATGTCAACGGGTATTTAATAATTTGTTATACATACAAAACCGCGGACTAAACGCCGCTTTTTTGCGGTTTTGCTGATTTTAATTCTACCTCGCGAAGTACTGCCTCAGGGTCGTGCGGTTTTAACAGAGGTTCATCCATGACAGCTTCATTTTCAATGTTTTCAGGCAGCGGTGTTTTTTCTGTATTGGCGGCGGGTGCTGCGTTTGTTTCCGGTGCAGTGTCGTTTATCTGCTCTGACTCGGGGATGTCTTCTCCGTCATACATTTCATGTTCATCTTCTTTACAAGTCTTGAACTTTAATACAAAAATACTGTCCTGATTAAGCACAACCTCCTTGCCTTCTTCAATATATGAAAGCGGAGAGTCTTTGTAAATTTGTTTGACACCTGATTTCAGGCGGTTATCGTCCGGGTCTTTAACAGCGCCCTTCACAAACGAAACACCCTGTCCGAGAAGGGGAATGTGCAAAAGCAGCCCGCCTGCAGTTGATGCAGCACTCAGCGCTACATCACCCTTGTTCATTAAGGGAGCATAACGTCCGACAAATTCATCATTATCTATTACTGTCGTTTTTCCGTTGTAAGTGTATTCTATAGGCTGAAATTTAAAAGAGGCATTGCGTTTTGCTCTTTTAGGATCTTTAACGTCAAGGATTTTTCCCTTGATTATCGCGCCGTCGCGGAATGTAATTCCGTTTTTAAACTCAACAGTCTCTAATGCCATCACTTTAAGAGTTTCTGAGGGATTCTCCGTGCCGAAAGGCTGCAAGGATGAAACTTTAATGGATTTTGCGCCAGCCGGCGATGCCAGAAAAGCCAGTATCAAAAGGTTTGTAAAAATCTTTCTCATTGCTAATTCCTCCACTATTTATACTTTATAATAAATTTTTTTTGCAGGCAACTTTATGTAAACTTACTTAATCTCTCTTTTCCACACGGACATAAAATATACGGCAAGGCATAAATATACACTCCACATAACTATGGTTGCAAAACAGTTTGAGCCGTTTAAATATGCTAAAATCCACATATAAAGCGACACAGCGTTTACAAATAACCACACAATCCACTGCTCATAGCAGCGTTTGACGGTCAGGAGCATTCCAAGCACGGAAAACACAACGCTAAAAGCGTCTGCAAAGGGTGCCGCGCTGCCGAGACGATGAAGTCCTGCCCAAACTGCAATGCATATCAGGCATGCGGCGCTAAAATACAATACGCGTTCTTTTCGGCTCAGAGTCGTTTTTTCAATTTCCTGTTTATCTTTTTTAAGGTGTTTTTTCCATTTAAATATTCCCGCAACCTGCATAGGAAGATAGTAGAGAGCATACAGCAGGAGGTTTCCGTAGAGCGTGTTCCTATATGCAATCCAGACATAACACACTGTTCCGCAAATTCCTATAAAATAGCAAGAAATTTTCCCCTTTCCGGCTAAAATTGTATAACAAATTCCGCAAACTGCGGATATGAGCGCAATTTTGCTGTCATTTATCATAAATGAGACTGCACAGAGCGCTGCAATAATCAGCGGAAATAAAAAACGTTCGACCTTGCCCCAGCCTTCTAATTCACCTTTTATAAATGATTTTATCGCTGTCAATTTTTGCAATTCGTTTACCTCGCATAAAAATTTGTCTGAGAGCTGCACCTCTTGTTGTAGTTGTCGGCACTCTGCCGCCTGCTGCATCATTGGCGGGCGTGTTGTGATTGAATATCGTTTTGTGAGAGTTATTGAGAGGCGCGGAAATATATGAAATATTTTACTTTTTTCTTTCAGCGGTGTCTACTAGTATAAGAAAGGAGAGATGTTTGTACGACATGAATATTAAGAATACGCCGTCTTTTAAAGGTGCAATGAACAATAAATTTCTCCTTTCGGGACTAAAAAAAATTTCCGAGCACGGAACCAGTTTCATTGCCGGTACAAGTCTTGTCATGTCCTGCGGCGTAAGAACCTTTTCAATAATGAAAACCCCCGGTATTGAAAAGGAGAACAAACAGTATCTTGCGGCAAATTCCGTATGCTCGGGGCTTGTTAAGTTTGCAATGGTCGAGGCAGTTGCGCTTCCAATCGAAAACATAATAAAAAAAATAGACAAAAATCCTGAGAAATATTTAAAAAAATCAGCTTTCAGCGCTTATTGCGCAGGTGTTAAAAATCTTGCAGAGTCAAAGAGTTACCGGTTTATAACGCAAATATTCAAACAGAGCACCGGAGCTGTTATGGCTATACCCAAATCGCTGCTTACAGTGGCACTGATTCCGTTTATGGCAGAGATTTTCAGACCCAAAACGCAAAAGAAAAAACAGAATGTACAATCCCCGTCAAAACATCCGTCATTCAAGCATAAAGAGTACTTTACGACGCTCACCGCGCGTATCTTAAGCTTAAAGCCCGTAGTAAAATTTGCAAATAAATACCATAAAGCTGAAAAGGATATAAGCAAGCATATCACTGCTTTTACAGACGTGCTGTTGACCGGCAGTTCCGCTGTGACTATTGCAAAAAGCAGAGATATCAAAGAAAAACGGAAAAAACCTCTTATTTTTAACAATATTATTTCAACAACAATGACATTGCTGTTGGGCTACGGGCTTGACGGTGCTGCAAAGACTGGCACCGGAAAGTTTATTAAAAAGTTTTCGGAAGTTAATAAACACGATGTTAACTTGCCAAAATACATTGAGGGAATAAATATTTTGCGTCCGACACTTATCTTTGCGTTTGTGTATTACGGTTTGCTGCCGATATTTTCAGCATATAGCGCAGAGAAAGCATCGGAGGCTGCTTTTCATAAAAAAGCTGGTCATGCCTGAAATTTTATAATATAATATGACTGATGTGAGAGGAGAATTATGTACAATAATGATAAGTTTGTTAAAGCCTTAATAATTGGTGCTTTTTTGCTGATAATACTCTTGACAATACCGTTTCTTATTGCTGATAAGCCTGAAAAACCGGCAAAAATAGATGAAACTGTTCTCAAGCACCCTGCTGTGTCAAAAGAATTGCAGCAACAAGCTTCAGCGCAGGTGCAGCCCGGGTCAAATATGCCTTCGGCTGAAACCGGTAGCTACGCACAGCTTCATCAGTATGGTCTGAGTTACTTCAATCAAGGTAATTATGCCGCAGCTGCTTCAATGTTTTTTGAAGCATTAAAACTTGACCCTGACAGTTATATTGATACATATTACGTTGCAATTTGCCAGTCAAGACTCAGAGAATACAATACCGCGGAAGAAACTTTTGCTTCTATTGAGAATCCATACAAAACATCAGCAAGCTACTGGTTTGCCAGAGCTGAGAATGCTGAGTATTTGCCGGGGGATTATCTTTACGAAAAAGCACAAACATATATAAACAATGCATTTTTGTACAACAACAAAAGCATAACTATAGCCAAAAAAAGAGTTGATATTTTACATAGGTCATATAATGCATACAAGCAGGAGTACGGTTTGAAATCAAATGATGTAAGGCTCAAAAAACCCGCAATTCTTCTTTACAGAGCATACAATGATTTAGCAGAGATTGCCCGTGCAAAAAATGATAAAGATATGGAACAAATGGCTGTTATTCAAAGGGATCATTTCAAGTATTTTATAAGAGATATACAAAGGCAACAGCAGGCTAATCTTACAAATGAACAGACAGCAGAGATACAAAATGCGCTACAGTCTGTTCAAAATGCTGTGAGCAGCGGTAAATTAACACCCCAAGCTCAAACAGCAGGCATGGCTTCAAACAAAAATACCGGCGCTAATAACGCCGATATTCAACTTATAGAAAATCTTCCGACTTTGGAGTAGTTCAGATTTTTAGCTAAACCAGCCGGCTACAGTGTTTACAAGATTTTTTCCGCCCTGAACCAGTCCGTCAAGTGCACCTGTAATGCCGTCTGTTGCGCCGTTTGTTATAGTTCCCATGTTGTTGCCCAGATTTGACATTACCTGCGCACCGGCATTTACAATCTGTCCTGCGCCGTAAATTCCTGTCAGCCATCTGTTTATCTTGTTACCGGTATTTTGTGTGTTATAACCGGAAGACATTGCATTGTAATAAGATGTCATAGCGTTGTTGTAGCTGTTCCAGGTGTTTTGATTCATTCCGCACATGTTGTATCCGTAGTTTATACCAAAAATATTGTTACATCCGCCCGGGTAATTTCCGAGCTGGTTATAGTTTACATTGCAGTAAAGAGGAGCCTGATTATAATAAGGCATCTGATTCCAAATATTTCCGTACATGGAGTTCATTGGAGTCGTCTGCATAAACGACATGCCGGGTTTCGTGACGTGACTGCCCCAGCCCGGATTGTGCAGGCTGCCGAGATTATATTGCTGCTGTTGAGCATTTTGAAATTGTTGTAATCCTGGTTTTGTCATAATCTCATCTCTTATTTTAATACCTCTTGTATATATATAAAGTATATAGAGATAAAATTATTGACAATTTAAGACTATGCATGTTACAAAAGTTAATATTTATAAAAATAGGGATTAATATGTTATTTTAGGCGTCTACTTAGATACAATCTCCATATTTTTGCTTTCATTTATTACCTTTTTGAGGGAGCTATTGTTGTAATCGCGAATTTCCCCGTATTTTTCATCAATACTTTTTTTGTATGCATAGCCCTCTGAGTATTCAGGCACATAAAGCTTTTGAATCATCTCATAAATTGACTCAAGTTCGGATAAATCACTTTTTAAATTTTTGACTAGATCGTTTGTATTTTCCTGTAATGTGTTGAGTGCCATTTGAATATTTTCGGTAAAAATCGAGTACTTAGATAAATCAGGATTGTTCTTTACGTCTGCTTTAACCTGCTCAAGCGCTACAATTATTACATCAACATTGTCTTTAAGCTTAAGGTCAGCCGTTCTTTTTATTATATTTTCTTTTGCACGGTCAATATGTTCAATGAAGTGTTCGTCATTGTCAGAGTCATAGTTAAAGGTCTTAAATTCATCGGCAAAAATAGTGGTCTGTGCATTTGTTGTCATGATAATATCGGTCACTTCGTCAATTTTTTCCTTCATCTTTTTGACGTTTAATAACTCCTCCTCAGCTTTCAAGAATTTATCTGTCAAACCGAGTGTTTCAACAAAATTAACCGAGGAATTGTCGTCATTATCGAGCAGCAGAGAGCGGACAATATAGTCAATAGCTCTGTTGTCAGACATTGAAAGCGGCATTCCTGTGTCATTATCAACAAGTTCAGTATCATAGTTTTTGAATTTTTCTGATACAAGCGCCGGATTTCCAAGCGAAACAGCTTCCATCAAAAGCTCTTGCATATCAACGATTGACGCCAGACTTAGAGCAATTTCAAGATATTCTTTTGTTCTCAGCAGTTCGCTGTTTGCCTGTTCAAATTCCGGTTGTTTTGTTGTCGTATTTTTTACGGAATCTTTTGCACATAATTTAAGAAATCTGTCCAGTATTTCTTCCGGATAATTCAAAATATGATATTTATTTGCATCTTTTTTGAATTTTTCTTCAAGTTCGGCTTCTCTGACGGATTTAAACCCGCTGCCGTTTTGTTTTTTCATTTCTTCTTTTATTATTTCGCAAGCGCCGGCAATAACGGTTCTCTGATAATCCGGTTTTATATAGTTTTCAGCAAATTTGTCTATTTCTGACTTCAGGTTATTTTTTGCGTTTTCAAAGTTAGTGAGGTCTGAGTTTGCGTTTTTTGTATCATCACAATAAATTTTAGCTTGCTGTATAAAGTTCTCAAAATCAGTATCTCCGGCTGTTTGCACTATTTTTCTGTCACACGCGGTGTCAAGAAGGCGTCTGGCTGCTTCATCTGCGGATATCACTCTGCCGTCGGAATTGTATGAATATTTTAAATTATGAACAAGCTCGGGGAAATGCTTATCTGCCTTTAAGCTGTTTGCCGCTTCTTCTCCTGCAGCCTCGCAAATACGACCGTATATTTCCTTAGCGGTTATTGTATTGTCCTGTGCGCACTCGTCAATAACCGAGAGCAGTGTTTCTACATTTAGCCCGCTGTTTGCGGCAATATTTGCTGCAGCTGCTACCATATTTTTATAGCTTAAAGATTTTTTGCTCTGGCTTTGATTACATTCGATATTTGCAAGCTTTAGTTTTTGTATGAGCAATGCCAAATTATTCAAGAAGTCTTTTTTTGCTTCTTCGTTTATATTGTCGTTAGAATACAAATCTATTTTGTTCCGGAGTTTGCGATGAGAGAGCCAGTCGTCATATAGTCCGGGATTGCTGCATTTAGCATAGTTCATAATTTTATTCAGGTCTGACAGCAGCAAGTCTCTGTATTTCTCAGGGTATTCCGTATTTATAACGAATCTGACGTCTTTCATTGCTTTGTCAATGAATTTAGTCATAATCACTTTTATTTCTTCTGGCGGGTTGTTCTTCTTCAATGCATTTGATTCTTTGAGCCAAGGCGAAAATTTTTCTTTATACTGCGCAACGGTAGCATTTTCCGGCATAGAAAGTATTTCAAGCGCTGCAGTAACAGAACGTTTGAGAGTTTTGTCATTTATAAAAGCAGTAACAAATGTTCCGGCAATATTATTTACATATTGACGGTCATCGCTGTTAAGCACTTTATCGTCAGGAATTTTATTGAAAAATTCATCAAGATTATCAGTAAGCTCATACAGTGCAAGATTCAGCTTACAGTTCAGCGAATTTGTTACGGCTTCATTCACTACATCAACAAGGGCTTCTGCTTTTTCGTTTATTTCATCCTCTGAAACTACATCGACTTTTGGATAGCCAGGAAGAAGTTTGTAATTTCTGAATGCGTCGTCTTTTACCATGTTAAACATTTTTTCGTAGGTTAAACCCGTTAAGGAGTTTCTGAATGTGAGGTATATATCATCAAATGTCTTTCCGTTAGGATAAATTATTCCTGCGGATTTTTTTGTAAATTTTTTGTATTTATAAGACGGTACGGTTTCCGACAGCTCGATATTTTGCAAAAGATGTTTTTGGTAAACGAGATTTGCAACAAGGGTTTTTGCTTCGGGATTTTCGTTTTGGTACATTTTTAAAGCATCAAAACCGGTGCAGCTCTTGAACAAAATGTCTTTATCCGTGACGTCGGAGGTCTCAGCTCTAAACTCATCAAGCGTCATATCCTGAAGCTTTTTATAGATTTTGACAAAATCATCATCTGTTTGCGGGTCGTATTTTCTGTCAATGTATTTTTTAACGGCAATATTTATTTCTGCATCTTTTTTTAAGTCGTTTTTATTGAAATAAAGTGCATCTGCAACGTCTTTACGGAGTTTTTTGCTGATTTCTTCCTTTGCTTTTCGCGCGTTTTGAGAGTCAGGTACAACAGCGTCAAACTGATGCAGAAGTTTCGTTGTCAAAAAGTCTATTGTGTGTGCAAGGCTTCCGTCAAACGCTTTTATTTCATCATTTTCATACATAGCGGTTTTTGCTATGATTTTTACCTTTTCTTCCTGTGTAATGTTTATACCGTTATTTTTTAGAGCATCATCAAGAATTTTTACAATATGTGATTTGTTCTTATCCAAAGCGTAAGCATAAAGGATTTTCGGGTCTTTTGAAAATGCGTAGTCAAACCGTTCACGGGCATTTTTTTTGAGTTCGGCACGGATTTTTTCAAGCTCTGTGACATTTTTTGCCAGTGCAATTTCTTTCCACTTTTCTGAACTGTCAGTAGAAAGTTCAAGAGCCGCTTTTTCAAACGTAAGCCGCAATACATCATCGTCTTTCAGCGCATTAAACTCTGACGGCGATGTTATTTGAGAGTTAAAAGGCGTATCTTTAATACGTTTTTTTATATCGCGGAGTTCTGCCCGATAGGACTTTATCACTCCATCCATTTTAAGTTTTTGATTTTTAAGCTCAGCAACGGTTTTTTCACCCGCAAGCGTCTGTAAATCATCAATAAATACACTATCCGGCAGGAAGATATTTTCTTTTATACCAGCGGCTATTGTTGCTGCTTTAGCAGTTTTTCCTGGAAGAACGGTTTCAAAATACAAAGGAAAACGGTATTCCTCCGTTATCCTGCGTTTATTTTTCAGATATTTACGGTTGTAGTCTTTCGGAACGACTTTGCCGATTTTGCCCGTAAGATCAGTAATATAATTTCCGTTTCTCCATTTGTCATCCGTGATATAGCCGGTTTCTCCGCCTCTGCCGTCGCTGTAGTCAGTACGTATCAATCCTTCTGAGTCAACCCATACATTTTCATGTTCACTGTCTCCCCACGTATTGTCGTTAAACAGTATGTCTTTTCCGTTTTGTTCTTTAATTTCTGCAATGTACTGCGCATGTGCGCCGAGTTTGTCATGGAAAACATTTGAATTAGAAATACCGGAATGCGGTGTATTTTTAATGGTTTCAACCGCATCATTCAAATTCTCGACTATTTTATAGGGTTTACCCGTCAACTGCTGCAAAATTTTTGTCTCCTGCTCTGTGCTCAGTCCGCTTCCGCCTTCGGGTCCCACCCAGTAATCACCTGTCACCACTCCTGTCTTTCTTGCGTATTCTTCGAGCGGTTCTTTGATTTCTCTGAAAATAGAGACTAGTTCTTTGTTTATGTCAGAGTACATAAAGTTTATATTCTTTTTGATTTTTTTCAGAGTTTCTTTTTCCTGCGCAGTGTACTTGTACAATGAGGGGTCGGATATTTTGCCGCGGCGTGATGAAAATTCGTCTTCAGAACGCAATTTATCTATGGCATTATATCTTTCACGGAGTTTTTCAAGTTCAATAGCGGGGACAATTTTGCCCTCCTTCTCCATTTCTTTTATGAGATAAAAATGCGGAGTTGCACTGTCAAGCAGATTATCATTTTCGTCAATGACATCAAAAGCTTCTCTTATATATTCTATGCTGTGAGCAATATTATTGTACATAATACTAATCTGTTCAAGCTTCTTTTTTAAATCTATGATATCTGTATTTTCCGAAAAATTGTTTACAGCTGCGAAGTTTTTAATTATTTCCGGGTTTACGCCTTTTTGCGGATTATCCAGCGCATCTGCCATAATATTAAATGCATCGGTGAACATTGTCATCTGGTTTTTATACCCGAGAGTATTCAATATTTCTATATAATCATCATAGGTTGGATTATTTTCCAGAGTGAATATATAATCATCCAATATTTTTTCATATGTTTTGCGCTCAGGTTTCATTTTGAGAGTTGCTGTCAGAAGTTCAATCGCATTTTTGTCGTTTTCCTCAACACGCATTTTTAGTGCTTTTACCTGATTCGTAAGTGCATAATTTCTGTCATTAAGCCCGAGAAGATAGAAAAGAGAGTCCATCTGCTCTGTTAAAGCATCTTTAACCGCGGCAATTATATCTTCTGTTTCCTGCGCCGCTTCGTCCGGTTCGCAGTTAAAACGCGCTGAAATAAGGTTTTTATAGAACTCATTTCCGTTTTTAACAGCTTCCTGAATCTGAGAAAGTTTTTGCAGCAAAATTGTTTCACTGTCCGGCAGCTCGTAGTGAATCATCGCATCAGTCAGTAAGTCTTCATCGTTCAGAGCTAAGAGCTGCGCTGTTCTGTAGGCTGCTGCAGCTTCGTACAGTCTTCTGTCTGCTGCAATTTTTTTTGTAATTGTACTTTTTATGTGAGTAGATGCGCCTACTGAATGAGACATCTCTATCAAATCATTAATATCTTTAATATTCTTATTCAGCTCTGTTTCATTAAAGTTATTTGAATTTTGCGCATAAAAATCTACTATAAAACTTTTGATTTTTTGTTCTTTTACGGAATCTTCTTCGTTGGGTAAATAATGGTATTTTTTTGTACTGTCATTGATTTTATCGATATCGTCAGACAAATCCTTCTGCAAACCCATAAGCTCAGTGTGCAGCTTCAAAATTTCAGATGAAGAAAAGTCGGGAAAGATTTTAGCCAGCCTGTTTTTTACAGCGCTGTTAAGTTCTGTTATCATTTTTAAATCTGAATCGAGGTTGTGTTTTTTGTTTTCGTAGTCAACTTCTTTTAAGATTTTGTCTTTTTTTACTGTGTCTACATTTTCCTGAGCCTTAAGCAAAGCCTGATAAAACGTGTGTTTATGCGGAGCGTTTTCCATGCTTCTTAAAAAGAAAGTATCCGTGAATGTGTCAAAATTTGCTTTATCAAACGGAGTGTAGACATACACAATCTTATTTTTTGCACCGTACATTCTTGCAATCTGCATCCAGTTTGTTGTAGCTGCGTCAACAATTCTGTAACCTTTGGAAATAGCGTCTTCATAGTCAACATAGGTTTTTGCAACCGGAATTTTCTTTTCTGAATATGGTTTTGTCAGGTCGTAAGCCATAATACTGGGGTTTGCGTCTAGCTCTGATAGCAGCAAATCCGTGTATTTTGCCTTATATTCGTATGACATAAGCTTTCTTGCAATTGAAATTGCGGCACACATGCCGTGCTGTTTCTGATTAATAGCTTTGGTGTTGGGCGCGCTGCCGGTTCCTGTATTTAACGCCAGGTCATTGAGCATCTCGGCAAGAATGACAGTTTTTTTATCCTCAAGCTGCGGATTGATTTTGTAATCATCGCTCAAAAAGTTTACAAACCTGTTTAAAATATATTTTTTTTGCTGTATCGGAGTCTCTGAGGAAATAATAAAATAGTTTAAATTGCGCTTTATATCTTTTATATTTTTGTTTTTTAAGTCTGAAAGAGAGTCTGTATCAATGTTATTTAATATAGTCTCGCGCAGCGAAAGCAGTTCTTTTTCATCCGGTGACAAAGGTTTTTTTGTATCAAATGTGCTTTTTAAAAGCGGTTGAAGCTTTTCGCGAGTAATCGGGTCGGTTGCAACTAGCGACTTTTCTGCAGCCTTTTGAAGTTTAAGTTTCCAGTTATGTCTGGGCTTAAGTCCAAGGTCAATACCGGTACCGTACTTAAGGTTTTGAGCCGTATCCATCAAAAATTTTATATTACTTTCATCGGATTCTTTTGAGAGATTTTCTATGGCGTTATTAATTCGTGTTTGATTGTTTTCGGTCAGTGAGTATTCGTTATTTTTAGTGAGCTGTGCAATTGTGTTTCGGTCTTCGCGTCTGCCTTTAAAGCTTATCTGATTGATTTTCATTATTCTTATATTTTCCCTTGTCTACAATACTTGTGTAAAAATCATAACAATTATTTTTTGTTAATTTTATATATTTAGTTAAATTTTTTTAACAATTTATTTAATATATTTTTTTTGTGCTAAGATATTAGCAGTAAAGTTTTTATAAGATTTTAATTATGAATGACACAAAAGCCATAACGCCGAAACTGCTTTACGCGAAAGTCACTGCAGAAAAATCCTGCGGAGGCAGATGTCATTCTTATTTTAATAACAACAAAAATATTTTTTCTAACAGCAACTCCATGCGAACCGCCAATATTTCATTTGGCGGTTCTGTTTTATCCGGTACTAAACCGCTAAAATCAATAGTCGACTCAAAAGGCTGGGCTTTTGCAAAAAACAAAGGTGTACTGTGGTTTATCAATAAAGCAGCAAACAATCAAACGCTTTTTGACGCACTCTTTGCACTCGGTATAAATTGCGGTATAAGACCGGCTGCAATTATGATGCAGGGCGGTGAAGACGATTATAAAAAGAACAAAAAAGCTGCAGCTCATTCCATCACCTCGGGTCTGGTCGGCTATGCTATGGCAGTTGTGCTGTTCAGCCCGATTTCAAAGGCACTAAAGCTCATTAAAAAAGATGCGCCAAAATATGCAAATAAAGCAATGGACTTTTTGACGTTTAATAACACTAAAAAAATAGGTGCTTCTAAACGCTATCAGACACTTGTTATGCTGTTTAATTATACGCCGCAGATTTTGACATCATCTTTGCGTTCTGCTGCTACCATTGCGGCTATTCCGTATATTGACAGGTATGTAATCAGCAAAATTTTTAAACCTAAAAATAAAGTGCCTGCAAAAACTGAGGCAAAAGAGAATTATGATGAGTTTAAATTCCAGTATTTGAACTTCAAAAAGAATATTTTTCAGAGTTTTATGGGAGGGGTGAAGCCATGAAAATTAATCCTGTAACCCTTACCCCAAAAACTATGAATAAAGTGTCCCGCGGAAACCGGCATGATGTTTCAAAACAGCCGTCTTTCAAAGCAGCACCGGCAGCGCTTGAACACAATCTGGCAAGAGGTCTGGGGGCATTGGCTGCAACAAAACCCGTGCAGTATATCGTTGATTTTCTGAAAGATAAAAATTATCAGCGCCACATTCCCGCAGCTGTAGGTATTATACTGTCAAGTTTTTATATGATTGACACTGCCCGCTCTAAGACTATTGAAGAAGATCAAAAACCGGCGTTGATTTTAAACCAGGGCACTATTCTCGGGATTTCTACGACGGGGGCTTACACCATTAACGAATATATTGACAAAAAGCTCGATAACCTCGGTCAGACATTTGCAATAGCAAATATGGAAGACAAGAAAGCACAGAAGGCTTTTATAAAACTCAAAGATAATCCGGATTACATAAACGTTTTAAAACGTGCTCCGCAGTTAAAAGCGTTCAGAGAACGTCTTGAAGAAGAATTTGAGTACGCCCCGAAGCTGACAAAAATTATTGAAAAACATCTCTCAAAAACACCTGATGACAAAGGCGCAGCAAAAGTTCTTGAGGAGGTTTCTAAATTAGACACGAAAGATGTAGTCCGCTTTGATAAAGCAAAACAGATTTTCCTTAGTAATCTGAAAAATAGCGCTTTTCTTGAAAAAATTTACGACAATCAAGCTGTTAAAAATGCAATTAATATTGTTGCGGAAACAGAAAAAGATTTACCGGAAAAGCTTACGGGATTTAAGATAGCTAAATCTCTCGTTGTCTTCGGCTTGATGTACAGGTTCTTTACGCCGGTTATAGCAACCCCTATTGCAAACAAAGTGAGCAAATATATTGAAGACAGAAAGAGTAAAAACTAGTAATAAAAAGTATTTCTAACAAAAAAAACCGCATCTGCAAATCAGACGCGGTTTTTTAAATTATAATTTTTTCAATTAAAACTGTTCAACCATTTGAAACGGGATTTCTTCAACCTGTGAAGTAATATTGTCAATTCTGCCGCGTTTCAATTCAGAGAAGGAAGCTTTATTTGAATAAAAAGCTTTTTTCAGAAATTCATAAGCAACTTTCGGGTCGCATTTTTCACCGCAGGTGAACAAATCTACTGCAGCATATCCAAGCTCAGGCCAGGTATGGATTGCAAGATGGCTTTCCGCAATAATAACAACCCCGCTCACACCATGCGGACTAAACATGTGAAAGCATTTCTGAACAATGGTTGCGCCGCATTCCAGTGCTGCATCTATCATAAGTTTTTCGATTTTTTCAGCATTATTCAAAATATTAGGGTCACATTCAAAAAACTCAGCAAGCACGTGTTGTCCAAGATATTTTGGTTTTGACGCTGCTTTAACCGGATTTTCAAAAGTCATTGAGTTTGCCAATTTGTTTTTCTCCTTTTCTATTCACACTCTGGGTGAAATTTACGGTGTATTTTTTACAATAAATATAATACAATAAAAATAGAAAAAATTTTTTATTGCTAAAAAATTTTTTTCTAAAATATTATAGCTTATTTTTGTTTTTTTGTTTATTATACATATACAGTAATTAAGGGGTTTTTAGATGAAAAAAACAATAGTTTTATTGTTAACTTTTTTTACAATAATATTATCTGCATTATCAGCGAATGCTGCGGCAAAGAAACCGGAACCGGAAAATTTATACAAAAAGTACGCGCAGTATCTTGTGCGTGTTGAAACGGAATGCCAGTTGACCTCACTCGGTATCATTATTATGAACGGAGGTTATATTCTTGTACCCGCAGAAACCGTTTACGGTACAAAAGATATCAGAATAAGAACTTCAAACGGCGGGCGTTTTAACGCAAAACTTATCGGTATAGATGAGTTTAATAACCTTGCTCTGCTTCGTATACCCGCATTTTACGGTAAAAAGATAAATTATCTTACGCTAAAACCCTCAGCAGATTTTCAAAAAGGTGACAAACTCAGACTTTTTTCCGAAAAAATGAACAATTCAACTCCGAATATCGTTACAATTACAGAAACAGATGAAAAGGTCACAATAGATAAGCAAGAGTATTATTTTAATATGCTAAAGACAGACGGAAGCGTGAAGTATGAAAACACAGGCGCACCTGCATTTAATGAAAAAGGCGAGGTTGCAGGCATGGTGACATATTTTGGAGAAAAAAATGAGAATTACAAGGATATCGCTTATGTAATTCCTGTTAATACAATGATTAAATCTGCAAATGAAATAAAACTCTACGGCAGAAAAAGATTGCCCGATTCAGGTATTCAAAAAGTTACGCAGCTTACGAAAAAATTTATGATAGAAAAACTTCACCTGCCAAACAATACCTGTTACGTCATAGAAAAAATTAAAAACAATTCTCCTGCAAATAATGCCGGTCTGAGAAAAGGTATCGGACTTACCAAAAACGGTTACAGCTTCGGACTGCAAGGCGATATTATCGTAGAAATAGACAATAAAAAATTTGACAATGAGAAAGAATTGTTTTATTACATAAACAGTAAATTTGCAGGCGACACAATAAAGCTTAAACTAATTAGGAACGGCATTTTTGAACCGGTATATGTGCCGCTTAAACTTGGAGTACAATATGAGTAAAATTTTAGTTATAGATGACGACAAAGCAATAAACGAACTTGTAAAAGTAAATCTGGAGCTTGGCGGATATGATGTAATTTCCGCATATGACGGGACAAAGGGTTTTGCGCTGGCAAAGCAGGAGGAGCCGGATTTAGTTGTGTTAGATGTAATGATGCCTGATGTAGACGGCTATACTGTGGCAAAAAGAATCCGGGAGAACACGAGCACAAAAAAAACACCCATACTTATGCTTACGGCTCTCGGTATGCTCGAAAACAAGGTAAAAGGCTTTGACATTGGTGTCGATGACTATCTGGTTAAGCCGTTTGAGATGGAGGAGCTGAAAGTCCGTGTTCGTGCTCTTTTAAAACGAACGGATTCAATACCGGAATCGCTTGCTACAAAAGAAATTTTGACAATCGGAGATATAACGCTGATTCCCGAGACATACTCGGTAAAAATTAACGACAAAACTGCAAAGCTGACACCTATTGAATATGATATTTTAAATCTGCTCGTTCAAAACCATGAAAATATGGTGCCAAGCTCAAAATTTTTGCAGGAAATCTGGGGATATGCACCGAACGATGATGTTGAAACAATCAGAGTGCACATAAGACATCTCAGAACAAAAATAAAAAAGATTTCAGCCAATAAAGAATACATTGAGACTATATACGGCGGCGGCTACAGGCTTTTACCTAACGGAAAAGACAAAACAGGCGCGCTAAAATAAATCAGACCCTTTATTTTGTGTATTGCACAAAATATCGTACATAAATCAGAAAAAGAAGGAGAAGACAATGAAAAAACTTTCAGCATTACTGCTTGCATCAGCATTTATTTTCTCAGCTACTGTTTCTTACGCAGCTACTACCTATCAGGATTACGCCAAGAAAAGACAGCAAAGAGAAGAAAAAGTCCTGAACAAAATTGACTCTATCACCAAGAAAAACGAAGAAAACAAAGCTAAAATTAAAGAAGCTCAAAAACAAAGAGAAGAAGCAAGAAAAAAACAACAGGAAGAAATTAAAAAAAGACAGGAAGCCAGAGAAGCTGCTATAAAAAAACAGCAGGAAGAAGCTAAAAAAAGACAGCAGGTTCGTAAAGAAAGCATTCAAAACCTCAAAGATTCATTCAAATTTTAATGCATTAATATCTTTGATAAAACAGCTAAGTGCCGGAAGTTTTTACCTCCGGCATTTTATATGTAACAATGCGAGTCAGTCGGTATTACAAAACCGGCTTACCGCCGTTGTTTTCTCACTGACAGAGTCCAATGAGGGTAGGGTGGGGGGGCAAACGGGGGTTACAGGGGGTGTCCCCTGTCGGGCGGAGCCGTCGGTTAGAGCTTGTTAGAACACCCGTAGCCGGTTGCCCCCTTACGGGTCACTCCCCGTCCCAACCTTCCCCAAGTCGGGGAAGGAGTTCTACAAGCCTGTTTTGTTCCCTCCCCGGCTTGGGGAGGGGTAGGGTGGGGAACGGCATGATGTTAAATAAAATTTATCCGGTCTTGTGCCGGAAAATTTTCGTTTAAAGACTCTACAAGCTCTTTTTGTCTGCGCCTGTTTTCTTTTCTTTGGTTCATTTCTTTTCTTTTGCATGCGCAATTCAAAAGAAAAGAAATGAACGTTCAAGAAACTTGTTGGCTATAATTTTTCGATTTAATGTTCTGTTTATGCTGCTGTCATGCTGAAGCGCTGGGCGTTTGTGTCCGCTTCAATATCGCCATGTTCAGCATCTTACCGGCGGGGCGTTTAGCACAAAACGCGATGTGTGTAAGATTCTGAACACACACGTCTTGGATTTTCTTCTCGCTCGCTGCTGTCGCAGACTACGCTGCGCTGCCGTCTGCTTCGCGCTCGCTCCCCGGGCTGGGTTCACTTCGTTCACACGGCGCCCGTCCGAAAATCCGCTTCAGGATGAAACACCACTATTTGTGAAAATACATGTTCTTACCCCGCTCACACTGCCCCCGCCTAAACAAGGAGAGGAATTAAAAATGTACTTCCGGCATCAAATAAATCGACACATAGAACTTCATTTCCTACGATATAAAGCAATTGGTGGACGCGTGAATAAATTCAATAATTTGAGAAAAATAATCAAGAGACGCAGCGCCGTTTATTACTATATCGGCATCGCCTTTAGAAGGTATAATGTACTTTTCGGCGGCAACTTTTACATAGCCCCAGTGTTTAAGCGCATTTTCTTCATCCTGATTGCGTTTTGCAGCTCTGGCGAGAAACCATTTTTTCTGAATTTTGCGGTCAATATCAACATAGACTTTGACATCAAATAAGTCTTTGATATCCCCGTACATTGCAGCCATTCCCTCAACAACAATGAGTTTTTCAGACTTTATGGGAATTGCATTTTTAACGCTTATTCCGGTGCCGTTTATAAGATACTGCGGAGCAAGAATATCCTCGCCTGCAGCGAGTTTTATTAAATGTTCCTTAAGCAGTTCAAGCTGAAAACTTTGCGGAGAGTCCACGTCATAGCCGTTGTCTCTAAGATTGTCAAACGTTCCGTACTTTGCAATTAAGTCGGATATGTCGTTAAAATAATTGTCAATGCTTAAATACTCAAGCGGAAAATTTAATCTGTTGCTTGTTTCTTTTATGGTTTTGCAAATCGTTGTTTTGCCGCTGGCAGATTCGCCGGTGACGCCGATAAGAATGCGTTTTTTTGGTGAATCAATAATTCGTCTTGAAAATTTACTGATAAAAGACGGATTAACATCTAAAAACATCGGATTTTCGGATTTTCTGTCATGTGCCAGAATCTGTTTGAATTTTGTCTGGAGATAAAATGCAAGAAATTCCCTTCCTGTTTTTGTGGAAAAATCAGGCTTTATTATCTTATCAGTGCTGTTTTGTTCTTTTTCAATCAATACTTGCATACCCTACTCAATACCCATCAATAAAAAAAATTGCTACACAATGAAAAAAAATACACATTATGTAACAAATTAAACTTTATACATCCGGCAAATCACCCATCACAACCGCCGTTTTGTCTGCGTCCAGCTTAAACGCGCTGTGCAGCGCTTGAATCGCTTTGTGCGCATCATTCTTTTCAACTAGACAGCTTATTTTTATTTCACTTGTTGAAATCATTTTTATATTTATTCCGACTTCCGCAAGCGCCTTAAACATAGAAGCCGCAATACCCGGTCTGTCAACCATGCCTGCGCCTACAATAGAAACTTTGGCAATATCTTCATCCACAAGAACAGAAGTAGCGCCAATCTCGCTCAAAACTTGTTTAATTATTTCCAGAGTCTTGCTGTAGTCAGCCTTTGAAACAGTGAAAGCGACGTCATTTGTGCCGTCATTTCTGCCGTATGACTGGATAATCATATCAACGCTTACATCAGAATTGGAGAGCGCCTCAAAAATCTTAGCAGCACTGCCCGGTTCATCAGGTACATCGCAGATAACGACTCGGATTTGTGACAAATCAGCAGCTACACCGGCTACCGGTTTATTAATTTCCATGTTTTCTACTCCTGTTATATAAGTTCCTAAATCATCAAGTTTAAAGGTGCTTCTGACTCTGAGAGGCACTTTATATTGCTTAGCTGTTTCAACAGAACGCGGATGCAAAACATTTGCACCGACATAAGCCAGTTCAAGCATTTCTTCATAAGAAATTTCAGAGAGTTTTGTTGCATTTGGAACAATTCTCGGGTCGGTAGTGTACACGCCTTCAACATCTGTATATATATCACACCTGTCAGCATGCATAGCACCGGCTATTGCAACAGCGGACGTATCCGAGCCGCCTCTGCCGAGAGTTGTGATTTCACCGTCGGGTGTAACCCCTTGAAACCCTGCAACAACAATTATTTCACCGTTATCCAGATGAGATTTCAGTTTTTCAGTCCTGATATCGACAATTCTTGCCTTTGTATGGTTGCACTCTGTTATTATACCAACCTGCATAGCATTCATGCTGACTGCAGCGTGTCCCTGTGCCTGAATTGCCATAGTAAGAAGCGCAATGGAAACCTGCTCGCCCGTTGTGAGAAGCATATCCATTTCACGGGGATTAGGTGTTTCCGTGATTTCATTTGCCATTTTTACAAGATAATCAGTTGTATGTCCCATAGCAGAAACTACAACTATAACCTGATTACCGTTGTTTTTCTCACGTATAACCGCTTTTGCGACATTCTTTATTTTTTCTACATCGGCGACTGATGTTCCGCCGAATTTTTGTACAATTATTCCCACTATTGCCCCTTATTGGATAATTTAGCGACCAGTGCGTCTCTTATATGAGTTATGTTACTGTTATTATAGCGCTGCAAAAATTTATTACAATAATTTATTACAAAATCTACATCAGTAAATGTATCATCAGCCAAAACATCGCACAAAATAGAGTCTTGTATGTGCAAATAATCGTTTTCAACCCCGGTTTTGTCCATAATCATTTCAAGCTGAGCCAGCGCCGATTTGTAGTCTTTTAATACAACATAACATTCTGCCATCCCGAGTCTTGCAACGGTAAATGTTGAATCAATCTTTATTGCATCATTTAATTTTTCAATAGCCTCAAGCGGCATGCCGGATTTCATCAGGGCAATGCCGTATGCAAAAATTGAATCCGGAGAAGTTTTATCAAAAGTATACAATGTTCTTGCCTTACGCAGTGCCTCCTGATATTTTTCTTCTTCAATAAGCAAATTAGTAAGTGCGACATAAGATTTTGAATGGTTTGGAAGATACTCAATGCATTTTTTATAGTATTTTTCCGCCTCATCATAGTTGTCCGTCCAATAATTACATTCGCCCAGCTTGTAGTAAAGCGCATAATTTTTAGGCGCAAGCTGCAATGCTTTTTTATAATATATTTCTGCTTCTTCGTATTCTTTTTCCGAAAATTTAATGGTTGCACAATTATAATATGCCTGCGGATTGTTCGGATTGACCTGCAGAAGCCTTTTCAAAAACCTTTCGGATTCGCAATAGTCGCCCATTGTCAGGTAAATTGAAGAAAGCTCGCTCAAAAGCTGTTCATTATTAGGTTCCATCTTAAGCGCTTCAAGAAATTTTTCTTCAGCGTCAAAATATCGTCCGAATGCCTCCAATGAAATTCCCCACTCAATTAACACTTCTGCCGTAAGCGGCGCATTAGCTTTTGCGGATTCGTAAGCTTCCATACACAACTCAAAATTTTTCTCCTTACGGCGTACTTCACCCACAACAAGATACGGTCCTGTTTGAGCAGGATTTAATGCAATTGAGTTCATTGCGTGTTTTAATGCATTTTCATAATCGCCAAGACGCAAATAGCACATTGATGTATAATAGCTGACATCATATTTGTCAGGCGAAAAGAGTGAACTGTGTTCAAATTGTTTTATAGCTTCTTCATAACGTTCCTGTTCATATAAAAGCATTCCCCAGAACATCGGAATAAAAGGGTTTTCAGGGCTCAATGCCGCTGCGGTTTTGAATTTTTCCTCAGCTTCTTTTTTCATTTTAAATTTTGATAGTGACAATGCCCAGTTCACATAGATTTCAGGATTTCTCGGATCGTATTTTTGCGCAAGCTCAAAAACCTCTTTTGCCGATTCATAGTCGCCGATTTCTGAAAGACTTGTTCCCCAGAGGGAATACGCTTTTGAATTATACTTATCAAGCTTTACGGCTGAACGGAAATTGTTTATTGCCTCGGCGTAATCTCCGAGCTGCATATACAAAATGCCGAGATTTATATAGGTTTTCGGATTTTGCTGCGCCATCATTGAGGCAGTGCTGAGCTTTTCTATCGCTTCAGCAATCTCACCCTTATTTGCCATATTAACACCCCAGTCAACATATGCAAGCGAAGGTATTTCCGCCATATTTGACTGTTTTGTGTAATCGTTTACATACTTATCAGCATGTTTAATTTTGTCCCATATTTTTTTTATATCTTCTTCCATACTCTTAATTAACTGTCTTCATCTCTAATACATTATCTACTACATCTCTGAATAATCCATCACCGGCGCTGCAGCAGGATACCTGAACCCCCGGAATGTCCTTAAGTTTATAATTTGCTTGTTCCGGAATAACGGAATATCCCGCAAATTTTAGACTTTCAATATCGTTTACGTCATCTCCGAGGTACACGGCTTCATCTTGTGAAATGCCATATTTTTCCAGTATTGATTTCACAATCGGAAGTTTTTCTCTTACGCCCTGATGAATATCTTCAAGTCCGAATCTTTTTGCCAGAAAATCAATTGACGGACTAACGTCTCCCGATACAATGGCGACTTTAAGTCCGTTTTTCTTTGCAATAGAAACGCCCATAATATCTTTATAACTAAGCTTTTTGAATGTCTGACCTTCTTCGGATATTAGTATCGAGTTGTCAGTAAAAATACCGTCAAAGTCGGAAATGATAATTTTTATACTGCCGGATAAATCAAGAGTCTTATACATTAGCTGTTTTAACCTTTCTAAGTTTTTTTATAATCGGTTTTTCAGACTCGTAAACAACGATTCTTCCGTCACCGATAATTCTCGGCAGATGTCTAATATCACGAACCATACGTCTCAACCCGTCAGGTTCAAGGCTTGCTGCCTGGTCTGACCCCCATAATGTTCTGTCTGTTGTAATATGCCTTTCCACTGAACATGCACCAAATGCCGGGGCAACCGAAGCTGCAAAAATTCCTCTGTCGTGAGCACTAAAGCCAACAGGGCATGAAAACATATTTTTTAGAGTTTGTATGCCCAACAGGTTTATTTCATCTATTTCAGTAGGATAAGTTGAGGTACAGTGATAAAGCACCAAGTCCTTCTCTCCGAGCACCGCTACGGCATGCCGTATTTCTTCAACCGTACTCATTCCGGTAGAAAGGAGAACGGGTCTGCCTTTTGAACGGACGTATCTGAGCAGAACATCATCAGTAAGGCAGGCAGAAGATATTTTGTGGCATGGCGGGTCAAATCTTTCTATAAAATCGACGGAACCCGTATCCCAGCAAGAAGCAAACCACATTATACCCTTTTTACGGCAGTAATTGTCAATCTCACAGTACTCATCAAAACCAAACTCCAAACCGCGTTTCAAATCTCCGTTTGTTTCACCAAATACGCTGCTGCGCGGCATGGCGAGTTCTTCTTTAGAGTAAACAACGTCAACAGTCCTCTTTTGAAATTTGACGGCGTCACAACCGCAGTAAACAGCGGCGTCAATCATTTTTTTTGCAAGTTCGACCGAACCGTTATGGTTTATGCCAATTTCAGCTATAATAAAGCAAGGATGACCGTCACCTACTATTTTATCTCTTATTTGAACTTCTCTGTTCACGTGTTTTGTCTCCGGTTTCTTTGTTTAACTTCTGTACTTTCTGTAAATCGAACTTATGTCGTTTAAATTTTTGTCAAGGTCTTCAAAATCAATTTTACCCGACAAATCATTGTCTTTTTTAGCTACAGTGCTTTTTGTCTGTTTTGGCTCTGTTATTGCCTCTTTAATCTCTGTTTCAATACCCTTATCAAATTCCTTTAACAGAGTTATATTTTGCTGTGTTGCACCTATAACCAGAATTTTTCCGTTTATTTCAACGGAATAGAGGTTTTTATTTTGTCCGAGCGGCAAAGAAGACAGAATGGTAAATCTGCTTTTTGCATAATCTTCATTTGATTTAAGCCCGAGCTTGAATTTATCCGAACGACTCATTCTTGAATATACTATACCCGTTATATAAATCAGAGCCACAACGATAACCAGCGACACCACCAAATTCAATAAACTCGGCATGCCTGAATACTCGGTTTGCATAGCCTGCTTCATAGAATCCGGTATAACGGCGGCATATGCAGGCATATATACAGCGTAACAGAAGCTTGCTGCAGTCATTATGGAAAATAGGAATTTTATGTTTTTCATCAATACCCCTCCTGTTTTATAAATTTTACCATAATAAAATCAGAAGCAATAGGATAATTAACTAATATTAAATTTTTATTCACATTTTTTATCAGAAAAATTTATGCGGAATTGAGACATAAAACAGCCTGCAAGCACATTTATAAGATATAAGAATTGCACAAAAAAGTTGTAATATTTATTTTTGAATATTAATATTATTATATGGATTTATTTCAAGCAATGGAAAATGCAAACAAGCAAGTGCCTCTCGCCGAACTTCTCCGCCCGAAAACTCTTGAAGAATACCTGGGGCAGACACAGGTTGTCGGCGAAAATTCCGCATTCTTAAACCTGTTAAAATCAGGGCGTCTTTTTTCTTGTATATTCTGGGGACCTCCGGGTTGCGGAAAAACCACCCTTGCACGGCTTATTGCAACAAAAACCGACTCGGATTTTATAGAACTCAGTGCGGTTTCATCAGGTGTAAAAGACATAAAAGACTGTGTTGAGCGCGCAAAAGAGAACCTCCGCTATCAAAAAAAGACAATTCTTTTTATTGATGAAATCCACAGATACAGCAAAACACAACAGGACGCGCTGCTTCCTTACCTTGAAAACGGCACCTTCTTTTTAATCGGCTCGACCACGGAAAATCCGTCATTTCAGGTTGTGCCTGCGCTGCTTTCAAGAGTGCAGGTTGTAATGCTGAGTCCGATTGATGATGAAAGCATTAAAAACATTGTCACAAAAGGATTTACATTTCTCTCCGGAAAGTACGGCGCGATTGATATGAAACAGGAAATCCTTGATTTTATTATTAAATACGCAAACGGAGATGCGAGACTGTGTCTTAACCTTGTCGAAAACGCATTTTTTGCCGCGGATTTTGACGGGAAAAAACGTATACTTACAATGGATATTCTTGAAAACCTCACTCAGGAAAAGAGTATCGGATACGCAAGACAGGAGCATTATGACTGCGCCTCTGCATTTCAAAAAAGTCTCAGAGGCAGTGACAAAAATGCGGCAATCTACTGGCTTGCAAAAATGATAGCCGGCGGTGAAGACCCGCGATTTATTGCAAGAAGACTCATAGTTTGTGCAGCGGAGGATGTCGGCAACGCCGACCCGATGGCGCTTGTAGTCGCAATGAATGCTTATCGTGCTGTAGAACTTATTGGAATGCCCGAGGGGCGTATTCCTCTGGCGCAGGCTGTAGAATACGTTGCGGACGCAAAAAAATCAAACAGAGCAATAATGGCAATAGACTCTGCACTTTCCGACATTACAAGCGGACTAAATTTTGCTCCGCCAATGCACCTTAGAGATGCACACTACAAAGATGCAAAAAAATACGGATTCGGGAAAGGCTATATTTACACGCATTCTAATCCTGAGGAAAAACAACAGTTCATGCCTGACGAACTGCGCGACAAAAAATATTTTCCCTGATTAGTCGTTGTAAACGGCTTTCTTACTTCATGTAAACATTTTATATAATTTTTCAATTTTTAGAGATTATATATGATTTATGTGTTATAAATTTATTAAAGAGGGGAGCAGGATGAAAAAAATAGCTGTAGTAATTGTCATTTTTCTCACTGTTTCACGGTGCATTGCCGCTGAAATAGGGCTGGATGACGTGAAGAAAAATTCACTAAAGCTAGACCCGCGCGTTGTTCATGATGAGAAAAGTCTCGCAATTGATGAAAAAACGGCGAAAGAGGGGCTTGTAAATCTGCAGCAGCAAAAAGACCTTGAAGACATCGAAAACCTCTGGCAGGCTACTCTTAACAACAATAATATTATTAAATTTGCAATGAAAAAGCTCTCGGTGCCCGAAAGCCAGCGCAGAATACATTCGTCTGTAATGGCAAAATCGCTTTCCGCTCTGGTAAACGGCGCTTCTTTTATTCCCGGATTTATGGGTGCAAACTACATGGTTCAATCTGCATCTTATGCTACGGGACAGCTTGCTAACAATTATATCAACAAGCACAATAACCCGAAAGAAATGCCGCTGACTGACACGGAATTGATTGAACTTGCGGGCATGATTGAATCACTGCAGGATACTATAATTAATTCTTATTATAATTACAAAGCTGTGCTTAATCAGATTAAAGACACAAGACAGAGGCTTGTACTTTACAATAAAAATTATAATACAGCCATAAAAAACGGGGATAAAATGGAAATTATTGTTTCTTCGGCAATGTACGACGACCTCTTGTTTGAAGAAGCACAACTTATTGAACAGGCAAAGAAGTATGAAATGGACTTGCAGCGGCTTGCAGGGAAAAAAGCGGTTGAGGAGCTGAATTTGTACCAGTACGCGTTTAAAAATGAGCTTTTTGCAGTAAACCAGCCTGACACAAAAACTCCGCCGACATCAAGAAGTAACATGAAGACACAGACTCCCGCAACGAAAACAGCGCCGGTACAACAAAACCGCAGCAAGGCTCCCACTCCGGCTTCACCCCCGACAGGAGGCAGATTATGATGAGCAGAATTTTGAAATCATTTATTGCTGTGTTTATATGCCTGAATATTGCATTTCCCTCCTGCGCAATAACGCTTGAGGAGCTGACTTCTCCGCAGCCTCCGGCACAGCGGCTCGGAACGGAAGATGTTCCGGAGAAAGTTTTTAAAATTGTTGACACTCAAAAAGACAATGAAATTAAAGCAAAACTTGAAAAAGATGCGGAAATTATAAAGGATATAACTTATGCTGATTTGAGCCTTAATAAAATCTCAAAAGAAATTATTTCAGAAACTGAAATTGACCAGACCCAAACCCTTGAGGATATCAAATATTTGTGGGTCGGTGCAGCTCAAAACAGTGAAACGGTGAAGTTTATCATCTACAAACTTTCAAATCCGGATGAAGACAAGCCAAATCCGAGTATTGTCAAAAAAATTATCCAGCCCCTCGCAACAGTCGGAAGCATGGCTGGTATAGGAATGGGCAACCCCATGGCGGCGCTTTCAACAATCATGGGCAGTACTATGCTCGGACAGCTCTCTGTTGATAACAAGGACTTGAACTACAGGTTTTCAAAGGTTAACGACGCAGATATGGTCGTGCTTATAAGGAAAATAGAGGAGCTGCAGCGCAAAATTGTAAACTACTATTTTGACTATATAAGTGCAAGAAAAGCCCTGATACAGTCTGATACAATAGTTGCAAAGCGGCGGAAACAGTTTCTTGATTCAAACGGATTGTCCAAAGATCAGGTGATTATGGTCGATGCATACTACCGTGCCGCACTTCAAACACAAAGCAAAGTCACTGCCGACTACCTATCAAAGCGCGCTGCGCTTGAGCAGATTGTCGGAGTTGAAACAATGAGTGCTTTTGAAGAAATGCTGGCTAAAAGAGATACTGCTGTGCAGTAATTTTTTTGCTTTTAATAAATAATTATTTGTTTTTTTTATGTTTTTGTTATAATCCAGATAAGAGTCTGTATACAGTTTGACGACCACTTTTGTTAGGATAGAGTGACTTATGACAATTAATTTAAAGAAAAATGATATTGATGACCTGTTTTTAAATCTTACGGAGAATCCGCAGGGGCTTGAAAATAAAGATTTCCGGCTCCAGTTGAGCACGATATATCAGCTTTTTGAGGATGAATTTGAGGACGTCTTTCTCGGTAACAATACGCCTTTGCGCGGCACGAATTTTTATTTGCTTCCAAGCGGCGACTTTTTTGTAACGCCGACGAACAATTTTGATTTTTATTTAAAGTCCAAAGGTTCACTTTATCGCCTTCGTTCCGAGATTGTAGAAATAAACGGAGAAGACAAAATCGGATATGTAGCAAAACAGGAAATAGTCTGGGAATACTTTGATTCGTTTAATAAAATCCTGAATTTTGACGATGGAACAGAGAGTTTTAATTTTCTCAACAGGTTCACCGTAACGCTGCTAAAAATACTTGAAAAGCTGCATTTTATACCGGTAGTTCACTATAACGATAATCTTTTTCAAATAAAATACGAGATTTATAAAAGCTCAAAAGATGTGGCAAAAATTGTTGCATCGCTTAAAGATGCAGTGCCGGACGACTTTATTCTTGACAGCGAAAAATACGGTATTGAAAAACTTATTGAAAAATACATAAATTATGTTGTCTTTAAATTCTTAAACATAAAAGCCGCAAAATTTAAAGACGCAAAGGCAGCGGTATACTTTGTAAAACCTGCTGCAAGCAAGCGTTTTGTCAGAGGGCTTGACTATGCAATGGCAATTTCCGAGTGGCTGGATGAAATCTATATCGGAAAATACACCCTATTGCCTGAGTTTGAGATATTTAAAGGCAGTGAAGACAATGAATACATTCTTAAAATTAATATCAAGGACAAAACAAACGGTGAAAAGTTCAGAGTCGAAGCACTGTACGACGATACTGCGGGATTTAGCAACTACTCAAACGCCGAGGCGATTGAAATTATTGAAAAGCAGCTTAATTATGTAGCGCGCTATTACCCGGAAATCGTTGAACTGTTTGAAGAAGGACACAACTATGAACTCAAAATGACTTTAAATGAGGTCTACAAAATAATTGCACAAACATCTTACTACCTGCAAAAAGCCTCTGTTGAAGTCATTTTGCCCGAAGGCATTGACAATATCATTACACCCAGACCGTCAATTAATGCTAAAGTAAAAACGGCACGCCTAGGGGAGCTGCGAGAAATACTAACTGCGAACGGCTCTTTTGACGGTGTTTTGAACGATATGTTTGAATTTTCATACACAATTGCAATAGGCGACGACAAACTTACTCCGGAGGAGTACGAAGCGCTTACAAAAGATGCAAAAGGGCTTATCCAGTACAAAGACTACTTTGTGCTGATAGACCCTGTTGAAAATAAAAAACTCATTGATAAGGTCAAAAACCCGAAACTGGACGGCAAAACAAAAATGGATATACTCCATGCAGCACTGTCTTCACAGATTGACGACTATGATTTTGACTATGACGAAGCGTTTGCAAATATTTTAAAAGACCTGACAAAAACAGAAGACGTGCCTCCGCCGGAGTCGTTAAAGGGAGTTTTACGCCCCTATCAGGAACGCGGCTTTAAGTGGCTTTATACAAATATCAGAAAAGGCTTTGGCTGCTGTATGGCAGACGATATGGGTCTCGGTAAAACAATTCAGGTCATTAGTTTTATTTTAAAGCAAAAAGAACTTGACCAGCTCAAAAACCCTGCACTCGTTGTTTGTCCGACTACCTTGCTCGGCAACTGGGTCAAGGAAATAAAAATGTTTGCACCGGACCTTAAAACCTCCGTGTATCATGGTCTTGAGCGCAAAATCGACCCCAAAGCGGACATAATTATTACAACTTATGCAATTTTGCGTATTGATGTTGAAACAATCAAGAAACAAAAGTGGTCAATGCTTGTTGTTGACGAAGCACAGAACATCAAAAATCCGGATACATCTCAGACACAGGCGGTTAAGACAATTAAGTCGGATATAAAAATAGCTATGACCGGTACACCCGTTGAAAACAAGCTAACTGAGCTGTGGAGTATTTTTGACTTTATAAACCGCGGTTATCTCGGTACAATCCGTGATTTCCAAAAAAGTTACGCAATACCCATTGAAAAATTTAAACAGACAAACCGGGCGGAAAAACTGCGTCTTGCAATTTCCCCGTTTGTTTTAAGACGACTAAAAACCGACAAAAGCATTATTTCAGACCTGCCGGAAAAAGTTGTGCTTAATGAGTACTGTTACTTAAGCAAGATGCAGGCTGCACTCTATCAGACCGTGCTTGACAACCTCATGACTGACATTTCAAAACTCAACGGCATAAACAGACGCGGCATGATTTTTAAACTTATAACCGCCTTAAAACAGATTTGTAATCACCCGTACCAGTACTTAAAATCAGGTGATATGTCCAAAGAAATTTCAGGAAAAGCCGAACATCTTGTGACTATTACAAAAAATATACTCGAAAATAATGAAAAAACGCTTATTTTTACACAGTACAAGGAAATGGGCAACATCCTGATGTCTATATTGAACGACGAACTCGGCATAAATCCGCTCTTTTTCCACGGTTCCCTGAATCGTGCACAGCGTGAGGATTTGATAAAAGATTTTCAGGAAAACGCTGACTCAAACGTTATGATACTGTCGCTTAAAGCCGGCGGCACCGGACTTAACCTTACTGCGGCAACAAACGTTATCCATTATGACCTCTGGTGGAACCCGGCTGTTGAAGATCAGGCGACTGACAGAACTTACCGTATCGGTCAGGACAAAAATGTTATGGTGCACAGGTTTATAACCCTCGGAACATTTGAAGAAAAAATCGACGAGATGATTAAAAATAAAAAAGACCTGGCAAATGTTGCGGTATTTGAGGGTGAAAAAGTTATAACAGAACTGTCGGATGAAGAAATTTACAAAATCTTCTCGCTCGGGGCATAAGTAACAGCAGATATTCCTCTGCGCTGCAATATAAATTTCCTCAGACAAGGTTGGGATGGGGGGCGGCATGACAGAGAATAAAAGCCTAACCGACTATCTGTCATGCTGAAGCGCCGGGCGTTTGTGTACGCTTCAATATCTCCATGTTCAGCATCTTACAGGCGCGGCGTTCAGCGCAAAAGGCGGAATTAAGTTAAAATAAGCAGGTTGGGCATACTTGCCCAAATGAATCCAACGCCGGTTGACCCACTCACCTTAAAATATTTTCAACAAACTCAAAATTCTTAAGACTTTGTCATATTTTGTTTACTTAAAAAATTTCTAAGGTTATGATGTATATAACTAGACTGGGTTATGTTTGCCTAAACGTATAAACATTCAGGTAAATCACCCGTATTGCCGTAACCGGCGCTGCCGGCAGACAATTAAACATAAGGGAATTATATGAGGAATTTGGAATACAAGACTTTTGGAGGAATGATAAAACGCATAACAGCGTCAGTTCTTGTTGTTTTGCTTTTGAATTTTGAGACAGCAATCGCTGATATAACTCCCAACACCGGCAACTTCAATACAAATACAAACGTTTCTACTGACGGCAATATGACAAATATCACAGGCGGATATATTAACGGCGATACGGGATTCCACCATTTCACGCAGTTTGATATTGCTGAGGGTCATATTGTAAACCAGATTTTCGGCAACGCAAACAGATTCGTAAACCTTGTCGACAACAGAGTCCTCATTAACGGTATTTTTAATGCAATTAAAAACGGACAGATTAACGGGGATGTTGTGTTTGTGTCGCCTATGGGTATTTTTGTAGGTGAAACAGGTATCATGAACGTCGGAAGCCTGCAAACAATTGCTCCGACACAACAGGCATACCAGACACTAATCAATGAGGGTCAGGCAGGAAGCCTTGTTTGGAGTTCAGATCGTTTTAACGGACTTGAATTAAATCGCGCGGACGACTATGAAGGCACACAAATTTCCGGCAAAATTTTTGCAAGAAACGGAATAACAATAAGAGACGGAAAACAACTGACAATCGACACAAGAAACGAAGCCGACATTGTATCGGGATTCAACGACAACGGATTTGCAAAAACTTCCGGAATTGCTTTTGCGGATGGAGATGTCATAAATCTCTCGGGCGTAGAGTTTGACCGTGACGAGATTATAAATGAGCATGGAGTTGTAGACGCCCAGTATATGGACAAATCCCAGACCGGTTCAATAAACATCTACGCACAAAACGTTTCGCCAAACAGGCGTGCCGGCGGACTAATCCAGTCGACCGGAGATATAAATATCAGAGGCGTTGACCTTGGCGGCAGATTTGAAATAGCCAGCAAAATTGACGCTGAAGGCAATGTTAATATCGGTAATGAATTTGGCAGCGGTGACTCCACAAGCAGCTCAAATGCCTATGTTGACAATATAATCATCCACGATGACATTAGTTCAAGAAAAAATGTAAATATTAAATCTACACTGGTTGTTGAGCAAAAAGAAGACTCAACTATTACAGCACTAAATAACTCAACAGGAACTCCTACCGGAGATATTGCAATTGAAACCAGAAGCACTACTCTCGGCGGAAGCCTCAATGCGGGAAACGGCATCAGTCTGGTTACTGACGTAAAGCAGGGTGAAAACTCTCAAATCACAACCCAAGGCGGCAGCGGCGGAGGTGACATTGTAATTGTTGGCAACGCTGATTTGCAAAAAGTACATAACGAAAACGGAGACATAAGTATTACAGGTATCAGCTCCGTTGTATTAAACGACACAATAAGCTCAGGCTCTGAAAATTCTACAATAAACCTCGCAGTCTCGGCATCAAACGGTTCAATCACCCAAAGCGGAGATTTTACGGGAATTACCACACCTGGTGCAGTAAATGTCAGACTTGAATCCGGCGCTACCTTCGGTTCAGCTTCTCAGGCTATCAAAACAGAGGTGGGCAAAAATATATCTATATCGGGACCGGATGTCGGCTATGCCGGAGACGTTTATTTACACGGAGTCGGTTCCGATTTAAACCTCGGTGAAATTGTCGGTACAAGTGCATTCACAGTAACTGCAGATAAAGCTCTAAATATCAACGGCGACATAGACGATATAAGCGGAAATCTGACTATAACTGCCGCTGACGGTATTACACAGGCAGAAAAAACTGCTATTTCACTTTTTGAAGACGCTGACAAACCGGGAAATATATCTATCACAAACACAACCTCCGGTGACGTCTCATTACAAGGGATGACAGCAGAAGCCGGTACTATCACTATATCAAACACAGCAGACGGCGGCAGCGTTAGCCTCAACTCCGACGTCTTTTCGTCGGGAGCTGTAAACGTTTCCTCTGCAGGAAGCATTGCCCTGACTGACGGCGCAATTGAAACAGATGCTGGTGTTTCATTTAATGCTGGAGGAAGCATTACACAGGGAACAAACACCGGAATTGAAGCCGGCACAAGCGTTTCAATGACAGCCGGTGAAAATATTACACAGGAAACCGGTGCGGAAATAATAGCGGGAACTACAACCGACCTTAACGCAACCGGTACATTAAACACTCAAAACATTGATTCACAGGGCAATATAACTCTCAGCGGCGAAAGTATTGCAATAAACGAACTTATAAGCACTGAATCCGGTTCTATAACGGCAACCGCCACAAACGGAAGTATAACCCAGACGATTGCGGACAAAGCTCTTGACGCAGGCACCGACATCACGCTGAGCGCAGCTAACGGCGACATAGGAGAGGCTGACAATGCTCTGCAGCTCAACTCCGGTGGCACCGTGACCATGACCGGTAACAATATTACAGTCGACAGCCCGGGCGCAAACGTAAGTTTCGGCACAATCACAGCAAACGGAGATGTAAAACTTTCAACAACCGCACCCGTTCCGGCAAATATGACCGTCGGAAACATCACAGGCGCAAACTCTTTGAATATAAATTCCGCCGGAAGCCTCACTATGAACAACACTGCAGACAATCTTGTCCAAAATAATATTGATATCACGGCTGCAGACGGAATTACACAGAACACCGGTTCCTCTTTAACAAGCGCCAACGGTGAAATAAATATTACAAACACCACATCGGGCGATGCGTCTTTACAAAAAATAACTGCCCAAAATGGTGCTGTTACCATTGCAAACAGCGGCGGTAAAGTCATAGTCAACAATACAATCTCCGCAAACCCCGACTATGATTTAAAAGTTACTGCAAAGGGCGACATATCCCAGACAAACTCAGGCATAAACGGCTTCACCGGCGGAAATATATATCTTGAATCAACAGAAGGTGCAATCGGCTCAAAAGATAATTACATAACCTTTGAAAGAGGCGAGGGCAAAGACCTGTATGCAACTGCATTGAACAATGAAAACGGCAGCGTATTTTTAAGAGCACTTGATGGCGACCTTGAACTTGACGGCAGTAAAATCAAGTTCAGCAAGGATATAGGACTTGCGTCCGACTATTCTGTAATTTTAACGGGTGATTTAACCACCCCGAACGGCGGTATCTACATTGACAGCGGCGAACAGTTTACGCTTGAACACAATCTGCAGGCAAATACTGTTGTAGACATAAAAACCTCCGGCGGCTTCACGCAGGGTGAAAATGCAAACATAACTGCCGGTGAAATCTCGATTGCAAACGCCGAGACAGGAGACATTATCCTAAATTCACTCATAGCAAATACCGGCAATATTACCGTCGCAAACACTGCAACCGACACCGGAAATGTTAATTTTAACAAAGCGGTGACTGCAGCCGGAGATATAAGTGTTTCTGCACAAAACGACGTGCTTCAAAATAACGAAAGCGCAATTCTGACTGCCGGAAATAATATGACACTGACCTCAATCACCGGTAACATAGGCGCAGACGGCAATGCAATGAGAGTAAACGCAAACGGAAAAGTCAACATATCCGCTAACGGCTCCGGCGACGGCAAAGGTAATGCATGGCTGACATCTGCCGATAAAAACCTGACTCTCGGAACAGCCTCGGCAACAAATAATTTAAACATTACAACAACAGGCACAAACGCCTCTATAATTACTGACGGCGCCATTGCTGCCGGAAATATTAACCTCGACTCCGCAAAAGACGTTACTATCGGAAACACTGTTACATCAACCGGAAACACTACAATAACATCTGTTTCAGCCACAACGATTAACGGCGCTGTCACATCAGGCGGCACAACAAATATTGACGCAAATACGGTAACGGTCGGCAATACAGGCTCGATTGCTTCAACCGGCAAGGCTGAAATCATATCTGACACTGACGTTAACATAAACGGTACAGTCACAACCGATGCCGACGCCTTTATATCAGGAAATAACATAACGGTCGGTGCTGCCGTGACTGCAGCAACAGGCGCTGTTTTAGAATCAGTCTCCGATATAGTTTTCAATAACCTTCTAAATGTAACAGGAGGGAACGCTACAGTCACTGCCGGAGGAAACATAAGCCAGAGTGCTGATTTAGCAAAAGCAATACAAACCTCGGGTACACTTGCACTAACAGCCGGAGACGCAATCGGCTCAGAGGCTACACCTTTTAAAATTGCCGCAAGCGACGTTGTTTCAGCAGCAGCGACAAGCGGTTCAGTTGATATAGCAGGTGTTGAAGGCGATATAACCTTTGGCTTAATCACTGCGGGAACTGATATAAGACTTTCATCAAATACAGGAAAACTTACACTCGCTGATGAATTAAAAGCCCAAAACGGTCTTATCTCGGTCACATCGGCAAAAGACCTTGCTCTTGAAAAAAATATTACAGCAAAAAATGATATAAATATCACAGCTGCAGAAGGGATAAGCCATACAGACGGTACAATTGCATCATCATCAGGCAGTGTATACGTCACAAACACCACCTCAGGCGATGTTACCGTAAAAAATATTTCCGGCAGCAGCATTAACGTAACTAACAGCGCAGCAGAAGCTGATGTCACGTTAACAGGCACCCTCAATGCAAATACTGCCTCCGGAAACGTTACTGTCAACTCCCAAAGAGATATAAAACAATCAGGTGACAGCATTGCTATTGTGGGGCAAACTGCTACACTTAACGCTGTAAACGGCTCGATTGGCGCAAAACCGCCGACAGGTGGAAGTATAAAAGTAAACGTTGATACGGTTAACGCGACTGCAGCAAACGGAAATATCAATATTGACAGCCCTGACCACGACCTATCGCTTGGTACAATCACTGCAGCAGGCGACATTGACATAAAAACAAGCGGAAGCTCCGGCGACCTTACCGTAAACAATGAAATGACCGGCAATTCAATAGTCCTCGCTTCAGCAGACGACCTAATTTTAAATAATAAGCTGACATCTAACACGTCAATGAACTTGAGTGCCGTAAACAACATCGTTTCACCGCTGATGAATACAATTTTTCTGATTGCGGGAACTGATTTGAGTCTTTCAACTAACACCGGAAATATCGGCTCCGAAACAGGCGCAATTGGTTTTCAGGCAGGCGGAAATGTTTCTGCTTCAATAGCACAAGACTCTGAAAACGGCGGAAATATTTACCTCTTTACCGACGGACAGGATTTCAATGCAGGCAAAATACAGGGTTACAAAACGGTTTCACTTGACTCACGCAGCGGGTCGCTTGTTTTAAACGACGCAGTTTCCGGAGCTGACCTGATTTTAAAAGCAGCAAATAACGTTACATTCAATGCACTTGTCTCTGCAACAAACTCGGTTAGTACAACAGCCGCAGGTGTTATAAAACAAAATGCTGACCTTGATAAAGCTATCACTGCAGGCGGCAACATTGCACTTACCGGCACATCTGTCGGCGAAACTGATAATGCGCTTGATTTTTCGTCAGGCGGAAAGGTTGATGTTACGGCAACAACCGGCGCTATCAACGTTAACAGCGTTGATGCCGATGTCACATTCGGTACAGTGTCAGCGGCAACCGATATAAAACTCGGCTCCTCGGTCGGCACAAACGGCGGTAAAATAACCCTCTCAAACGACCTCACCGCAAACAACGGGACTATAACCATAGACAGCGCCAAAGACCTTGAACTATCTAAAAATATTACTGCCTCGGGTAAAGTAACTTTGAACTCAAACGGCGGTATAAACCAGTCAGGCGGGCTTGTAAGTTCTACCGGTTCAGATGTTGAAGTAGGAAACACGGCAGGCTCGGTAGCATTAAACAACGTATCAGGCGTAAATATCAGTGTTAACAGTACAGCAGCAAATGGTGCGGTATCTGTCGGAGGACTTAATGCAACTGAAAATATTTCCGTGAGCAGCGGTCAAAATACGATAATTACTAATGTTTTAAACGGTCAGGATATTACAATCAGTGCTGCGGGCAATATTACACAGAATGCTGCTGACACCTTTATAAACGCAGGCGGAAACGTCAATCTCTCCTCTGAGTCCGGCAACATAGGCTCCAACTCACAGGCAATTATGGTTAACTCACCTAACGCCGTAAATGCCGCAATTGCCCAAAATTCAGAATCCGGCGGAAATATATACCTTGCGTCAGAGCAGGATTTATTCAAAACCGGAAATATCTCAGGATTTAAAACGGTTTCTGTCGACGGAAAAACACTTGAGACCACCGGAACAATCTCAGGCGGCGACGTACTTTTGACCGCTTTGAACACCTTGACACACGCCGGTACAACAACAGCCACGGGTTCTGTAATCGCAACCGGTGCCGATATTACAGCAAACGGTGCAATTTCAGGTAATAACGTTGAGTTGACAGCAACAAACGCGTTTACTAACGCAGGAACTATATCCGGAACGGAAAGCGTAGATATTTCCGGAAATTCAGTAGAAATCGGCGAAACAGTTAATGGCGGCAACGTTTCCGTCACATCAGACACAAATATTAATGCAAATGCGCAGATATCCGGCAATAATATCACTTTAACCGCCGTCCAAAAAGTCAATAATACCGCTGCAATTACAGGTACTGGAACGGTAAAAGCCGACGCTGCAGACATTGATTTTGACGCCGCAGTAACAGGCAAAGATATAACTTTAATCGCAGATAACACAATCACAAACTCCGCGGCAATCACAGGCTCGGGCACAGTCTCTGCGGAAGCTGCAAACATTACTCTGGACGCAGGCTTGACCGGAAATGACGTTGACCTGACTGCAACCGGTACTCTCACAAACAACGCAGGAATTACAGGCACAAACTCGGTCAGCGCAACAGCTTCAAATATTCAGATTAATGAACTTATCTCAGGCGGCAAAGGCGGCGTAAGCCTTGACGCCGTAAATGACATAAAACAATCCTCAAGTCTTGACAAATCCGTTTCTTCTACTGGCGCAATTACACTTGAAGGAGCAAACATAGGTGAATCAACAAACCGTCTTGATATAAGCTCTCCGGAAGCTGTCAATGCTACAGCAACAACCGGTTCAGTCTACTTAAACGGTGCGGATGAAAGTGTCACATTCGGTGAAATCACTGCGGCGCAAAATATTGATTTGTCTTCAAACGGCGATATTGTTATGAACAACGACCTTACAACCGACGGCGGATATATAAGGGTCGAAAGCGGCAAAGGACTTTCAATTTCAAACAGCATGACCGCTTCCGGAGACGTTACTATAATTGCGCAAGAAACGATTAACCAGACCTCAGGAACGATTACCTCCACAGGCGGAGATGTTTCTGTATCAAATACAACCGGAAACATTACCCTGAACGCAATCGGTGCCGAGCTTGGCACGCTTAATGTTACAGCAAACGGCGGAAACATAAATATGAATGGCAACACAACCGCCGGCACAAGCATTTTGCTTGACTCAAAAACCGGAGATGTTACGATTGCGGCACTTATGCAGGCAACAGCAGGAAACATAACAGTCAACGCGGGAAACAACATTTTGCAGGACGCTTCAACCGACGTGGGACTTAAAACAGACGGCACAATCACTCTCACAGCAGGAAACAGTGTAGGTTCCCAGGAAAGTAAACTCGATGTTCAAGCCGGCAACAGGGTTGACGTAACTGCAACGACCGGCTCTGTGAACATCAACAGCGTAAATACAGACATTTCATTCGGTACAATAAGCGCAGGCACAAACATTGATATCTCATCGACAGGTGCCGACGCCGGAAATATTAGTTTTACAAATGACTTGAATGCAAACGGCTACATAAATCTTGACAGCTCAAAAAATCTTGATATGTCAAAAAACATTACAGCGACAGGCGATATAACGCTGGCTGCAAACGATGGAATTACACAGGGCGGACTTATCAACAGTACTCAAGACGGCGATATTTCCATCACCAACAAATCAACTGGCAATGTAACTCTGCAAAAAGTTACAGCAAACTCGGGCAGTATTACCGTTAACAACAATGCAGAAGGCGGAAAAGTCCAGCTTACTGACGTTCTAAATGCCGGAGGAGCAGGAAACATTTCAATCACTGCACAGAGCGATATTACCCAAACTACATCGACGGATACTCTGGTTGCGGGCGGCAATGTTTCTCTGGTCTCTGAGTCCGGAAACATTGGAACCGGCACTAACAATATACTCATTTCATCGGGCGGAGCCGTATCAGCAGCAATAAATACCGAAGCTGAAAACGGCGGAAATATTTATATTGCCTCAAACAGTACCCCTCTTACAACCGGAGTGATAAAAGGCTATCAAAATGTTGTTCTCAATTCAAAGGGCGGAGACTTCACGGCAGGAGACTCGATTTCAGGAAATATAATAGACATTGATTCAACCGGCAGCATAATTTTAGACGGAGCAATAAACGCAGATTCTTCCGTAGACATTGATTCTGCAGCTTCCGCCGCAATAAATGCAGACATAACAGCAGGAACAACTGTAGATATAAACGCTTTAAACGGCGGTATCACGCAAATTGCCGACACTGCAATAACAGGCGGAAACAGCGTAAATATAACTGCAGAAGGCGGAAATATTTCAATGCTCGGAGCCGTAAACAGTACATCAGGCGGAGTTTCAATTTTAAATAACTCAACCGGTTCAGGTGCAATGACAGTTCACGATGTATCTGCCGCAGAAAATATAAATATCGAAAACAAGGCAGACGGACTGCTTTCGCTTACAGGAACAATTGATAATGCAAAAGAGTTAACAGTTACAGCCTCAAACACAGGTGCAAACACCGGTATCACAACTGCCGGAACTATTAACAACAGAGGAAATGTTACAATAAACAACTCCGGACAGTTAGGTTCAAATATTGGCGGTAAAATCAACAATAACCTGGTAAACGATGCAGATGGCGAATCAAGCTCAGTCACGGTAAATAACAGGGGCGGTGCGCTAAATGTTGGCGCTCACGTTGTAAACGGAACGGTCAGAGGTTCTCAAAACCGTGTTGTGTTTGAAAACTGGGGACCCGGCGGTTTGCATTTCCTTCCGGACAGTGTAATTGACAATCACGGAGTTTTGAGGTTTGTAAACCACGCCGGCGACATGACCCTCTATGGCACGTTGATTAACAGATTTGAGTCAGATTCTGAATTTACCAGTGATACAGCAGTTGAAGACCCTGATGCAGACGTTGTAATAGGAATGAAGCTTGAAAACTGGGGCAATGTCATAGATTACTCCAGCAACGGACAGGGTAGTTTGATTGTTGATGAAAACGCATCACTCTCGAATTTCAGCGTCGAAGTTGACGGCGTAGTGCATACCGGTATTATAAACCTCACAAACTCCGGTGATTCCGGCGAAGCGAGCGGCGGTATCATTATAGACGGCACAATCAACAACGGTATGGTAAGCGACGGAACGCTTGTTGACAACGACGGAAACGTTCTTTCCGAGGGTGAAATTGCCGCAGGCGGCGTTATTAATATTATAAACGAAGGTACAGGCGTTTCCGGCAGCGGAAATACAGACGATTTTGGCATAAGAATCAGCGAAACGGCAAAAATTAACAACTACGCTGAAATGAATATAGAAAACAAATCAGGAAACGGTTCAATAACTATTGCCGGAAGCCTTGGCGGGGACAAAGGTCCGATACTACAGGGCGGAACTCCTGCGCCCGTTCCCGGACTAAATATTAAAAATAACGCTGCATCAGGCGGTATAACCTTCAAAAATACCGCATCAGGCGACCTTAAAGGAATGGATTTGAATCTGACAAATTCAGGCTCCGGCGGTATAACGGCAGAACAAGGCGCCAATGTAAATAATAATGCAAACTTAAATATAACCAACACCGGAGGCACAACGACTATTGCAGGCACTCTCTCCGGCGGCACAACGACAGTAAATGCTGCAGATACAGGTATAAACATATCAGGCAGCCTGGGCGCAGTCAACAAATTAACAGTAAATACGGCTAACTCAACCGCTCAAATAACAGGCTCACTGGATGGCAGTGAGGTCGATTTAGACGCAAATACCGTAAACCTTGGAGCACAAAGTTCAATAACCGGTACCACTTCTGTAGATATTGACTCTGCAGGAGCAGTTACTGCGGCTGGAGCAGTTAACGGCGGAAACGTAAATATCAGTGCCGGCGGTCTTGCCGATATAACAGGCTCTGTTGAAGGCGGACAGGTTGCAATAAGCGGAAACGGTGTAAATGTAAACAACATTACCGGAACTACTTCCGTTGCTATCGATTCTGACGCAGCAGCCAACATAACCGGCGCAATTCAGGGAGGCAGCGTAGATATTGATGCAGAAGGTCTTGCAGACATTAAAGGCGCAATCTCCGGAACGGATATTTCAATTGATGCAAGCGGAATAAATATAGCAAACACAGGCTCCCTGACCGGAACGGGCACAGTTGACCTTAACTCGCTGACTGCAGCTATCGCAGCACAAGGCGCCATATCCGGTGCAAATGTTTACATTGACGGTCAAGGCGTTACTTTAGGCAATGTCACTTCACAAAACGCACTTACAATAAATTCATACACTGAAAAAACAACTTTAAACGGCACAATAGACACAGGAAACGTTGTTATTGACGCAGTCGGAGTTGAACTTGCGCAGGGCGGCAGCATTACAGCAGACGGTACACTTGATATTAACTCAAACGGCGCGCTTGTTGACCTTAAAGGTGACATCTCGGGTGCAGACGTGACCGTAGACGGTACCGGAATAAATGCGGCGAATATCACCGGAACAACCTCCGTGGCTCTTACCTCCGGCGCTGATACAACTGTCAAAGGAAATATTCAGGGCGGAAGCGTTAACATTGATTCAACCGGAAAAACCGGCGTAACAGGCAGTATTTCAGGCACCACAGTTGTCCTGAACGGAAACGGAGTTTCGACAGGTGCAATAACCGGTACAACTTCGGTTAATGTAACATCAAAAGCAGAAACAACAGTAAGCGGCAATATTCAGGGCGGAAGCGTTAACGTCGATTCAACCGGTAACACATCTGTATCAGGCAAGGTTTCCGGCACGGATATAACCCTGAAAGGCGACGGTCTAACGCTGGGCGGTGATATAACAGGCGAAAAAGCTGTTATACTCGACACAAAAGGCAAAGACTTGTCCGTAAGTCAAAAAATTACCGGAAATTCAGTTTCAATAAATGCAGGCGCACTAACCGTTCCCGGCTCTGTCATATCGGAAACAATACTCGGCATTAACACAAACGGCGCTGCAATGACCGTTTCAGGAACTGTTTCGGGTGTAAATACAACTCTTGATATTAACGGATTGAATGTAACCGGCACAGGCAGCGTGCTCGGAACAACACTTTTAGACATAAATTCTTCGGGAGCACTTGTAAAAACAGAGGCAGGAACAAATCTGATAGGCGGACAAATAGACATAGACTCGCTTGGCGCTCAAATTGGCGGTTCAGTTTCCGGAACGCAATTAACATTCAATACTAACAACCAATCGACTGATATTACAGGCTCTATACTGGGAGACGATGTCACATTTAACACAAACGGTCTGACACTTTCGCAAGACGGAACTATCTCCGGCACAAATTCTGTGGATATAAATTCAACAGGCGCGCTTGTTGACATCTCAGGCGAAGTTTCAGGCGGAAATATTGACATAGATGGTGCAGGTGTAAATACAGGACTCATAAATGCAACCGGCGCAGTCACGGTAAACGCCGGAAACTCAGCCGCAAATCTTAACAATAAAGTAACGGGTACTGATGTAACAGTTACGGGTACCGGAGTCAATACACAAGAAATCGACGCATCCGGCAATGTTGATATAAATGCAAATGCAGGTGCCGCAACTACCGGCGGAAAAATTGACGCAGCGAATGTTAATATTGCCGCTACAGGTGTAACTGCCGCTGAGATAACAGCAACAGGCACTGTCAGTATAAACGCAGGCACCGGCTCTGCTGACCTTAACGGGGCAGTATCCGGCACAGATATTACAGTTGATGCATCAGGCGTAAGTACAGCCGGTACAATAACTGCAACAGGCGACATTGACATAAATTCAGCAAACGGGCTTGTTGACATAGGTTCTGCCGTCTCCGGCGCTAATATTGCTGTTGACGGACTGGGTGTCAACGTAAAAGACACGATTACAGGCACGGGAGCAGTTGATATTAACTCCGAAAATGCACTTGTCGATATAGATGCAGCTATTTCCGGCGCAGATGTTTCAATAGACGGAAAAGGTATTGAGCTTGGAGCAGATATTTCAGGCAATAACAGCCTTTTACTTGATACACACGGAGAGCTTCTGGATATAACCCACACTGTCTCCGGCGGCAACATCACAATAAATTCAAACGGCTTAAATATTAAAAATACAGTAACCGGCACAGGAAATGTCGATATAAATTCAGGAACCGGGCTGGTGGACATAGGCTCGGCTATTTCAGGTGCCGGCATAAGTATAGACGGACTTGGGGTTAACGTAAAAGACACTGTAACAGGTACAGGCAGTGTTGATATAAATTCAGAAAATGCACTCGTTGATGTTGACGCGGCAATTACCGGCGAAAATGTTGCTATAGACGGATTGGGACTGGCTATTGACGCCCAAATTCAGGCAACAGGCTCTCAGGATGGTTCGGGCATTTTAAATCTCAATGCCCACGGTCAAAACGCTGGGGTAAACGCCAATCTTACTGGCCGCGAGGTTACGCTTAATGCAAACGGCGTTCAGCTTGCACAAACTGCCGCGATTGCGGGCAGCAGCCTTGTTGACATTAATGCCGGCTCCGCTGAATCCGTATTTAACGGAACTGTCTCTGGCGGAGATGTTAAAATAAGCGGAAACATGGATATTTACGGTAATGTCGACGGCACAGGCACTGTAAATGTATCCGGATTGAAAAACTTAGGTGCAAATATAACAGGCGGCGGCAAAGTTACGGTTGAATCTGACAATTTAAACATGGCAGAAAATACTAAAATAGCTTCCGATTCCGACACAAAAATCACAAATACCGGCGCATTAACAATGAATAACGGGACTTCTGTAAGCGGAAGCAGTGTAAATCTTTCAACGGGCAGTCTTAACACAACTGAAACATCGTCAATTACCGCCGCAAACGGGTTAACATTAAGTGCAACCGGTGACATCTCACATTACGGCACTATTTCCGGAGCAAATGTTGAAGTCAGCGGTGCAAACATTGATGTCAAAGAAAATGCAGACATAACAGGCACAGGAACCACAAGAGTCAGCGGAAGCAACAGTCTGAATATTGACGGCGTTATCAAAGGCTCTGACGTAACCGCAACAGCGGGTGATGGCGGAATTACTCTTGCGCACAACAGAAGTGACGGAAACATCGTTGCAGACGATGATTTAGCCATATCGACAACAGGAAACATAACAAACGGCTCTGTTAACGGAGTGTCCGCGATAGAAAATTCCGTTGCACTTGCAGCAGGCGGAGATATTACAATAGAAGGAGCTGCTGTAGGAGTGCTCGACTCTACACTATCCGGCATAAAGCAGAACGGTTTTGTACTCGACAATACCAAAAACGCAATACATATCAGCACAAATGGAAATGTTGAAGCTAATGTATCCGGTGATTTGAACATAAGAAATTACGGCGAAAACTTTAATATTACAGACTTAAATGCTCAAAATGCGATAATTTATGCCGTTAACGGTTCGATTACCGCTGAAAATGTTGAAGCAAACGACCTTTACCTGCTTGCAAATTCCCAAGATGCTGACATTACAATAAATCAGCTTACTGCAGGCGGTACAGTAACAGGCGAAGCAAACAGAAATATAAGTCTCAACAGCACATCTGACCTGAATATTGACTCATTGTATGCAAAAACAGGTTCAATCGGCATTGTGTCAGACGGCAACACTGCTATAAACGAGATTGCCGCACCGGAAGATATTTCAATCACTGTAAATGACGAAAAACTCAGCATAACAAACCTCGGGCGGGTTGAAAGAGATACCTCCACCATTCCAAAAACTGTCTCTCTTACTGTAAAAGACCAGAACAGAGGTGTTTCAAATCCAAACAGCAAACTCGATATTCTAAATGCTTACGTAAGAAATAAGGTCAACTTGCGTGCTGATACAATAACAGCACAGGTTTACGACAATGTTACGGGTCAAAAACGCCCCAATGCTACAGGATTCCATAATGCAAATCAAAACGGCGAAAAACTTGTCTTTGATGTACAGGGTGCTAACTACGAACAGCCCGAGACAGAAGGTTCGCTGAACCCGAACTATGTCTACGACCCCGAAGATAAACGTGCACTTGATGTAAATATAACTATCGGCGATTCTGTAGGAGATGCTGTCTATGGCACTCATTTCAACAAGCTATATGCGGATTACTCATACATTGATGCGGTAAACGAAGCAGACCCGAGAGCATATGCGGATTTAGTCTTTGACAGTATCATCACTGGTGAACACGCTGTATTTAAAAACAACAAATTCAGAATTGAAACAATAAACACCGATACACCGCACAATTTTGGACAAGATATTCACTACCGCGGCGAAGCACCAGAAGAAATACTCAACACTAAAGTTTCATACAATTTAGATATGAACGACAGATTTGATGTTGGTCCGATACCTGAACCGGAACCTGAACCAGGACCAGACCCGGGACCCGGTCCCGACCCCGGACCTGATCCCGAGCCGGAACCGACGCCTGACCCGGGACCGATTGACCCTGACAATCCGCCGCCATCAAATCCGGAACAAGGCGGAGGCAAGGTCTATAACCCGCACAGGCATGAACACAATATATTCAACGAAAGCGGAAGAATGACGACAACCGTTGATAAACGCAATCTTGCAATTGCGCACGGCGATGAACTTTCCGGCTTACAATGGACAATAAAAGACACAGAGGGTGAAGTGCTCGGCTCCTCAAACACGCCCTCAAAACAGGTCATTCTTGCTGTTAAAAATCTGTCAAAAGAAGGTATGACCGTTAGTTTGAATGAAACAATAACAAAAGACCGCGAGGTGCTTGTGGACTTTAAGTACGACTATGTACCGTTTACGGCGTCGGGTGTGGTCGAGATTGCAAACAAAAACAGTGCGTTTATAAGATTTAAGAATGCGCAAGACCCGGCATGCGAGAAAATGATTGACTACATTAAAGCCAAAAAGAAGACCACGGCTGAAAATCTCTAAAAATCATTAATGCGGGACGCATACTGCAGCCTGCAGGCAGTATGAAAAGATTTGATTATAAAAATTGTTTGTACTAAAATTATTTACGCATAATGCTTTAGACGAAAATCAGGGGAAAGAGTGGATATGAAGATGCAAACTAAACTGCAAACATCTATGAAAACTAACTATAACGAAGACTTAACAATCGATGATATCGGTAAAACAGTTACGCTTGCCGGCTGGGTTTCGGCTGTAAGAGACCTTGGCGGGATTATATTCGTTGAATTAAGAGACCGTTCAGGTTTTTTTCAGGTCGTCGCAGACCCTCAGATTAATCCGGGAGTGCACGCTGTTTTTTCAAAGCTTAAAGACGAATATGTAATACAAGTTACAGGGAAAATCACCAAAAGACCGCCCGAAACATACAATCCGGTACTGGCTACAGGTGAAATAGAAATTTATCCGACTGACGTAAATATCATATCAGAGGCAAAATTACTGCCGTTTGAACTGACAAGCGATGACACAAAGGAAGAATTGAGGCTGAAATACAGGTATCTGGATATAAGACGCCCGCAAATGCTCAATAACCTTAAGCTCCGCCACAATATTGTTACTGCAATCAGAAATTACCTCAACAATCTTGATTTTACTGAGGTTGAAACACCTATTCTTATCAACACAACACCGGAGGGTGCAAGAGACTTTCTCGTGCCGAGCCGTGTTCAGGAGGGTAAGTTTTTTGCACTGCCCCAGTCCCCTCAAATTTTTAAGCAATTATTAATGGTAGGCGGGCTTGAAAAATATTATCAAATCGCAAAATGCTTCCGTGACGAAGATTTGAGAGCTGACAGACAGCCTGAATTTACGCAGGTTGACATAGAAATGTCATTTGTAAATCAGGAGGACATAATCAATCTGACAGAAGGGCTTATTGTTGAAGCTTTCAAGCAGGCAGGAGTCGAGGTCAAGCCGCCGTTTAAAAGAATAAGCTGGCAGGAAGCAATGGACAGATTCGGTTCTGACAAACCTGATGCTCGATTCGGACTTGAACTGTTTGATATCGGCGATATTATGATGGAATCTACATTTGAGCCGATTAAAGAAACACTGAAAAACGGCGGTATTGCTAAAGCGATAAAAATACCGGGTATTGCCGGCTACTCAAGAAAAGAAATGGATGATATAAGAAGTCTTGCAATTTCTTACGGAGCAAAAGGCATTGCGTGGCTTACTTTTATGGAAGACGGCACCGTAAAATCACCTGTGCTCAAATTCTTAACCGAAGAACAGATAAAAACGCTGCAAGACCGTGCAGACGCTAAGCCTGGCGACATAGTATTTTTTGTTGCTGATTCACCAAAAACAACGTACGACGTAATGGGCAGATTCAGACTTTTCTTCGGCAACAAACTCGGACTTATTGACGAAAACAGTCATGCACTCTTATGGGTTGTTGATTTCCCGATGTTTGAGTACAGTCAGGAATTTGACAGAATTATGGCAATGCACCATCCGTTCACGTCCCCGAACCTTGAAGACGTTGACAAGATGATAACAGACCCGCTCAAAGTCCGTTCAGTTGCCTATGATATTGTTTACAACGGTACGGAACTCGGCGGCGGCAGTGTCAGAATACACTCAACAGAAGTTCAGAAAAAAGTTTTCGAGGCTTTAGGTCTGACTGAAGAAGAAACGCAAACAAAATTCGGATTTATGCTGCAGGCATTCCAATACGGTACACCTCCGCATGCCGGTCTGGCACTAGGATTAGACAGGCTTGTTGCGCTTCTTGCCAAACAAACATCAATCCGTGAAGTTATTGCATTCCCTAAAAACTCTGCGGCTAAGTGTTTAATGACGAATGCGCCAACTTTTGCGTCCGAAGAACAACTTATGGAACTACATTTAAAGTCAACCGTAAAACACGAAGTTAAGCACTAATATGGATAAATATACAGAAAAAACACTATCATCGCAGCAAGTTTACCACGGCAGAATTTTTGACGTGTTAAAGGATGAAGTAATGCTCTCGGACGGTTTAAAACGACCGAGAGATGTTATAGTTCATCCCGGCGGTGTTGTTATTGCAGCATTTGACGGTGATGAAATATTGCTTGTAAGACAGTACAGATATCCGGTAAAGCAGGCAGAGCTGGAGCTTCCCGCAGGAAGACTTGAAATTGGAGAAGACCCCTTTGCCGCAGCCAAAAGAGAGCTTCTTGAAGAAACAGGATATGTTGCTAAAGAATGGAAGTCACTCGGTTTTATCTTCACTAGCCCGGGGATTTGCACAGAAAAGCTCTACCTTTTTAAGGCGCTGGAGCTTTCTTATGAAAAACAACAGCCTGACGAGGGTGAAATTATTGATTACATAAAATTCAAAATTGATGATGTAATAAAAATGATTAAAGACGGTGAAATAAATGACGCGAAAACAATCTGCGCGCTTATGAGAGCACTGCATTAATTATTAAACAACAAAAAAGCACCTCACTGTACGAGGTGCTTTTTAATATATTCATGACACTTAAAAATTAGTACCAATCAATCGAGTTTTCTTTCAGCATTTTAGCTGAACATCCCCAACCTGTCGATGAGTCATCGGTACAATCCGTATCTTCGGCATCTTCACCGCCGCCGCAAGGATATACACCGTCAGCTCTAACCTGGAAGCAAACAAGGTCAACACCGATAGTGTTCGGTTCGTCAGAGCCGTTAGTATCAACACGGAACACGCCGCAAGTATTTTTTATATAATTGCCCTCGCTGCCGTTGCATTCTCTGGTATTTCTGTTATAGGTGCCGATTTTTTCGTATATCCACACCATACCGTCAGCAGTAGCAAAAGTATAGGTACCGCCTTGATTATAGTTTGTACCGCCGCTGCCGCCCAGGGTTGTCGGAGCATAATCATCTTTAAAACATCCGCCTGCTTTTTTGCAGTCCTCGATGGTGTTCATCTTTTTAGCATACATCTCACCGATGGTTGTATCATCAGCCCATCTCCAGAATTGAAGCGGTCCGTTTTCTGTCTCAAGCAATGTTGTTGTCTGCGCTATAGTTGCGTATGCCTTTTGAGCACCGGTTAAAAATTCTTTTGAGTCCGTATGCCTTTTCAGCGTCGGTACCGTCAGAGCCGCAATTATACCTATAATCGTCATTGCCAGCAGTACTTCCGACATCGTAAATGCTAATATCTTTTTCAAATCAGCCTTCTTTCTCTATAATACTAATAATTAAGCTTTTAGTGACATAAATAAAGCGTTTGTTTTCTCATCAATAACTTCTCTGTAACTTTGAAGTGTTTCCATTGTAATACCAAAATTATCCAGTATTTCAGGGTCAATCTCGGGGATATCCTGAGTATCCTGCGCAAGCTGGTCGCCGATATGAGTCAAACAACTTACTTTTGGCATTGAAGAAGCAAGAGGATCATGGTGATATTTAATACAATTAGCCAAAAGCACTGAAAGTTTCCATTTTTTAGCAAGTTGAAAACCAATATCAGCGTGATTTACGCCAAAGGCTTCTTCTTCTGCTTCTATAATATCAGCACCGTTTTGAACGTCGAGTTTGACCTTCTGATAAGTCATTGTATCAAAAATGTTCAGGATAATTTTTCCTATATCATGCAAAAATCCAATTGTAAAAGCGTCACCTGCATCGGCAGCATCGGTTTGTCCCGCTATATATTCACAAGCAACACCGGCTTTAAGTGCATGTTTCCACAAATCTCTGCCGCCTTGAGATGTAAGCATGGGCTTCATTGCCACTGCAATAATAATATTTCTTGTCTGATTCATGCCAAGAAGCGCCAGAGCCTTGTTTATAGAGGTAATTTCCTGCGCAAACCCGTAATAAGCAGAGTTTACCAGCTTCAAAACCTGCGAAGCAAGCGCCTGGTCATAAGCCATAATCTCTCCGAGTTCTTTTGTTCCGGATGAATCATTTTTAATAATTCCGAGTGCTTTTACGATGACAGTCGGCATTGCCGGAATGTCTTTCATTGTTTCGATTAATTCTAATGCGTTTTGTGCCATAATTTATACCTGTAAATGTTTCTTAATTGATAAAAAGCTTCCGCCTGCCCCAAATCCGACTGCCAGAATAAACATAGCAAGAATTACTATATTATTTGCAATAAGCGGACTGGGAACGACAAAAAATTCGTGTACCCTCAAAAGACCGTTGTTGACCGTATTCATGGGCAAAAGTGCAATCAAAGCGCCCAAGAATCCGTATATTGCACCCTGCAATATCAGCGGAATCTTGATATACCAGTTACTTACACCCATAAGTCTCATAATTTCTATCTCGTCTTTTCGTGATTGTATAACCAATTGTATTGTATTATTAATTATCGTAATTGTCAAAATTGCAACCAATATAACGACTACAAGCGTCACAGTATGAACCACATTGTTGAACATTTGCATTTTCTTTGCTATATCCTGCGCGTAATTCATATCCTCAACATCATCATATTTTTTAATCTGGCTGAATACATTATCGATATTTTCGGGGGTGTCAACTTTAACGCGAAGCGTGTCAGGCAGAGGGTTTTCCATATCTGCAACATCAAATTCACGTTTTAAATCACTCCACGATTTTTCTTTTGGAATAATTTTCACACGCTCAACATGCTGAATTGTCTTAATTTTATCTGCAATTTGTTCGGTTTTTGCAGATTCTTTCAGGTAAACGGAAATCTCGAGAACATTACCCAATTCACTCACAAAAGAATTAAGCGACATTGTTGTTCTGAAAAGTGCGCCAAATATAGTCAAAATAGCCGCCATCGTGGTAATAATAGCAAGATTAATCCAGCCGGTTCGACGGATTCCGTTGACGGTCTCCAGCCCGATTCTGTATATAATCCTCAGCTCTCTGAGCCAGTCTTTCGGTATATGTGATTTAACCTGTTTTTTTATTCTGCTCTTTGTATCACTCATAAGTACCTGCTTGTACGTCTCTGATTATCTGCCCGTTGTCGAGCGTCAAAACTCTTTTTCTGAAATAATCAACCATTGCGTGGTCATGGGTTGAAACCAGGACTGTTATGCCTTTCTGGTTGATTTGTTCAAGAATTTGCATAATTTCCATTGAATTTTTAGGGTCAAGGTTTCCCGTAGGTTCATCCGCTATCAAAAGCGGCGGTCCGTTTACTATAGCCCTTGCAATACTGACTCTTTGCTGCTCGCCGCCCGAAAGTTCGGAGGGCTTTGCCTTCATTTTATTTACAAGCCCGACGACTTTCAATGCGCCGGTAACCCTTGCCTCAATTTCTTTTGAACTCATTCCGAGAGTTCGTATCACATAAGCGCAGTTGTCATACACGCTCTGGTTTGTTAAGAGCTTATAATCCTGAAACACAATTCCCATGCAGCGTCTGAGATTAGGGACTTCCTCAGCATCAAGGTCTGCAATATTTATATTTCCTATCATAACGCTGCCTGTCGTGGGAACTTCTTCCCTGTACAAAAGCTTCATAAGCGTCGACTTTCCTGCGCCGGACGCTCCGGTTATAAAGACAAATTCACCCGATAGGATATCGAGGTTGATATTTTTTAATGCATAGTTGTTTTTGTATCGTTTTGTTACGCCTCTAAGTTGTATCATAAGCTTTTTGCAATCCTCTCTGCAAGGCACTCTCCCGTGAGTTTATAAAAATTCATAAGCGCTCTCTGCTCGCCGCTCTGTCCGAACTCATCAGCAATACCTATTCTTGTAACCTTAACCGGATAATTTTCACTGAGCGTTTCACACACAGCCGAGCCGATTCCGCCTATTATAGAATGGTTTTCAACTGTAATAACCCTGTTTGTTTTCTTAGCGGAAGCAATCAATGTCTCTTTGTCTATCGGTTTGACTACGGGCATGTGAATAACCTCTGCTTCTATACCCTGTTTTTCAAGAAGTTCGGCGCAATCAAGCGTCTCTGTCAGTGTCTCGCCGTTTGAAACAAGAGTAACGCTCTTGCCCTCTTTTACAATAAGAGCTTTTTTAGGGTCAAATTTGTATTTTTCAGGGTCGAAAATATTAACAACATTAGTTCTTGCAAGCCGGATATAAACGGGTCCCTTATACTCTGCGGCAAATTTAATGACCTCGCGGGTTTCAACACAGTCTGCAGGAACAATCACCGTCATATTGGGAATCAAACGCATCAAAGCAACATCTTCAAGCGCCTGATGGCTCGCGCCGTCCTCTCCGACAGTAATACCGCCGTGGGTTGCAACAATTTTTACATTAAATTTAGGATAACAAATCGAATTTCTTATCTGGTCGTATGCTCTGCCTGTTGCAAACATTGCAAAAGTAGACACAAAAGGTATTTTGCCTGTTGTAGACAACCCTGCTGCGGTGGTCATTGCGTCCTGTTCCGCTATACCGATGTTAAAAAACCGGTCAGGAAACTCCTTTCCAAACATGGCAGTCTGGGTTGAACAAGACAAATCCGCATCCAAAACTACAATATTTTTGTTTTTATGTCCGAGTTCAACCAGTGTTTTACCATACTCGGAACGAATAGATTTTTTTTCTTTACTACTATCTTTACTCAGCATTTTATCCCGCCTTTACCTGGAAAGTTCTTTCATAGCTGTTTCGTATTCAGCGTCGTTTGGCGCTTTGCCGTGCCATCCGGCATTGTTTTCCATATAAGAAACGCCCTTGCCTTTAATTGTATTTGCAATTATTGCCGTCGGTCTGTCCATAGTTTTTGCACTGCAGACAGCCTCATATATTTCTTCAACATCATGCCCGTCTATTTCAATAACATTCCACCCGAACGCCTCCAGTTTATCCGCAAGCGGTTCGATTGCCTTAATATTTTCGGTATTTCCGTCAATCTGCAGTCTGTTTCTGTCTATAAATGCAATAATATTATTCAGGTTATGATGAGAAGCATTCATAACAGCCTCCCAGACGCTCCCCTCCTGCATTTCACCGTCGCCTAAATAGACATAGACCGTTGCGGGATTTTTGTCGAGTCTGAGTCCGAGAGCAATACCGCACGCCATTGAAAGCCCCTGTCCGAGTGAACCCGTTGAAACTTCAACACCTTTAGCATGCCTGCAAGACGGATGTCCCTGGAGATTCGAGCCGAGCTTTCTGAAGTTCAAAAGCTCATCGACAGAAAAATAACCGCACCTTGCAAGAATTGAATACAAGGCGGCAGAAGCATGTCCTTTAGACAAAACAAACCGGTCTCTTTTGTCAAAATCAGAGGATTTATCCCACTCAGGGCAGATTTTTATGCATTTTTTGTAGAGCACTGCAAAAATTTCAACAGCACTAAGATTTCCGCCGGGGTGTCCTGACTTTGCTGCGTGAATCATAGAGACCACATCTTTTCGCATTTCATTGCAAAGCTCTTTTAGCTCCAGAATTTCTTTTTCAGTCAAAGTTTGCGCATTTTCTGTCATAACAGCTTCTTAAATCTCCTACTACTTCTCTTTTCTTACTTCCATTATAACCTTAATGAGGAATAATGGCAAAGCCGGAAATATTCGTTTAAAGCGCTGCGGTTCTTTAATTGTACGGTAAAGCCATTCCATACCGGTTTTTTGCCATATTTCAGGCGCCCTTTGTACAACCCCAGACCAAACGTCAAAACTGCCGCCAATCCCAATAAACACGCTCTCAGGAAGCAATTGTTTCATTTCTTTATTAAATATTTCCTGTTTGGGGGCGCCAAGAGCCGTAAAAACCACGTCAGGAGCGGCATTTTTTATATCTTCTTTTATTTGCAATTCTTCATCTTTTGAAAAATAACCGTTCCTTGCATAAACAATTTGCAGCATTGGAAATTCTTTTTTTAAATTTTCCGCTGTTTTATTTAAAATTTCTTCTTTCGCGCCTAAAAGGGCTATTTTATAACCGTTTTTTTCGCAAAGTTCAACAATTTTTTTCGCAAACTCAACTCCTGCAATTCGTTCCTGTTCAACGCCTTTCAATTTTAAAGCAATCTTTATTCCGATACCGTCAGGGATAACAAGCTCGGCACTGTTTAAAATTTCATTCATTTCCGGAATTGAGTGCCCCTGGCTAATCATCTCGGGGTTAATTGTTATTATCTGCATGCCGGACTTGTTCTTTATACTTTCATCAACACGCAAAAGCGCGTCATTAAAGCTCACCAGGTCTATTCCGTATCCAAGTACTTTTTCTCGTGTTTTCACCATATAAGTATTGTAATAAAAGTGTTTAAAAACTGCAAGAAGGAGATTCTTACCTCCTGTTAGTCTAACCCGCTCAAAACCTCTCTCAATGCATAGCTGTATGAATCCGGCATGGAAAGCATTGTTCGTTTGGAAAGATAACGGACACCGAGCTTTTCTGCGATAAATCCGATGTTGTAAGTTGCAGAGACAATAATCACAGGGGTTTTTGCATTCTTTTCGGTCTCTTTAATCTGCTTAACAAGCCACTCGCCTGCAAAATCAGGTTCAAAATCAAGCTCCATCTGCAAATCTGTAATAATTAAGTCAAATTTTTCTTCTTTTGCTTTTTCAAGTGCGTCTTTGGCATTTTTTTCCGCGCATATTTCATACTTATCCGCCCCAATATATAGATTTAGAAAAGATATATGCGCCTTTTGCCATTCCGGCGTATCTTCCGCAAGTAAAATTTTAATCATAAAAAAATTATACAAAACTGACAATCATTTGTACAATCAATTTTTTATAATTTCTTGCAATTATTGTAACAGAGTGAACCGGACAAACAAGTTTTACAATGAAAATCTTTAAGGCAATAAAAAATTTCATAAACAGAGTCAATGACGTTGATAAAAAATCAAAAAAGATGTCAGACAGCAATGCAACAAACCCGTTTGACTTTAAATTTGCACGCACATACGCCTGGATTGAAAAAGACAAAGACGCTAATAGTCAGTAAGCTCCGTGACAAGCTTTAAAAACTCGGGAAAAGATATGTCCACCCACTGAAACTCGTTGACTGTCAAAGGAGACTCGCTCACAAGACCAAGCACATAAAGACTCATTGCAATTCGATGGTCGTGGTAACACTCCGTACAACAGCCGCCCCGCGGAGTGATTTTACCCTCTATCACCATACCGTCCGGAGTTTCTTCAACAATCGCACCTGTCTTTTTAAGCTCTGCAACAAGACACTTTATTCTGTCCGATTCTTTATTTCTGAGGTCCTGGGCGTCTTTGATAGTCGTTGTGCCGTCAGCCTGCGTGGCAAGTACTGCAATTATAGGAATCTCGTCTATAAGCCTCGGTATTATTTCCCCCTCTATGGTAATACCTTTAAGGTTTGAATACTTAACCCGAATATCTCCGACTTCTTCGTTGCAGACTGTTTTTTGCTCAAGTATTTCAATGTCTGCGCCCATTTTTGTTAAAACATCTATAATCCCTGTTCGTGTCGGGTTTAAGCCGATATTTTTTATAACAATGTCAGAATCGGGAACAATTGATGCCGCAGCCATAAAAAACGCAGCAGATGATATATCTCCGCAAACATCAATGTCTTTAGGCTCTAAAGAAGATTTTTTTACTGATACGGAAGTTCCGTTGACCTCAATATCAGCCCCAAGATAAGCCAGCATCCTTTCTGTATGGTTTCTTGAAACATATTCTTCCGTGACTGTAGTCTTTCCGACAGTATTTAATCCTGCCAGAAGGACGCAGGATTTCACCTGAGCGGAAGCAACCGGTGAACGGTAATCGACCGGAAAAAGCTCTGCGCCCTTAATTAAAAGCGGAGCTTTAAAAGCGTTGTGTTTGATTTTTGCCCCCATAAGCTCTAACGGCAAAATTATACGTTTCATCGGGCGCCTGCTGAGGCTTAAATCACCGGTCAATGTAGCATTCAAGCCCTCTAGCGGAGCTATAATTCCTGAAAACAAACGCATAGTCGTTCCCGAGTTGCCGCAATCAAGCATATAGTTTTCATTTTTATTTTTATAAGCATTTGCTGCATCTATTACAACAACCTGCTCTGACGGAGTTTGCACCTCACATCCGAGCAAACACACAATATTTAACGTACTGTGGCAGTCTGCGCCGTTTGAAAAGTTTCTTATGACAACACGACCGCCCGTCAAAGAAGCGAACATTGCCGCGCGATGGCTAATTGATTTATCTGAGGGGATTGTGATAATTCCCCTCAGGGGTTTAGTTTTTTCTACGGTGATATTCATTAAATTATGTCTTTATAAGATTCTTCGCTTGTCAGCATGTCATAGTTAAGTTCGTTTTCATTATCTGCAATTACAGTCGCAACAACCGCATCGCTTGTAACATTGAGCATTGTTCTGAACATATCAACAATTCTGTCAACGGCAAACAGGAATGCAAATCCTTCCACCATCTGTGAAGTAGTCAGTCCCATACCGTTTAAAACGAGCGCTATTGTAATAATACCGCCGCCCGGGATTCCTGCGCAGGTACTGGATGCAACGATAGCGAGACCGGCAATAACCAGATACATCAAAGGTTCAAGATGTATACCGTAAGCCTGTGTCAGGAATAACACGGCAACTACCTGGAATAATGCGGTTGCATCAAAGTTCAAAGTTGCACCTAACGGCAGGACAAAGCTGCAAACTTTATGTGAAACGCCGCGTTTTTCGCAGCATGCAATGATTAAAGGTAAAGTCGCAGAGCTGCTTGCAGTACCAAAACCGACCATCATTGCCTCCGCAATCGAAGCAAAAAACAGTCTGACCGGAACTTTACTGAAAATTTTCATAATTACCGGATATACAATAAATAACTGTATTGCGAACCCGACAAGAATTACAAAGAAATATTTTGTAATGCTTGAGAAAATAGAAAGTCCGAAGGACGATATTGCAGTGGCAGTGAGGGCAAAAATACCCGGTGCTGCCAGATACATGATGCCGTCCGTAACTTTCATTGTTGCCGCAAAAATAGATTCAAAGAACGAGACAACAGGACGGTTAATCTCACCGACTTTAGACAAAGCTATTGCAAATATCATTATGAAGACAACAATGGGTATCATATCGCCTGTTGAAAAAGCTTCAATGGGATTTGCAGGAATAATATTTAAAAAGATATTTGATAAATTATCCTTCTGTTCCTGTATAGCAGCTTCAACAGTAGCCTGAGAGGAAATAGCAGCCTGCTGGCTGATGAAAGACTGCACGCCGATACCGGGTTTTACAATCATGGCAAGGACTCCGCCTATTGAGACTGCAAACAGCGATATAAGAGCATAGTAAAAAATCATCTTTTTGCCGAAGGAGGCAAGCTGTTTATTGTCACCGATACTGGATATACCGATTACAATTGCGCTGAAAATTAAAGGTATAATAATCATCTGAATCAGTCTTATAAATGCCTGACCGATAAAACTCAAGGCGCTGTACAAAAGGTTATATCCGAGACTTCCGTCAGGAGTCCCGGCGTGCTGAGTATGCATGAGTATACCGATAATTGCCCCCGCTATCAAACCGAAAAATATATGTCCGTTTCTCTTAATTCCAAGCCCGAGGGCAATCAGTATCTGCATGTGTAACTTCATATTTTCTATCCTTTTCTAACTTTTTCAGACAAGTATAATAATTTTACTATTTTTTGAACAATAACACAACAATCTTATGTATGATATGATTTATTGTATGGAAAATTTGATTAAAGAAGCAGTTAAAAATCTTTGTTTTAATGCAAACATTATTTACGGCAAAAACCTTTACAATACACTATTTTCAAGATTTACGGAAACAAAAGACCGCAGTTTAAAAAACAAACTCCGCTATATTTTAAAAAATGTAAAACTGGCTTACGACAGTAAACGTCCAATGTGTCAGGATACGGGAAACGTCATAGTTTTCATAAAAATCGGCACAAAACTGCAAGTTTCCGGATTAAATTTTAACAAAATTATAAACGAGGGGGTAAAAGAAGCATACTGTGAAAACTTTTTCAGAAAATCAATCGTAAAAAATGCCCTGACAGACAGAATTAACACAGAAACAAACACCCCCGCGTCAGTATATATAGAATTTGACGACACGGATGAAATAAAAATTGACCTGCTGGTAAAAGGCGCCGGTGCAGAGAACATGAGCATGCTCAAAATGTTTCCGCCCTCTGCTGAAAAGAATGACATACTTAATTTTATAAAAGAGACAGTTGATAAAGCAGGCGAAAAAGCCTGTCCGCCTCTGGTTCTCGGAATAGGTATCGGCGGCACGGCTGACGGTGCAATGGTTTTGTCTAAAAAAGCTTTTTTTGAACAAAATGACCCTGATTTTTCGCGGGAAATAATCAAATTTTTGAACAGCGACAAAATTCTTGATGTTAAAGTAAAATCAGATTCAGCGCATATGGCGTCGCTTCCTGTCGGCATAACCGTAAACTGCCATTGCACAAGGCATGCCGGATGTGTTATAAAAAACAATACAATTTTTTTCGACAGCGAGACACCTGCTTTTCAACCAATACCCCTCGCACCGTCTGAAACCGCAAGGGAAATACGAACATCAGATTATGCAGCTGTAAAAAGCTTAAAACCCGGGGATGAGATACTTTTAACCGGAGAAATTTATACCGCAAGAGACGCAGCACACAAAAGACTTGCAGCGATGATAAAAAATCACGAAAAGCTGCCGTTTGAACTGAATGGAAAAATAATTTTTTACGCAGGTCCCTGCCCTGAAAAGGACGGAGAAATTTCAGGACCGACCGGACCTACGACGGCGTACCGGATGGACAAATACTGCGAAAGCTTTTATTCATCGGGTTTGCTCGGCACAATCGGAAAAGGTGAACGCACGGAAGAAGCCGCAGCAGCAATTAAAAAATACAACGGCAGGTATTTTAGTGCATACGGAGGAATCTCATGTTTGCTTGCACAGTGTATAAAAACATCAGAAATAATTGCATTTGAAGACCTTGGTGCAGAAGCCGTAAGACGCCAGTATGTAGAAAAATTACCCGTCAGAGTAGAGATATAATACGCCGCCCGCAAATTTTTATATGGTCAGCTGACCCCGATAATTATATTGACAAATAGCTGTTTGAGTAAACTTTTTTGTTTAAAATTATTTCAGCGGTTTTAAAAACGGCACTTTGAGCCGGATCATTTTTGTCATATTTTAAATCTTCAATATCTCCAAAATCTCTCATCAAAGAGAACAAATGGTGATAAACCATGTCGACCTGCGACTCTGCCGCGCCGCATTCAAGAATTTGTGCTATGCGAAGCAGTTCGGAATCAAATACATCAACTATAGCACTGTCAAGCCCGCAGCCTGACGCCATTACAAAGAAAACTCTGTTTATTAACTGGCGAAGCTCTCTCGGACATCCGTTTGAAACGTTTGAAAGACCTATCGTTGTTTTAACCGGGGGTTCAAAGCTTTCTTTCAGCATTCTTATAGTGTTCAGACATTCTCCCGCCTGAGACTGGTCAACCCCGAGAGGAAGAACAAGCGGGTCAAAATACAATTTTTCATTACTTATTCCGATATTCTCCGCCGCAGCCTGTATTTTCATGGCAAGTTCAAGTCTTGCGTCACATTCTTTGGGAATCCCGAGTTCGCTGTTCATAGTGAGTGCAATGAGATTTGCTTCATACTCTTTTGCAAGCGGAAGAACTTTTTTGAGCCTTTTGTCATCAGCATTCGTACTGTTAATTAAGCATTCTGAGGGATTCTTAGCGGCAGAAAGACCTTTGCCTATTTCATCAGCGTTGGTGGAATCAAAAGACACAGGGATATCGGTTATATTGTTCAAAATTTTTGTTAACCACTTCATTGAGCCGGAAAAATCAGCACGCGCCGGTCCGATATTCAAATCTATCCAGTCGGGGTTACAGCCTGCCATATTTTTAATCAGGTTTGCAATATATTCCTTATCTCTTGAAATTACCGCTTCTCTGGTAGCTTTTGAAATGATATGCAAATTTTCGGCAATTAGTTTCATGGTCACTCCTATCAATTTTTATTTTTACATGTATGTTTATATTTAGTCAACTGATAAGGAACATTCGGGCGGTATTTACTAATGCGATTAAATATGATATTCTAATCGAGATAACATAAGAAAGAGAGTACACAGATGAAAAAAATTGTTCTTTTATTAGCTATGATGCTTGTCACCGCACCGGCTTTCGCAGCAGGAAAATATGCGTCTGTTGACGTTGACAAAATTCTTAACGGCTACAGCAAAACACAGTCGTTGAACGCAAACTTCCAAAAACAGGAAGCTGACATTCGTGTTTACATGCTCGACGCCCAGAAAAAAGTTGTTTCCGCAAAAACAGATGCTGAAAGAAAAGCCCTTGAAGACAAATACGGAAAAGAACTCCAGACAAAAATGGAGGCTATCCAAAAAGCTAAACTCGAAGCTCTCAAAGGTCTTGAAGTTGATGTTAAAGCAGCAATACAGTCTGTCGGAAAATCAGGCAATTATGATTTAATTATGCCGAGCACTGCAGCTTTCTATGGTGCAACCGACATTTCAGACCAGGTTATTAAAGTTTTAAACACAAAAAAATAAACATGAAACATTTTATTAAAGAATATATATCAGATTCTATAGAAGCAAAACAGCGCATCATGAACAATGATGCGCTTGTTGAAAAAATCGAAAATGCCGCAAAAGTAATTGCGGATGCAATAAAAAACGGACAAAAAATTCTCATTGCCGGAAACGGGGGCAGCGCAGCAGATTCACAGCATATTGCGGCAGAGTTTGTAAACAGATTTTACTTTGAAAGAGAAGCACTGCCGGCTATTGCGCTTACTGTCGATACGTCAGCACTGACCGCTATAGGCAACGATTACGGCTTTATAAATATTTTTGCACGCCAGATTGAGGCGCTTGGAAAAGACGGCGATATCTTTCTTGCGATAACAACCTCCGGAAATTCACCAAACATAATTAAAGCACTGGAAACAGCGAAAAAGAAAAAAATAAAAACAATTCTGTTGACAGGACAAAAAAAATCACACTCTGCGGCAAGAGCGGATTTAAGCATAAATGTTCCTTCCGAAGAAACTCCTAAAATCCAGGAATCTCATATAATGATTGGGCATATTTTGTGTGCAATAGCGGAAAAAGAAATTTTTGCGCAAAACTAGCTGCCTGAAACCTGTTCAAGCAATTCTGCCGCCAAATAATAAGATTAGCCGCGAACAATATCTCCCATAGTTTTTTTATGGTATGATATTTTAAAAGAGGAATTATAGATGTTTAAATATGCAGTTAATTTGATAAAAAACTCCTTTCATCCGCTGGATGTCCGCAGCGATGTCGAACTTCAATGCGGACAATACGTGCTTATTCGCACGGATAAAGGTGAAGAAGCAGCTAAGGTTACTGTTGTAAATCACAAACTGGCAAAAATCTGGGAGAAGAAAAAGCCGCAGCCCATACCATTTATCAGAGTAATGAACAATCAGGATTTAGAAAAGCTGAAAGAGTTGTCAATAGAAGAAGACGAAGCTTTTAAAATATGCAAAGAACTTGTTGCGCAGCACAATCTCAACATGAACCTCACACAGGCAAAATATACTTTTGACAAAAAAAAGATTACATTTTACTACACAGCTCCTGAAAGAGTCGATTTCAGAGGACTATTAAAGGATTTAACACAAACTTTTAAACGTGTCAGAATTGACTTAAGGCATATCGGAGTAAGAGATGAGACCTCTCTTATGCAAGGCAACGGACTTTGCGGCAGACCGTTTTGCTGCTGCACATTTTTGAGAAATTTTGATTCCATAAATATAAAACTTGCAAAAGACCAGGGAATGCCTATTACCCCCGGAAAAATTTCCGGTACCTGCGGACGTCTTTTATGCTGCCTGAACTATGAATATCCCAATTATCTTGAAGCGGCAAAAGGCATGCCGCCAATCGGCTCGGCGGTAATGACTCCGGACGGACTCGGACGCGTATGTTCATTACATTTTCTGAGTTCAACAATCGCAGTAAAACTTGAAGACGGAAAAGTCAAAGATTTTACAAAACAAGAGATTGAAATGGTTGACGAAGATGTAAATATTGACATAGACATTCAAGCGAACTCTTATCAGGAAATTTCCGATTACAATGTCGACATAAAACAACTGGAAGACGACAAAAACAGCTCAACCGGAAACTTGTAAACCCGCTTACGGTTAAACATAACGAGGTATGAAAATGGCAAAACAAAAAACACAATACTGCATAAAATCCTGCCCGACAGACAGCACGGAACAGCTTGAAAACCTGCTTAACTCAATGACAGAGGAAGGATGGGATTTGTACACAATGCACGAAGCTGAAAGCGACGACGGTTTCTGTTTTAACTGCATTTTCATACGCGATGCCGAAGATATACCCATTGACAGCGATGATGATTTTGATGAAACTTTCGGCTACAAAACAACCATGCAAAGAATAATCGCCTCAGAAAACGACCCCTTTGAGTCTTGCATAGAAATTCAAAGAAAAATAAAAGACAAAAGAAATAAAATCCAAAAGATAAAATCATTAATTGACGAAACCTCAGAAGACCAGCGTTTTGGGCTGAATGAGGAGATGTACAATAACATAGAAGAACTTAAAAGACTCAGAAAACAGCTCAAAGACGTCACCTCGCCCGGGATTATGAAAAATAAAATAGGGCAGAAAATATTAACAATACGGCTTAGCGAAGAAATAATGGAGCTTGTAAATCCTGATACAGAAGACGTTAATCTGGTAGCTTTGACCGTAAAACTCCGCCAGCAGCTTGCTGATGAACTCGGGTATATTATTCCGAGAATTGAGTTTGAAAACTCGGATACCCTGCTTGCAAACGAATTTTCAATAGATGTCAGGGGGGTAAGCGCAGTAAGGGGGAGAGTTTATCCGGAATACCTTATGTATTTCAAAGAAGAACTCAATCTCGAAAAACGTACAAAAGACATAATAAAAGACACCGATGTAATATCAAAACACGAAGTAATGTGGATTCCGGCCGAAACAACCAAAAGTTTCTGGGCGGAAGGAATGGACGCAAAAAGTGTCATCATTCGCGCTCTTGAATACGTTTGTATAAAATATGCGGATTTTATTTTTGATTATGCAAGCTTAAATGATTATATCGACATTGCCGGTAATGAAAATTTATACCTTGTTGAAAATCTTATACCGGAACGATTAACGGTTTCAGAGCTGAAAACGGTTCTCACAAGCCTTATAAAAGAACGCGTCTCGATAAAAGATATAATATTTATTTTTGAAAAATTAAATGACATAATGGAAGAAAATCCGGCGGAAAATCCGCTGGCAAGACTCAGACTGGCGCTTTCAAGAAACATATCCCAGAGTCTTGCAAACGAAAACAATCAAATATTTGCAATCGGTTTTTCACCTGAGACCTGCAAATATTTTCAGGAAAAAATTGCCTCTGTCGCGGATGTTGTACATTTTGAGAGCACAAAAATACGTTCAATAGCCTCAAAAATTGAAAAAGCCGCCGTACAGCACGGTATTGCCACACCTGAAATACTGCTGGCAGTCCCCATGAACATTAGATATTTAACCTACATTTTAATGTCAAAACTTATATACAATATTAGAGTAATAGCTTGTGAAGAAGCGGCACCCGAGTTTGTGCTGGAAACACTGGAGAAAGTATAAAAATGAAAATAGACAAAAAAAAACTGCAAGAAATCATTAATGAAGCAGAAGCAAAAGTTCTGGACAAATTTAAACAAGTAGACAAAATTAAAGAACACAATCAGGAAAAGGTTCTCAATGCATTTCAAACATACAAAATAGGTCTGGACAACTTTTCCTCGGTCAGCGGGTACGGTCACGACGATATGGGCAGAGTCGCTCTCGATAACGTTTTTAAAGGCGTCTTTAAAACGCAGGCTGCCATAGCAAGACCCCATTTTGTCTCGGGCACACACGCAATAGCTTGTGCTCTTTTCGGAAACTTAAGATACGGAGAAACACTCGTATCAGTCGTCGGAAAGCCTTACGATACAATGGATGAAGTTATCGGCACCCGTGGAAATCAAAGAGCGTCACTGATGGGGCACGGAGTTTACTACAAAGAAGTCCCGTTGACAACAAACAGCGATGGTGAAGAAGTCGTAAACCTTGATGCAATTGCAAAAACCGTAACAAAATCTGTAAATATGGTCTTAATCCAGCGTTCCAGAGGGTATTCACTGCGAAAATCAGTGGATATTGATACTACACGAAAGATTATAGAAATTGTTAAATCAAAAAATCCAAAATGTATCTGCTTTGTTGACAATTGCTACTGCGAATTTGTCGAAGAAAAAGAGCCGACCGAAGTCGGGGCAGATTTAATTGCAGGTTCCCTTATAAAAAATCCCGGAGGGGGAATTGTTGAAGCCGGAGGCTATATTGCTGGCAAAGAGGAATATGTTGAGCAGGCGGCAATGAGACTCACGGCACCCGGAATAGGCAGAGAAGGCGGCGCAATGTTTAATCAGCACAGATTAATGTTTCAGGGGCTTTTTATGGCGCCGTCAATAGTTGCGGAAGCCGTAAAGGGTGCAATCCTTGCTGCACAAGTCTTTGAAGATATCGGCTTTGAAACAACACCAAAACCGGACGAGCACCGTACCGACCTGATTCAGGCTGTCAAATTTGGGGAAGCGAATCCTTTGATAGCGTTTTGCAAGGCACTGCAGCAAAATTCACCGATTGAGTCATATCTTACTCCGGTACCTGACGAAGTACCCGGATATGATGACGAGTTGATTATGGCAGGCGGAACCTTTATAGAAGGTTCAACAATCGAGCTGTCCGCCGACGGACCTATGCGTCCGCCTTACGCTGCTTACATGCAGGGCGGTTTAAATTATTCTCATGTAAAAATTGCACTTGCAGGCGTGCTCTATGAACTTGAAAAACTGAAAATATACCACTTTGTATCGGATTTAAATTTTTAGGCGCTAAAAAACAACGCCGGTCTAAAACTAAAACAGATTTTAGTGAAATAATTGTAAAATACTGTACAAAAAACGCCTTTTTATTTAAAATCAAATAATTATCGAACAAAACACGGAGGGAAAAGCATGCCGAGACCAATGACCATAACAGAAAAAATTTTTGCATCACATGCCGGACTAAGCGAAGTCAAAGCAGGTGATTTGATTACAGCAAAGGTCGATGTTACGCTTGCAAACGATATAACAGGTCCGGTTGCAATAAAAGAGTTCCGAAAAATAGGCGTGGACAGAGTTTTTGACAAAGACCGAGTCATGTTTGTACCCGACCACTTTGTTCCGAATAAGGACATAAAATCAGCCGAACAGGTTAAAATGATTCGAGAATTTGCCAAAGAGCAAGGTTTAACAAACTTTTTTGAAGTGGGAAGAATGGGAATTGAACACGCACTCCTGCCTGAAAAAGGGCTTGTTACGGCAGGCGACCTGGTAATAGGCGCTGACTCCCATACCTGTACATACGGTGCACTCGGAGCCTTTTCAACAGGCGTCGGCTCCACAGATCTTGCGTGTGCAATGGCTTCCGGAGAAACATGGTTTAAAGTCCCGTCTGCCATAAAAGTTGAGTTTAACGGGAAGTTGAATAAATGGGTTTGCGCAAAAGACCTCGTACTCCACCTTATAGGTGATATCGGCGTGGACGGTGCACTCTACAAAACCATTGAAGTCGGCGGCAATGTAATCGAAGAAATGGATATGGACGGCAGATTCACGTTTTGCAACATGGCAATCGAAGCAGGCGGTAAAAACGGAATCATAGTCCCGGACAAAATTACCGAAGAATACCTCAAAAACCGTTCCGTAAGACAGCCTAAATTTTACACATCAGACCCTGATGCGCTGTACGAAAGAGTTATAAAATACGATGTCTCTGAAATTGAACCGACAGTGGCTTTTCCGCACCTTCCGGAAAACACAAAACCTATCTCACAAGTCGGCGACATAAAAATTGACCAGTCGGTAATCGGAAGCTGCACAAACGGCAGACTGTCGGATTTAAAAATTGCCGCGGATATTTTAAAAGGTCATAAAGTTCACCCGGACGTACGGCTCATCGTTTTCCCCGGCACCCAGCAAATATACCTTGATGCAATGGAAAAAGGTTATATAAGAACAATTATTGAAGCAGGCGGCGCGGTTTCAACTCCGACCTGCGGTCCTTGCCTCGGAGGGCATGCCGGCATACTTGCAGCGGGAGAGCGGGCAATTTCAACTACCAACAGAAATTTTGTCGGCAGAATGGGACACGTTGACAGCGAAGTTTACCTCTCATCTCCGGCAATCGCCGCAGCCAGCGCCATCACAGGTAAAATATCTTCTCCCGACGATATTTAGTTTTATTTTAAAAACATGGCAAAATATCGCAACACAAACCCGGTGTTGACCCGCGGGTATGTTGGATATTATAATTTTTGTATGATAAAAGATTTGACATTTGATAAAAGCACAATAACATCACTTAAAAAAATAGTCGGAAGCAATAATATAATAACAGACAAAGAAGGCGTCTACGCCTACACTTTTGACTGTTCACACACAGAAAGCAATTATAACAATCCGGTAATGGTTGTTTTTCCGGAAAATACAAAACAGGTAAGCGATATTGTTAAATTTGCTCACGCAAACAATCTGCCTGTCATCCCAAGAGGCGCAGGCACAAACCACGCAGGCGGATGTATGCCGCTTCACGGCGGGATTATACTTCACTTTTCAAAAATGAACAAAATTCTGGATATAAATCCGGGAGACCTAACCTGCCGTGTTCAGCCCGGTGTTGTAATAGGCGACTTACAAAAAGCAGTAGACAAGTTTGCGCTTTATTATCCGCCCGACCCCTCAAACCTTGCGGTATCAACGGTCGGCGGCGGTATTGCACTGTCATCAGGCGGACCGAGAACTTTTAAATACGGTTCGGTAAAAGATTATGTAATTAATCTGGAAATAGTTCTTGCAGACGGAACAATTCTTCATACAGGTTCAAACACGGCAAAAAATGTAACGGGCTTGAATCTTACACAGCTCATTGTAGGCAGCGAAGGCACGCTCGCAATAGTGACAGAAGCTCTTATGCGTTTAATTCCTAAGCCGGAAGCAAAAAATGTCTTGCTGGTCTACTTTAACACTCTTGATGAAGCCGTAAACTCAGTTACCTCAATTCTAAATCATCATCTTGTTCCGTCAGTAGTCGATATTATTGATAAAAAGACTATAAATACAATAGAAGATTTTATGCCGACAGGACTCTTATGCGACAAAGAAGCAGCGCTTCTTATAGAAATAGACGGTGACACTGCCTCACTTCCATACCAGCAGGAGAAAATAATTTCGCTCTGTAAAGACAACAACGCAGCGCATATTGTATGCGCCCGAAACAAACAGGAACAGGAAAAAATCTGGATGGCAAGACGCTCAGCATTTGCAGCCTGCGCAAAGCTCGCGCCGAACGTGATTACTGAAGATGTAGTTGTACCGCGCTCAAAAATATCCGAGCTTTCAAAAGGAATTGAAAAACTCGGTGAAAAATATGGGATAATAACCCTTATTATGGGGCATATCGGGGACGGAAACATACATCCCAACTTTGCACTCGATTTAAGAGACAGCGACACCCGGCTGCGGTTTGAAAAACTCAAAAAAGAACTGTTTGAACTGGCTGTATCCCTTGGCGGAACGCTCTCGGGCGAACACGGTATCGGCTGTCAAAAAGCCCGCTACCTGAATCTTGCACTTTCAACGGAAACGCTTGATATAATGAAAAAAATAAAAAAAGTATTTGATCCTGACAATATTATGAATCCGGGAAAATTTCTTTAAGGAGTTTATTATGAAAAACTGTGTTATCTATTGTACTGTAGCGAGTGAATTTGCGGCAAGTTTGATTGCAACAACACTTGTTGACGAAAAACTCGCAGCCTGTGTAAGCATTATAAAAAATGTCGTCTCGGTATACAGTTGGGAAGGCATATCACAGACCGACAACGAGCTTATTCTAATGATAAAAACAAGAGAAGAACTCTTTGAAAAAGTAAAAACAAGGATTCTTCAAATTCACGATGCCCAGTTGCCGGAAATTATTGCAGTACCTATAACAATGGGGCTTGACGGATACATGCAGTGGATACAGGATGTCACTCAGGTTGACGGCAGCATTCAGCAAGACAACACGGAAGACACAAATGCACAAAATTGACACCGCTGACCAAGAATTTATTGAAATGATAAAATTCGTTAAGGAAATGGGAATTTCCGTAAAAACAAATACACGTGCAAGAGGTCATCAGGGCTTCTTTATGAACGGAAGAATCGATATTTCATCTGTTCTTACCCTGCAAAGAAAAAAACAGGTTCTGGTGCATGAATTTGCACACTTCGTACACACACTCGTAGAACCGGATGTTATGAAAACACACGGCTCGCTTGAACGCCTTTTTATGACTGATAACACGGACATTATTGAACAGGAGCTGTTTGAAGTTACATACGGCAGCGGGAAAATACCGGCGCTCGAAAAAATTTCCGCCCTCAAAAAAACAGTTACTGAAAATATAAAAGCACTCGACAAAAACATTAAATTAAAATACCCTGAATTTAAACGCTCAGAAGCATTTACACCTATAGAACGGGTAATAAAAAAAACAGATGCCAAGTACTTATTAAAATACGACAGGGTCAATTTAAAAGGAGCATGGGGATTGCCGGATAAGCTTTTTTCCGTTCACGATATAGAAAAAAATTTTCCGCAATTTGAGCCGGAAATTACAGATTACATAAGACTAAAATCACAGCAAAGATACCTCAGGCGCCTTTCTTCACGCGCCTCCCGACTAAACAGATACTTTAAACGCCCCTCGGAGCTCTTTGCCAGATTCATTGAAGAATTGTACACAAATCCGAAAAGAGTGAAAACCATTGCGCCGGTTACGCTTTCAAAATACAAATCACTGCTCGCCGAACGCCACTACCCCTATCTCAAAGAATTTTCACAAAAGTTTTTCTGCAATAACATACATTAAAGGGAGCTGCGGCAATTTTCCAAAACACGCTTTATTCGCAAGATTTCTTCTTTTGTAAGATATTTCATATAGTCAACTGACCCCGATAACTTATTGAACTTGTGCAAAAAACAAGTTCAATCTTGGTGTAATAAGACCGGCACAAGCAACAAGTACATGGGGTCACCCTCTCAGAAACAATACTTAATTGTTTCTCCGCAGAGCGCAACACTATTTAGCCGCTCCGACACGCTCCATTGCTTTTTCGTCAATATACTTTAATGCGTAACATCCTGCGACTGCGCCGTCAGCGGCGGCTGTAATAACCTGTCTCAACGGTGTCGTTCTTACATCACCCGCTGCAAAAACACCCTCAACGGATGTCCGCATCGTTTCATCAGTTACGATAAATCCGTTTTCATCCTGCTCAACCTGTGCGTTTATGTACTCAACATTAGGAACAAATCCGATATAAGGGAAAACTCCATCCACTGCAAGTTCAGATTCAACGCCGGTCTTGACGTTTTTCAAAACAATCTTTTCAACACTGTCATTCCCCTTTATTTCCAAAGGCACGCTGTCATATACAAATTCGACCTTATCATTACCAAAAGCACGTTCCTGTGCTATTTTATCGGCTCTCAATGTATCACGTCTGTGAACAATATAAACCTTTTTAGCAAACTTGGTAAGGTAAGTACCCTCCTCAACTGCAGCATTACCGCCGCCGACTACAGCAACAGTCTTATCTCTGTAAAAAGCTCCGTCACAAACAGCACAATAGCTGACACCCCGTCCCAAAAGCTCTTTTTCTCCCGGTATACCAAGTTTTTTAGCCTGCGCACCTGTTGCAATTATAACTGTTTTTGCATTAAACACCCCATCCAATGTCTCAATTGATTTTACCTCCGGCAAAAGATTTATCTTCTGTATCTCCTGCATCGGATATTTATCTATATTGAACATATCAACATGTTCCTCAAATTTTTCCATCATATCATACCCGCCGATTTTACCAAACCCCGGATAATTTTCAAGTTCAAGGTAGTTGGACGGCTGCCCGCCAAGCATGGAAATATCTAAAATTGCAGTCTTTGCTGCACCTCTTGCCGCATAAATCCCCGCTGAAATTCCGGCTGGTCCCCCGCCCAAAATAACCACATCATATTCGTAAATCTTTTTCTCTGACATATCTTTACCTCTCATTACCTGACGCCCAATATTTTCTCCGCTCCGTCGCCGGAAACCCTGACTGCGTCTATACGATACTCGACTATGTCTGTACTGACCAGCTCGCCGTATCGGTATTTATCTATTACTATTCTATCAGTTCCAAAAAATTTTTCACCTTTTAATGTTAATGTCGGCGTTTCCGTTACATTTTCGTTACGGTCTTTCTTCTTTCTCGTAAATGTTATGCTATCCCCCCTTACTTCATTGACGGTTACTGACGCAACTGCGCCGGATACCGGGTTTGACAATGTTATGACGTCACCCTCCTTTGATAAGTTCCAATAGTCCGTACTGCGCTCCGTAAACAACATCGGATTATTCGTATATGTCTGCACCGACGTCACTTTCCACGTTCCGAAAAAACCTCCGGGGACACGATCCGACATGCTTACACCGCCGCGTATCACAGACTCGCAATACACAGGCATGACCACTGTCACTAATACAAAAATTATCAACAATATTCGCTTCATATTTTACTTATAACGCTGTTTTTCCTTTTTTCAATTATTTCACCGGCTCCTTTTGCCGGTATTTTGTAAATTATTTAAATAATAACTCCCGCACATATTGACACCTCTCTATGTGCTTGTTATAGTCTATTATGGTATTAGATGGGCAAGCTGTCTCAAAATGCCGGGGGGTCACAGTAAAGAAAGTGGCTCGCCAAGGGGGTCGCGGTTAAGAAAAAACGGCTCGCAACGCAGGTCGATTTTTAACAAAGCGGCACTCCAGAGGTCACGGTTTAACTAAGCGGCTTTACCAAGAAAGACAAGGCAACCCGCGGCTACAGCACCCGAAGTGAAAGGAAAAGAAATGTACGCAATAGTTGAAACAGGCGGAAAACAGTACAAGCTCGAAGAAGGACGCTACACTGACATTGAATTGCTCGAAGGCAATGCTGATGAAAAAATAGTTTTTGACAAAGTAGTTATGCTTGTAAACGGCAAAAAGTCCAAAGTAGGTCAACCCTACGTTGAAAAAGCTTCTGTTGAAGGTGTTATCGTTAAACACGACAAAGCAAAAAAAGTAATTGTATACAAACAGAGAGCAAAAAAAGGTTACAGAAAAAAACAAGGTCACAGACAGGCTTTCACCAGAGTTATGATTAACAAAATCAGAACTACGGCATCAAGAGCTAAAGCAGCTGCTGAACCGGAAACAACTGAAGAATAATTTTAAAAGGAGATAATAAAAATGGCACATAAGAAGGGCGTAGGTTCATCAAAAAACGGTCGTGACAGCGAAAGCAAGCGACTTGGCGTCAAAAAATTCGGCGGTGAAATCGTTAAAGCCGGAAATATCATTGTACGCCAGAGAGGTACTAAGTTCCATCCCGGCAACAATGTCGGTATCGGCAAAGACGACACTCTTTTTGCTTTAACTGACGGCAAAGTTGTTTTTGAACCTTACAGACGCGACAGAAGACAGGTTAGTGTTTACGCTGCAGGTTAATCTTTTGCCGCTAACAGACTTAAAAAACGGATTTTTTACATAAAATCCGTTTTTTTGTTACTCAAACTTGACCTGACAAAACTCAAACTTGACCCGATTACACACATTATACTAAGCTGGTTATATGAAAAGAATACATCAACTATCCAGACAACTCATTAATCAAATTGCAGCAGGAGAGGTAATAGAACGACCGGCATCGGTTGTGAAAGAGCTGCTTGAAAATGCGATTGACGCAGGTGCCACAAAAATTGAAATAGAGATAACAAACGAATGCAAAAACATTCGTGTCTCAGACAACGGCTCCGGTATTCATCCGGATGACATAGAGCTTGCGTTCTCGAAGCACGCTACAAGCAAAATTCAATCATCTGACGACCTTTTCAACATTCATTCTCTCGGCTTTCGCGGTGAAGCGCTGGCAAGTATCATATCCATCGCAAAAGTCACCTGCACAACACGAACAAAAGAACACGAAACAGGCACAAAGGTCGAATGCGAAGAATCTAATGTAAAACGCACGCCCTGCGGCTGCGCGCAAGGCACTACAATGGAAGTCAGAGACCTTTTCTACAATGTACCTGTACGCGAAAAATTTCTAAAATCAGAGAGGGTTGAATTTTCATATATTTCAGAAATAGTTCAAAGTGCGGCTATAGCAAATCCTTCAGTCGCTATAACCCTGAAAGGCGCTTCAAGCACACCAGTTCAAACCTCCGGCAGCGGAGATTTGCTCTGCGTTTTGACAGAAATATACTCAAACTCAATTGCAGCGGGACTCAAAGAAATTCAAAAAAATGACGAGACAGACCATATTTCTGTATCGGGATATTGTTCAACTCCGGATTTTACACGTTCCTCAAAAAAAGCAATTTATGTTTTTGTAAACAATCGCGTTGTAAAATGTCCGGTTATACTGAAAGCAATAGACACAGCCTACAAAAACATGCTTCCCTCAGGCAAATACCCCTTTGTTTGTCTCAATTTATCCATTCGCCCGAAAGACGTTGATGTCAATGTTCATCCCACAAAACGGGAAGTACGCTACAAAAACCCGAATCTTATTTTTAATTTTATATACGGTGCTGTAATAGGCGCCCTAAACGGTGTTCAGCCTTACACACCCCCTGTGGAGGATTACAAACCCGTTAACAGTGCACCGGAAGAAAACTTAATAAAAACTTTCTTCAACAATTATTCCCCAAAAGACAACAGCGATGAAGAATCACAGGATAAGCCCGTCTCATACCCCGTACAAACAGCATTGCTCACAGAAACTCAAAGAGAATACACCTATAAAAAGCCGGATACTTCATTTTCTTTCAACAAGACAGAAACCATCCGCCCGCTCGAGCGAATACCGGATATTACTCCGGAACTTCCGTCGTACAATATAATCGGGCAGTATTTGAATACATACATAATTTTTGAAGAAAACAGAATGCTCAACATTATAGACCAGCATATTGCAGACGAGCGCTACATTTTTGAAAAACTAAAAGAACAGTTATCAGAAAAAGACGTACCCTCGCAGCTTTTAATAATATCGGATGTCATAAAAACAGAGCCGGAAGAAACAGCGCTGCTTATGGAAAACAGAGAAAAGCTGGCAAGATTCGGTTACGGCATTGAACAAATTTCCGACACTGAAATCACTTTCAAGAAAATCCCGCAGGTAATTTCTCATTTTAAGCCGCAGGATATTCTTGCAGATATTCTTGAAAATCTGCAGGGTGACTTAAACAATCTTGAAGAAAAAATGCTGGTGACAATGTCCTGCAAAGCCGCTGTTAAAGCGGGGCAAGAGTTGAATCTGTGGCAGATGGAAGAACTGATAAAAAAATGGAAAACCACAAAACATCCATACACATGCCCGCACGGTCGTCCGATTCTTCATACATTTTCCCCTAAAGAAATCGGAGCATTCTTCCACAGAAACGAGAATTAGCAACCGCTGCACTGAAAAACACAGGAGAAAAAGCTTTCCGTTTTGAAACTAAAAGTCAAAATCGTCGCAATAGTCTACATATTCCATAAGGTCGCCGGATTCTTCTTCGACAGTATCTGACGTTATTTTTATAAACCAACCGTCTTCATATGGATTTTCATTAATAATTTCCGGATTTTCAATAAGTTTTTCGTTAACTTCAACAACTGTGCCAGAAGCCGGCATGCAGAGTTCAGAAGCAGCGCGGACTGATTCTATGGTTCCAAAAACCTCACCTTTAACAAATTCCGAACCTGCTTCGGGAAGTTCAACAAATACTACATCTCCAAGCTGTTCAAGACCGTATTCGGTAAGCCCGATTTTGTAACCGTTTCCGTCTTCATACAAGTATTCATGGTTTTTTGTGCATAAAATACCCTCAGGTACAAACATTTTTTTCTCCTTTTTTGTGCGATATCGGACAGCTTTTGTTTTCGGCTGTTTACCCAAACCCTATATATATATTTTTAAAGTATTTTAAATTTTGTGTCAAGATGTTATTATTCAACAACTATTTCTTTTTCATTTTTAAACACAACAAATCCGCTTTTTGTATTAACCGGACGTTTTATATACTTTCTCATTGTATATACGACAGAGGTCTTCGACGAATCTTTTGCACTTGAGAACTGTTTTGCAAGTTTTGCTGTTTTTAAAAGCGTATCATCGTCCGGCATGCTTTTTTCTGTTTTTATAAGCACATGGCTGCCGGGCGCATTTAGCACGTGAAACCACAAATCTTCCGGCGATGAAATTTTTGAATAAATATAATCGTTTTGCTTGTTATTCTTGCCAATGTAAACAGTATAGCCGTTTATCAAGGTTTTTAAAACATTTACGGGATTTTCTTTTGTTTTCTTAGATTGCACACTCTCCGGCGCAATCTCTTGTTTAATTTCTTTCAAATCTTCATAACACTGCGCATTTTCTATGCTGTAGAAAAGTTCTTCATAATATAAAAGCTCATTTTCTGTTTCTTTTTTTAACGCCAGAGCATAATCGCAGGCACGTTTGGTTTTGTTATAGAGTTTGTAGTAGCGATTTGCATTCTCTACCGCGCTCAACTGCTCATCCATCTCTATTTCAATTTCCTGAGCAGTTGTAAAGTCCTCAAGGTATATTTTTGAAGAAAAGTTTTTTAAGTTATAGAGATTGGACATAATCAAATCAGCTTTAAGTTTGTAAACATCAGCCTTTTTCGCCTTTTCAATCTGTAAATTCTGATTTTTAAGACTGTTTTTTAATCTTTTCAATTCTTTTTTAACAACAGCAGAAAGCTCAGCGGCAAGAGTCCGTATAGCGTAAATTTCTAAATGATACGAATAATAGTCATCAATAAGCTCATTAACGCCGTCATATTTTAACTCATACGGAAGAATCGGCGAATATACACTTCTGTCTTTCGCCATTGTATATACGGGATTTTTTTCCTCAAGGTATTCATGCAAAGCAATATATAATTTTTGAATCCCTTCTTTGTCCGTAGCTAAAATCGAATCGCGTTTGCAGATTTCTTCAACAGTTACCTGCGCAATAGCAAGAAATTTTTCGTTCACAATATTCTTTAGCTGCTTATTGCCGGCTTCTTGCGCAATAATTTTTTCAAAAGTTGCATAACGTGTTGTAAGAAGATTTTTTTTATTCTGACGCGGAGGATAAATATAAGGAAGTCCGCCCGCAAGCTCTCTTTCTTTGCTCTTTTCCGCGCCGATATTATGAGCACAGCCGAGGATAATATTGTTGTCAGTATTGTAAAGCACTATATTGCTGTGTTTTCCCATAAGTTCAACCGAAAGACACTCCTCGATTTCATCCCCAAGCTCATTATGATTTTTAAAGAACAGCTCAACAATTCTTTCATTTTCGGGTTTTTTAACACACGTTATTTTAGCACCCTCCATGTGCTTTCTTAAAAGCATACAAAACATCGGAGGGTGCTGCTGCAGGGTAAAATTGCGCCGCCGCTCATTTTCACTGCTCATAAAACAAAGGTGGGCAAAAGCGGGATTTATGTTTATATAAAGTTTTTTGGACTCAGCATTCTTTCTCAAATGCAGTATAACCTCACGGCGGGTAGGCTGCTGTATTTTTTGAACACGCGCCCCTGTAAGAAAATCTCCGTTTTGATTTATAAATATTTCAAGAATTTTTGAATCAATATTAATCATGGCTCAATACAGTTTAGGGTTTATCATCTGATTTACCTTTAAGCTCGTACAGCTTAATCTTTTCCTCGGAATTTTTCAGACGAATAACACCTGCATAATCGACAGCGGGAGGCACATCAAGATTTTCGAGCACCGACTCCGTGAGTACGATATTTTTGTCAAATTCAGTGCAAATCGTCTCAATTCTCTCAATAACATCAACTGTCTCACCGAGCAAGGTAAGTTCGGACTGGGATTTTGAACCAAGCTGTCCGATTATTGCGTTACCTGTATTTAATGCAATTTTTACCTTCAAATAAAGGTCGGCATTCTGTTTATCATCTTCTTCGTCCATTTTTTCTCTCAGTTCTTCGCTGAATTTTCTGATTTCATCTTCAATTTCTACAGCCGCCTTAAGCGCATTTTCAGTGTCTTTTCTGGAGTGAATCGGATACCCCCAGTAAACAAGCACGGAATTTCCGACAAACCTGTTAATTGTACCGTTGTATTTAAAAATTATCCGCTCAATAATACCAAACGCATTATTGATTATATTAACGTAATTTTCCGGAGTAACTGTATCGGAAACCTGTACATTGTTGTAAATATCACAGGACATAACGGTCACTTTTTGCATTGAAGATTTGAGATTTAGTCTGTGGGGCTTGTTCATAATCTGTTTCAAAACATCTTCAGACACAAGGTTTCCGAATATTTTTTCTATTCTTTTTCTTTTTTTATACTCATGGTGGACCTTTAAAACATAAGCCATTAGGAATGTTACACCCATACAGTACAGCGGCACTGCCATGTATAAAAGTATATGATAACGCGGATGACAGAAAATAAGTATGCTTAAACCGCAGTATATAAGGATTATAAACAGTCCGTTCGTAAAAGCGAGCAGCAGGTTTGTTGCAATTGTAATCGCAAAAATAATTGCAGCACAAAATGCACAGGTCAAACAAACCGTCTTAGGCATTGAGAGATGCTTCGCAAACCGTCTCTTATTGAGTTTTTTTGTGTTTGAGTCGTTTATATAATTATCAATGATAGTAGCTTTGATTTCAGCGTCCGTCATTTCATTATCAACCGGAGTATCGTGTGTTTCCGTACTCATCTGAGTCTGGGTAATCAGAAGAATTTTGTCCTTTAAAATAGAAAGCGGGTACTTTTCACCGCTGAAAACAAAACTGTTTTCACCTCTCACCATACTGAGCATAAGAGCGTTTATGGGAATATCAAGGTATGTCCCGTTTTGTCCGTGCCAATTTATCAGCGCCTGTCCGTTATCATTCAGTTGTATCGAATGATTTCCGGTTCTGAGTACATTATCTTTTATAATTATTTCATCAACTGACCCCGTATATTTTAAAAGAGCGGCAAGCCCGATTGAGGGTATATAATACTCTCTGTTCCCTTTAATAAGCTTGTAAACAGGCTGTGAATAGCGGATATTGTCTGTTTTTTTACTCAAAGGAAGATTTGTAACCGCCATGGTTGTACTCTGCGTAAAAATATCGGGAATCGGCGTATGTGAAAAATAAGAAATTTTATTAACCATCTCAGGATTGTCAATATGTACTGCAAGCGACTCTTTTACGGGAGAGAAGGGATTGTCAAAATTGTCCAGAATGCTTGCCGGTACAACATTATTTGTCGAAACATACGGCGTTCTGAGCGCTGTTGCAAGAATAATATTGTCATAATTTGACAGCGTATTTGCAAAAATCATATCCGGCGAATAGCGGTTTAACGCAATGTCTTCATAATTTGAAAAATTCATATCAATTATGACCATCTGTGGTTCTTGTTTTTCAATAAAATTAATAAATTCAGCCCAAACAGCCCTCGACCACGGCCAGTGAGCAAGATTAAGCTCGCTTGAACGTGCAGCACTGTAGCGGGTGAGGTCATTTACGGAAATAATTATAATATTGTCGCTGGCTTCTGAAAATTTCTCGGAAAACAAGCCTTTGTCCGTGCTTAAAGAACTTCTGAAATCGGTGAGCTGTTCTTCAGCATACTCAAAAACATCGTTAAAAATGTACGCAAAAAGGGCGGCAAGCAAAATAAGCACAGCCGTTATAACAACTTTTAACCTGTTTATTTTTCTGTCAAATATCATAAATTATCTCGCGTAAACTAACTTGTATCATTATAAATGTTATCGTCATTTTTGACAATTTTTGTAAATTTTAAACAAAAAACTTATGTAAATCCGCTCCCCAAGCTGGGGAGGAAATAAAGTGCAGACCAAACGGGGGTTACAGGGGGTGTCCCCCATGTTGGGCGGAGCCGTCGGTTAGAGCTTGTTAGAACACCCGTAGCCGGTTGCCCCCTTACGGGTCACTCCCCATCCCAACCTTCCCCAAGTCGGGGAAGGAGTTCTCTTTTAATTTTTATACGGCACGGAGAAACTTCGTTTCTCACTTAGCCTGCCTCCATCCGTAACGTGACATTTAGTCACCTTCCGGACGGAGTCCTTCCTCCCCGACTTGGGGAGGGGTAGGGTGGGGAACGGCATGATGTTAAATAAAATTTATCCGGTCTTGTGCCGGAAAATTTTCGTTTAAAGACTCTACAAGCTCTTTCCTTCTGTGCCTGTTTTCTTTTCTTTGGTTCGTTTCTTTTCTTTTGCATGCGCAATTCAAAAGAAAAGAAATGAACGTTCAAGAAACTTGTTTGATACAATTACTCTGTTTTCATTTTTTGTATAAAACACAAAATAAAGTTAAAAGCTAAAAAATACGATTATAGCTTTTTGTTCCACCCATTCTTTTAAAAAGAATAGGTGGAGCCGAAGAAATTTGCCGACCTGCTGCTCCGCTCATACAGAAAGTAAATTGCACACGAGTCTCATAACTCGCAGCCCATATTTTCGCAAAAAATCATAAACAAATTAAAGACCTTGAAAATAACTACGGGCTGCTCAAACAGATGAGACTAATTGTTGTTTAATTAACTTTCTGTAATTCGCTGTGCAAAGGTCGGCGGGGTTGCTACATGCGTGAAATGGAAAAATAAAATAGTACGTCATGCTGAACTTGTTTCAGCATCTGTACTAACGTGATATGTAGCGCAAAATGTGGAATTAAGTTAAAATAAGCAGGTTGTGCTACTTGCACAAAACTTTTTGTCATGCTGAAGCGCCGGACGTTTGTGCCCGCTTCAATATCTCCATGTTCAGCATCTTACCGGCGAGGCGTTCAGCGAAAAATTCGTCATTCCGGCGGGAAATAACAGCAACTGCTAAAACAATCCGGCATGCCGGCAATAAAAAATTCATCAACCATGTATACTATTGTAAACTTATTGATAGTGTATTATTAATGTTATTATAATAACATTGAAGACCTGAACCTAGAGGAATAAAAAATGAATAAAAAGAAAATAATTATAGGTGTTATAGTTGCGCTTATTGTACTGCCGATTGTTTTTAATAAAGTTATGACATTTGTCAGCACTAAAATCATGGCAAAGATGAATGCCAAACCGCCGGCTGTTGAAATCGGTACGGTGGTGAAAGGCGATTATTACCCGAAAACCGAGTCAGTCGGTCGTATTGAAGCAAAATATTCAGTCGATGTAGTTGCCCGTATAAACGGCTGGCTGCAGAAAAGCTATTTTAAAGAAGGCAACTATGTAAAAAAAGGACAAACGCTCTTTTTAATACAGCCGCACGAATACGAGATTGCGGTACAGCAGGCGCAGGCTGCTGTCAGACAGTCCGAGGCGGCTCTTGTAAATGCGGAAAAAGAACTAACAAGAGCACGTGAACTTGTAAAAAATGACTTTGTAAGTAAGTCTTACTTTGACCAGGCGCTTGCAACACGCGACCAGAATAAGGCGCAGCTTGACGCAAACAAGGCAAGTCTCGCCAACGCCAAGCTGAATCTGTCATACACAAAAATTAAAGCACCCGTTGACGGAAAAATCGGTAAAATTATCATCACGGAAGGAAACCTGGTAAACGCTCAGTCCGGCACTCTCGCCAGAATTGTTTCAACCAGCCCGATTTACGTTTATTTTAACTTAAAAAGTGAAGATTACCTGAAATTCAAAAAAGCAGAGGCAGAAGCGCAGAATGACCTCGGCGATACGAAAGTTTATATAAAACTCTCAGACGGTTCGATTTACCACGAAGCAGGCAAACTTGAATTTGTAAACAACGAAGTAGACCCGACGGCAGGTACGATTTCTTTAAGAGCCACCTTTGACAACAAAGACAGATTTCTTGTTCCGGGTGACTTTGTAAATGTTGTAGCAGAGGCAATAAAACCGAAACAAGTCCTGCTTGTACCGCAGATTGCTGTTTCCGAAAGCACACAGGGAACTTATGTCTGGGTTGTCGACGACAAAAATGTTGCAAAACAAAAATTCATAAAAATTTCAAATCAGGAAGGCGACAAATGGATTGTGAAAGAAGGTTTAACGGAAGGTGAAACCGTTATAACAAAAGGCTTCCAAACACTTAGGGACGGAATGACGGTAACCCCCGAGCTTCCGGCTGACACGACAGCAGAGGAACAAAAAGGTACTGGAGAAAATGCAGAACAATCAAAATAACCCGAACGAACAGAACAAACAAAATAACGAAGAATTATACTTTTTTATAAGAAAACCGCGCTTTGCAATTGTAATATCCATTTTTATTACTCTTGTCGGTTTTATTGCAATGATGGGGCTTAAACTGGAAAAATATCCGGATATTACACCGCCTCAGATTGTAGTAAGCGCATCTTATCCCGGTGCAAGTGCCGACGTTGTTGAATCCTCAGTTGCGTCACTTATTGAATCTCAGGTCAACGGTGTTGAAGACATGCTCTATATGATTTCAACAAGCTCTGATGAATCTTACCGACTTCAAATATATTTTAAAGTCGGCTCAGACAGAAATATTGACCTTGTAAACGTTCAAAACAGGATACAGCAGATTGAACCGAAACTGCCGGAGGATGTAAAAAGGCTCGGTGTTACCGCAAAGCAGCAGGTATCAGGCGCCGGTGTTGCAATCCTGAACCTTGCTTCAACCGATAACAGATACTCGCAGCTTGATGTAACGAACTACGCATCTATATTTATTAAAGATGAAATTGCACGTCTGCCCGGCGTCGGTGAAGTAGGCGTTTACGGCGCAGGCAACTATTCTATGAGAATATGGCTCGACACGGAAAAGATGGCAAACCTCAATGTTTCGGTGTCAGAGATACAAAAAGCAATAACAACCCAGAATATACAGGTTTCGGCAGGCGCACTCGGTCAGGAGCCGGGACCTGACAAGCAAAGATTTCAGATAACCCTGAGAACAAAGGGCAGACTGCTTGAGCCTAAAGAATTTGAAGAAATCATAGTCCGTTCCAATGTTGACGGCTCAAACATAAAAATAAAAGATGTTGCAAGAGTTGAACTAGGCTCTGAGACTTATTCAAGAAACGGTAAAGTCGACGGAAAACCGGCAGCTCTTATGCAAATCATCCAGATTCCGGGCGCAAACGCAATCGAGATTGTAAACGCAGTAGAGAAGAAGATGGCTGAAATCGAAGAAACAATACCTGACGGTATGAAGCTTGCCATGGTTCACGACGACACGGAATTTATCCGCGAGTCAATGAAAGAGGTTGTTAAAACGATTATCGAAACTTCAATTATTGTTGTGGCAATTATATTCGTGTTCCTTGGCGACCCCAGAGCAACACTGGTTCCTCTGATAGCAATACCGGTGTCTTTGATAGGTACGTTTGCAACCCTGCCGGTCTTTGACATGTCAATTAACCTTTTGACCTTGTTCGCGATGGTTCTTGCGGTTGCGACCGTAGTCGACGACGCGATTGTTGTAATTGAAAACGTAAAAAGGCACCTCGAAGAAGGCAAATCACCTGTTGAAGCAACCCAGTTGACCATGAAAGAAATAGGCGGGGCGCTTGTTTCAATGGCACTGGTATTGATGGCGGTATTTGTTCCGGTAAGCTTTATGCCCGGTCTGTCGGGGCTTATGTATAAACAGTTTGCCGTATGTATTGCGGTTTCCATTGCACTGTCTGCAATTTGCGCTCTGACCCTGTCACCGGCATTGTGTTCTATAATTTTAAGACATGAAGACCCGAACAGAAAACCGTCAAACAAGGCTTCTGCCGCGATAAAATGGCTTTTTACCGAGTTCAATGTCTATTTCCAGAAATTAACGGATATATATTTACACTACGTTAAAAAATTCGTATACAACCAGAAACTTACACTCATTGTGTACGGAAGTATTATAGTTCTAATGCTTGTCTTATTTAAGATTATTCCGACCGGATTTATTCCTGACGAAGACCAGGCTGTATTGATGGCGCAGATAAGCTTACCGGCTGGTGCTTCTATATCAAGAACAACTGACGTTACGGACAGAATGGAAAAAATTCTTGAAGGAATAGAAGGTGTCGAAGGAAGAATAGTTTTCGTCGGCATGGGACCTTCTAACGAGGCTTTCATGGTTATAAGACTCGACGAGTGGAGCAAGAGAGAGTTTAACTTATTCCAGAAAATCATAAGAAAGGTACAGGGTAAAGAGACCGATTTGTCTCTGAACGCGATTCTCGGTCGTATAAGAACGGAATTTGCGCAGATAAAAGACGCAAGAATCGGTGTATTTTCTCCGCCGGCAATCTCCGGTATGAGTATGCTGGGCGGCTTTGAGTTCCAGATGCTCTCCAAAGGCGAACACACGCCGCAGGATATGGAAAAACTTGCAAACCAGCTTGTCGGCGCTGCAAATCAGAACAAAACGCTGTCTAACGTTTATACGCAGTATCAGGCAAACATGCTTCAATATATTGTCGATATTGACTACGAAAAAGCGCTTGCCCAGGGTATTGACCTTCAAGAACTTTACAGTACCCTTTCATCAACACTCGGTACTTATTATGTAAACGACTTTAACAAATTAGGTCGTGTATTCAGGGTTCAGCTGCAAGCCGAACAAAAATACAGAAGAAAAGCGGGAGACCTGACAAACATTTACGTTAAAAACAGCGCAGGTAAAATGGTACCGGTCACTACTGTTGTAACCCTGAAACAGAGTGTCGGCGCAGGTTCTATTACAAGATACAACCAGTACAGAAACGTACAGATTTCAGGCAGCCCGGCGCAGGGTAAAAGCTCCGGCGACGCAATGAAAGCGATGGAACAGGTAACAAAAGAAGTAATGCCGTCCGATATCGGTTTTGAGTGGTCGGGTACGTCAAAACAGGAACTTGAATCCAGCGGTCAGACAACAACTATCATTACACTCGCTCTGACATTTGTGTACCTGTTCCTTGTTGCACTGTATGAAAGCTGGTCAATCCCGTTTGCGGTATTGCTCATATGTCCGCTGGCAGCGGTCGGAGCACTTGTGTTCCAGCTTATGATGGGACAATCATTCGACCTTTACTCGCAGGTAGGTATGATTATGCTTATCGGTCTTGCGGCAAAACAGGCAATTTTGATTGTGGAATTTGCTAAAGTTCTGCACGAAGATGAAGGCAAGAGTATTGAAGAAGCAGCCGTCGAAGCGTCTAAAATAAGATTCAGGGCGATTATGATGACGGTTGTTGCATTCGTTGTTGGTATGGTGCCTCTTGTTCTTGCTCACGGCGCGGGTGCTTCCAGCCGTATTTCCGTCGGCAGTACAGTATTTGGAGGTATGCTTGCCGCAGGTACCCTTGGTACAATAATGACACCGGCATTCTACGTTATTATCCAGCACCTTGTTGAAAGAGTAATGAACAAAAAAGCTAAAAAAGAAGAAAAGTCATAAATTATGATAAATAATGTTGGTAAAAACTTTACGGATTTAATGTGAGGAAGATTTTATAAACCATGAACAAAAAATTGCTTACATCACTTATTTTTCTCTCGGTAGCTGTCGGAGTCTGCGGCAGTGAACCTGTCAGCGCGTTTGCATTTAAGGAAAAATTTAATAATTTTATAAACAACACAAACATTGCACCCGATATCGCTATCCCGTCAGAAAACGGTGATATAAACCTGATTCAGCTTAAAGAATCCGACTTTGAAACAGCAGATGAGACGGAAACAGAGCAGCTTGCCGACAACAAATTTCTGAATTTTTTCAAACCAAAATCAAAAGAAAATCAGGACAACAATGTTGAAGTCAAAGCAGGATCGGATATAGATGTAGTACAGGTTGAAGACGAATCGAATGAAATAGAAAAATTGAAGCCTGCAGAAGAAAACCAAAACATTTCAAGCGGAAAAGAAAAGAAAAAATTCAGACTTTTCGGAAGAAAAGACAAAAAAAATAAAGAAGAAGCAAAAAAAACCGTGGAAGAAGCTCCTGCTATTCAGCCGCGCGACGCATTCGAGGGTGAACAGGTAGTCGAGGGCGCAGTTACGGCAAACAAAGTTGTTACGGTAGATGATTGTGTCAAAATTGCACTTGAAAACAACCCGAGAATCATGTCTCAGATGATGAGCAAAGATATTTACCAGAATAAGATTGCTCAAGCATGGGCAAACTACTTCCCGACCTTGAATCTCGGCGTCAGTTATTCAAGAAACGATATGATGGTGACGAACTTTAAGTTTCCGATGCAGCAGTACAACCTCTACAACACTCCTAATGTAGGATTTGACTGGCTATTGTTTGACTTTGGAAAGACAAGCGCGCAGGCAGGTGTGGCAAGAAAAACGTATGAAGCTGCCGGTGACACATTACAGGAAAACATTAATGACATAATCTGTCAGGTAAAAACAGCTTACTACAACCTTCTGTTTGCCATGCAGCAGGTAAATGTTTACGAAGACACGGTTATGAACTATGAAGTTCACCTTAAACAGGCGCAGGCATACTATGACATAGGAACAAAAGCAAAAATCGATGTTTCAACAGCAAAGTATAACCTTGATAATGCACAGCTAAGCCTTATTCAAGCAAAAAACACCGTAAAAACGGCATTTGCAAACCTTAATAATGCAATGGGTGTGCCGGAATTTGCTGATTACAACATAAGCGAGCGTCTTGACTCAAAAAAATATGAAGTTAAACTCGACGACGTTTTAAACAAGGCATTTGAACAGCGTCCCGAACTTCTTGCCGCCAAAAAGAAAATGGAAGGTTCAAAGATATTAATTAAAGCGTCAAAATATGCTTTTTTACCTGACCTAAAAGGCGTAGGAAGCTTTACGCAGGGCGGTAAGACTCCTGACACGGACTACGGTTATCAAATCGGAGCACAGCTTTCTTACACAGGCACAAACCTCTACTTATTGAAAAAACAGCTTGATGAAGCAAAGTTGACCTACAAAAAAGACCAGGCTGATTACGAAACAGCACGCCAGACTGTTTACTTGCAGGTAAAACAGGCGTATATTGACCTTATGAACGCGCAGGAGTCCGTCCCTGTAGCACGTTCGTCAATGATGGTAGCAAAAGAGCAGTATGAACTTGCAAGCGGCAGATACAAAGTCGGAATGGGCGACGCAATAGAGCTTAAAGATGCTGAAACGACCTACAGAAATTCCCAGCTAAGCTATTACAACACTCTTATGCAGTACAACATAGCAGCAGCAAATCTTGAAAAAGTTGTAGGCGCGCCGATTGACTACGTTGAAGGCGATTTATAACGCTAATTAAAAAACATTAATCCGCATAATCAGGATGTTTAAAGTATTTAATTCTGGTAACAGGCCAGAACAAGAAAACTGCACGCCCGATTACACGTTCTTTCGGCAAAAATCCCCAAAAACGTGAATCCTGAGAGTTTCCGCGATTGTCTCCCATCATGAAATACTGCCCCTCAGGAACAGTCATTGGACCGCAAAACATACCGTCAGAACAGGGGATGTAGTCATCTGCCCCCATAATATAAGGCTCATTAAGCGGTTTGTCATTAATATACACTTCATAGTCGCCGTTAACGTGTTCTTTAATCTCCAATTTGTCACCGGGAACGCCGATTACACGCTTTATGTACGCAATATCTTTACAGAAAAATCCTGTTAATCTTGAAAATATCGAGAGAATATCCGTTTTTATATCTTCTGACGGAGGGTAGAAGACAATAATATCACCGCGTTCAGGCGCTCTATAGAATCTTGAAAACCGCTCGACAAAAATCCTGTCGCCCTCAATAAGCGTCGGATGCATTGAAGCCGAAGGAATCCAGCGAATCTCACCTATAAAAAACCTTATGATTATTACCATAACCACAACAAATACAACTGTCTCGACCGTTTCTTTTAATCCCGCAATAAATTTTTTCTTATCGATTTTCACGTTCTATCCCCTGTGTACAAATTACACAAATCAATGATTGCCTTTTTATACTGATTATCCTCAAGACAGTTTATATTTTCAATAGCCCTGTATGCAAAACTTTTTATAAGTCCTCTCGTTTTTTCCTCAAAAACAGCTCGATTCGGGCAGTTCAATACATCATTCGGATTATTAATTTTTGTCAAATTATTTTCCTTCATATAAAAAATCACGGGCGCTGTGTAAGTTCCGTTTTTTATGTCATCGCAGGTTTTTTCAGACAATGACAAACAACTGTCCGTAAAGTTTTTGAGGTCATTATGAATCTGAAAAGTAATGCCAAAATTCTGCGCAAAATCGCTGCAGTTGATTTTACTGCCGTTTAAAACCGCAGCAGATTCAAGTGCAGCAAGAAAAAGCGAGGCTGTTTTGTTTTTGGATTTTTCTATGTAATCCTCTATAGAAAGCGCATCATATCTTGAAAAATACTGTTTTGTTTCACCGCAAATAAGCATTTTTATGTAATTTGAAAGAATATCGATTATTTCGGTATTTTTAATGTAAGATACTGTCTCAATAGCTTTTGCAAGAAGGTAGTCGCCGGCAATTACCGCAAATCTTGAATCATAGGCAGTATGCAGTGTTTTTTGCCCGCGTCTTTCAGGTGCACTGTCAATGATATCGTCATGCACAAGACTGGCATTATGAATCATTTCAATGCAAAACGCAAGCCTAAAGTGCCTTTCACCAGGCACCAATCCAAGCGCACGCGTAAAAAGAAAAACAAGCGCCGGACGGAGCAATTTCCCCGGCTGGGAAAGATAATCCAGCAGAATATTCTCGATGTCTGAATCTCTCGAAAACATGCCGGCGGAAAACCCCGTAAAAGCGTCTATATCCGGTTTTATGCAACTAATTATTTTTTTATATTCTTCTTGAAAATTCATTATTCAATCCATTTAAAATATTTTACATACTTGTCCGAGTTTATGTCGCCGTGTATTTTTGCATTAAAAATCCGATATTGCATGTCGTTAAATTCAACGCCGGGAATCTTATTCAGCTCTTTTATAATCGCAGTTTTTTCACGTCTGTCAAGCTTAAACCCGGGAATCAAATTCAACAGAGAGTTAAAAGACATATTCCCCACAGGACCGAGAATATTATCCGCTTTTTTGGTCAACCTTCCGTAAACGTTCAAGTCAGCAAAACTTTCCGGTATGTCATAAGTTCCTTTTATATACATGCTGAGATTTTCTCCGCTTGAGAAGATTTCTACATTTTTTGCTTTGCCGCGGCTTATCAGAAGCAATCCCTTAATCGAATTAAAATAACCTGTTTTAACCGGTGCTATAAGGTCAATAAAATTGTTTATGCTTACTCCTGTTAAACCGCTTTTAAAGAGGCTGCTTGCTTTCAAGAGGTATTCAACAGAGCCGAGTTTTGGCATTTTTCCGTCATTTATTTCAAAATAGACAGTACCTGACACATTACTCAAACGTTCTTCTTCCGTATTACCTCTTGTAGTAAAGAACATACTGCCGTTCAAATACCCGAAAATCTGATCTTTTGCCTCAAATACCGCGGTCGCAATTTTGTTAGCATCTACATGCTTTGCCCTAATCTCAGCGGAGACTTTTCCGGTTTTAAAATCATACTTTGCTTTTCCCAGAACAGCGCCCTCAGCAACGTCAAACGCAAGATTTTCAACTCTCAGAATCAAATCTTTGTCAAGTTTGAAGCCGGCTTTAAAATTCTTTGCGGGAAGCCCCCTGACTTTCATTGTGTCTGCTGTGATAGAGCCGTTTTTTATAATGGCATTCGAGAGCATATCCGACTGTTTTTTTGTATCCTGCAAACTATCAGTTTCATCATCGAGCTTTATCCCGCTGCTGAGCGTTACCTGTGTAAGTGAGTCAAGGATATGGTCTAATTCAACGCTTTTTGATGAAATTTTTAAATTATCTATCACAACCGGCAGCGACGGACGGTTTTTTATAACGGTTTTTAGCACAAAATCCGAGCCGTAACTCATTCCGTTCATTGAAAGGTTCACAACTGACGGCGTAAACTGCATTGAAACATCCTTAATTAAAGTAGTGTAAAGCGGCATATCAAGCTCAAGCATGCCTGCTTTTCCCGTCACAACAGGCGCTTCGGAATCACCGTTCAAAACGAGATTGCAATTAAACATGCCTTTTTTAAGAACCGATTTTTTAAATAATACGTTGAAAAGCTTCACATTCGCATTGTTTTCGGTCAAAATGTGCAGATTATTAAAGAAAATTTTATCTTTACCGTATTTCAATCCGCCATGTACATTTATAATCCGGCGCGGATACACATAATCATTCTGGGAGGTCATAAATCTGAGATAATCAAGTGAATTTATTTTTATGACATTCTTGTGTACGGAAAGATTTGCGTTAACCTCTCTTTCCTCCTCAGTATCGTCAAGATTTGCACCCATATAATATATGTCAGCTTCTTTTTCAAGGCGCAGTTTGATGTCGGCATTGTATTTTTCAGGAGTGCCGGAGACCTCGGCGGTCAAGGTTATATCACCTTTTGGTTTAACAGGATAGGACAGGTGTTCGTTAATGTATTTATTTACAAAAGACTCAGTGACTTTTGTCGTCAAATAACCCTTCATTTCCGGATTTCCGCTAAATCCGTTTATGTAAGCATTTATAAATATAGGTACATTATCAAAGTTTGCGTTTATAGATTTCAGGGTTATTTTATTGTTGTTTATAAAAATATTGCCGCTGTCAATTGTTATAGGAATTTTATAGGCGCTTTGCAGAAATTTCAGTCCGAGAAGCCTTATTTCACCCGAGACTTTATTGTTTTCGCAAGAAAGGCGTACATCAGCCCTGCCATCATAGTTTTCATAAGCGAGCAGCGCTTTTTTTATGCCCGCAGGCAGCATTTTTACATTTCTGATTTTGTTAAAGTTAGATATATCAAAATTTACCAGCGTCAAATTGCCGTTAACTTTCGGATTTGACCCAAGTATACCGTAAATTACCGCATCAGCATGCGCCGAGGTGTTAAAAATTGCCGTATCAAAATTTTTAAGTCTGAAAGTATTCTTTTTAAGCGAAAATTCCCCGGATTTTATAAACACATCGTCGTTACTGTTTCGTTTTTGAGGAACAAGATAACCTTTCGCATTTATGTTTTCCGGATTAATTTTGTACGGATTTCCGCTGTAAGAAGCCTTAAAATTCAGTAATGCACCGGTTTTTGGAATATCCGCTCTGCGGGAAACCGTGCTCATTGCATATGAAAAAACTTCATCAAGTTTTAAAGCCGGCGAATGCATTTCTACTGAGGCTTTTTCGTTGTTATCAAAATACGCTTTTAAAATAAATTTTGAATCAAATATGGACGATTCAATATCCGCAGACACGTCTTTATTATCAAATTTAATTTTTCCGTTAACAGCTTTAATTTCCGGAATACTTTCAATAGATACCGAGTTGTTTTTAAGGATGGCAAGACCAGAAAAATCTAAATCGCTTACATCTTTTAAATCCGAAAAGTTTTTTACAACGCCTTTCAGTTCTATATCAACAGAAGCTTTACCCGACGCTTTTTGAATTTTTTCCGTATAGAGCTTTTTACTGTTTAAAAGCAGGCTGTTATTCACAATAGATACAAGTTCATCAGTAAAAATTGCCGGCGAATGAATGTTAAAATCAATTTTTCCGTCTAAATTTGCCGTTCCTTTTACGGTCACGGGGCAGCCCTTAATTTGAGCCTTATCCATAACAAAAGTCATGTCTTTTCCGTTAAAATCAAGATAGCCGCCGGCATTTTCAATACGGGTTTTTAACCCTTTCAGCATAGCTGTGGTATCTTTGAATCTGAACCCGCCGAAAGCTTCCCCGTCAAAAACCGTACCGCGGGTCAAAAGGTCAATATTTCCGTAACCCGATATTGACATATAAGGCAGGGGACCAAGGTCAAAACCGACAATATCATGGATTGGCACAAGCATATAATGCGCTGTTTTAAGATTAACACTATCAGTTGATTTTATCTTAATCTCGCCTGCACCAAAAGGTTTTAATTCAGAGAACCCCTCAATTACAACATACTGCTGTTTTTTCAAGTCCGCAAAAACTTTTGTGTAAAGATTAACCTGTTTACCCGTAAATTCGAGGCTCATTGAACAGGGCGCAACTATCGGCTTTTCTTTTAAAATGTGCAAGTCAACAAGCTCTGCCTTTCCGTATAAAAGAGGGGATTTAGAGCTGCCCTTAAGATTCAGGGAAGCGGTTATTGTCCCCCAAACGCCGTATTTTTTCAGTTTTTCAACAGCACGGTTTGTATTCGGAGCCGGCGGCAGCATTGCAATAAGGCAGTGAACATCAGATGAGGGCAAATCTGCCTTCAAGTCAAAACCCGGATTTTTCCCGGTAATATCTTTTATAAGACCGGAAATTACAGCCTGCCACTGCGGCGCGCTGATTGCAAGTTTATCAATAATAAGACTGTTCTGCTTGAACCCGCCTGTAAAATCAGCCGTTGTCTTTCCACTAAGGATTACGGATTCACCCGGGTTTTTGGTTATAAACGAAAAATTTTCTAATTTTGCATTTACACGAACATTTTTTTCAATATCAAAATCAGCCTCAATCTTGCCGTCAAGAGTCAGCAGGTCCTTTTTCAGCAGCTCTGCGGCATAAGGTTTAAAATATGCTGCATCAAAATTTTTAACTGCACCTTTTATGCGAAAATCTTTTCTTGCAGTATTTTTCAACACGGGAAGTTTTGTATTTACTGCAGCATCAAGCCCCATTCGCCCGCCATCAGCGTCTATATACGCCTTCATCGATAAAAAGACATATTTACCTTCGCGGTAATCTTTTATTTTTACATCCTCAAGGCATAATGTTGTATTTTTTTTGAGTTTTTCATCAACAAATTCGACTTTAGAATCAAGAACAGCGCCGCTCAAACGTTTGAGTCTTAAATCAGCAGGCTTCAATCTATATGAGCCGAGCTGCAGATGAGAGTCTTTGTCCCTGATTAATTTGACATAAAGATTTTCAATAACAGCATTTCTCAGGTTGATATTGCCAAAAACAGCAGGCAAAAGAGAAATCTTTGCTGATATATAATCTGCCTTTATGACATCACCTCCGCTTACATCGGACAAAGAAGGCGTTTTTGAGCTGAACTTTAGCGAAAAGTCAGGATATGTCCTGATTTTTGCGGATTCATAACTAAGTGTCATGCCGGTTTTTGATTTTATTGCAGAAACAACCGAACCGTTATCAAACAGCCTGTTTACCCAAAACGGCAAGACGAAAACAAACAAAAACTCCGTGACAAAAACTGCCGCAACGAAAAATAATATAACAAATTTTAAATTTTTTTTTAATTTCATAAACCGTAAGGCTGTTTACCATCCTCCGCTCCGCTAAGCCATTTTATCACAAAGACGACAGCTAAACAAATAATTTTCATATAGTAAATTGAGCGGAGGGCTTTTTATTTTTTAATATCTTAATAATTTTTAATATTTTCCAAAGAAAAAATCAATTTTTGTATAAATATATACTTTATATATATAAGAGAGCAAGAGAGAGAGAGAATTGAAAACAAAGAGGTAAATGAGATGAGAGCATTATTAATGAGATTTATAAACAGAAAAAGAAAATTCACTGTTTACGATTTAGTTTAAAAACACTTTCAGCCGGCAGGCTTATGAGAGATTACAGTTCACTGTGTAAAATTGTGCTACAATAGCATTGTTATGTTACTAACCGGCTCATCACGAACAAATCGCACGCAAATTCTTGCACAGAAATATATAGAACTTGTAAAAAGCGGGGTGCCCTCATCTGGAATACTTGTGCTGCTTCAAAACAACCACAAAAAAGAGTTTTTTAAAGAATCCGTAAAAAAAGAACTGACAGTACTTGAAAATCCCAAGATTTACACATTTTTCGGACTTGTTTACAACACGATAAAACTGGACTGGGCAGACATAGAAAGCAAAATACCCTATGACGGAGCAAGAATCGTACCAAACCTTACAGGGCTTGAAATTTCTCAGTACTTATTCAAAAAATGCATTAAAAATACTGGCTTTTTGGACTACAATTCAAAAATTAATCTTCTGCACCAATTGTTTCGCAGATACTCGCTTATTGTGCAAAACGGACTTTCGGACAGAGAAGCGGAAAAACGTTCACAGCTTCTCGGGGAGAGTTTTGCACCGGACGCAAAGGCTGCCATTGACCGTTTCAAATACTATACGCTAAAATACCGGGCATTTGACTACATAAGACAGTGTGCAGTCTTTAACAGCCTGAAAGAAGATTCAGTGCTTCTAAAAAACGTAAAATACCTGATACTTGATGACGCCGATGAAATTACAAACGCGCAGTACAATTTTCTTGAACACATAAAACCTCGTCTTTGTGGCTGGTTTGTCGGCATGGACAAACATGGCGTTTCGAGAGCAGGGTTTTTATGCGGGGATTTCAGCATGCCCGGCAGAATCGAAAAACTTTTCGGGAATGAAGTTAAAAAACTTGATGACATCCCTGTTTCACCCGTAAAAGTAAAGCATATTTGCTGTTCAAAATATATTGAAATGGTAAAAGAAGCGTTTGAAAAGGCGGCATATTTAGTAAAAAGAGAAGGTCTAAAACCGCAGGACATAACGATTGCGGTGCCGGAAACAAACAGTGCTGTCAAATTCTTTGCAGCAGAAATTTTCGGCGCAAAAAATATCAAGTATCAAATTTTCTCGGGCAGCGAAAAAATAGCTGATGATAAAATCATAAAAAATATTTTATCCGTGCTTAAATACGTTCACCCCGTATTGTCCGCAAAAATAACAACAGCGGATATAAGAGGGATATTTCACACACTTCTTGAAATACCGCTCAAAGATACGCTGCCCGTGGTAATGGAGTTTAATAAAAAAGGAACGGTAAATTCCGAAAATCTTTTTGAGGAAGAAAATTATAATGAAAAATTGAAAATATTCCTGCAAGTCACGGAAGAATTGAAAAATTCAGCGCTTCCGCTCTCCTCGCAGGCTGAATTTGTAATTGATAAACTGGTAAACACCGGAAATTCGGCAATAATACATAAAATAAACTTTTTAATTAAGCAAATCAGAGATTTTGAAAAGGTTTTTGAAGAACAAGCACCGGATTTAAACTTTCAACAGAGTATAATAATCCAGCTTGAAAACACAATTGTATCAGAAAACCCCTGTGATTCTCCGGTTGTAGAACCTGATGCCCTGTGTATTGCCACAGCCCAAAAGATTATCGACTTGAAGATAGAATCAAAAACAGCGCTATGGCTGGATATAACAGGCATGGGATGGACAAAAGAGGACACGGGCACCATCTACAACTCCTGGGTTTTTCAACCCGGCTGGAGTAAGGAAGATTTCACATTTGACGACAATCTCGAACTCACTAAAGAAAAGACAAAACGCATACTTCGCAAACTTGACCTGCTGTCAAGCGTGACTATATACGCATATTCTGCGCTGTTTGATATAAACGGACTGGAAAACACCGGCGGAATTATTGATTTTCTTGAGTTTGAAAAGGAAGAAAAGGAAACACCCGCTGCATTTAAATTTACCCCCAGAGAAGACCAGAAGCCTGTACTGGCATACAAAGGCGGCAAACTCGCAATATCAGCGGTACCCGGCGCCGGAAAAACAACAATTCTCCTGGCTCTTGTTGCAAAACTGTTAAAACAGGGCGTGAATCCCGAAAATATTTTTGTATTAACATATATGGACTCTGCTGCCAGAAATTTTAAAGAACGCATAAAAAATCTCTGTCCGGATTCCGATTCGCTTCCGAACATTTCAACAATCCACGGACTTGCACTAAGAATACTTAAAGAAAATTCCAATTACACAAAAATCGGTCTCAACGCTGATTTTGAGGTATGCGACGACAACGAACGCCAGAAAATTCTGCGGGAAGCAATTGCCGCTCTCGGACTAAACCATGATGACTACGACCGTTACGAAAAGGCAATATCCGCCCTGAAGCTCTCGGGTGCAAAAAAACTTATACAGCCAAAATTTAAGGAGACAAAAGAGTTTCTGGAACTTTTTAAACTATACAATCGCACGCTTAAATCACGCAATCTCGTCGATTATGACGACATGCTGCGGCTTGCGGTCGTGCTGCTTGAGAAACACAGGGACATAAGAGAGCATTATACAAAATTATGCCGCTATATTATCGAAGACGAAGCGCAGGACTCGTCTAAGGTTCAGCAGAATCTGCTTGGTATTCTCTCCGGTTTTTACGGCAACCTCATACGCTGCGGCGATATTAACCAATCAATCACAACAACGTTTACAAATGCAGATACTGAGGGATTCAGAGAATTTATAGAAAAAAATCCCTGCGTAAAAATGGAACACTCGCAGCGCTGTGCAAGAGGAATATACGAACTTGCAAATATGCTGGCAACGAAGGGAAATGAAGCATTTGACGGAAGAAATGCATTTTATAAGACTTTAATGAAACCTGTTGAGGGGAAAAATCCGGTTTCCTCAAATTGCGTAGAAACAGGGCTTTTTGAAGATTTTAACTCAGAGAGAAGCTATATTGTCTCAAAAATCAGAGAAATATACGCAAAAGACAAAAACGCAAGCATAGCAATTCTTTTGCGGAGTAACTATCAGATAGAAGAATACTCAAATTTTCTTGCAAATGCGGGATTTGATGTGGTTACACGTACAGACGCGCTTGAACGCCAGCCGGCATTTCAGCTTATACTAAGGCTCTTAAAATTTGTAAAGTCGCCCTGGGACAATGAAAATGTCGTAAATTTCATGAAAACACTCACGGAACAGCGGCTTTGCAGCTTGAGTTTCACGGACATTGCTGCCGTTGAAAATCTTAAACAGCCCTTTATATCGCATAATCCTGACGAGTTTGAATCGGAAGCTCTGACGCAGCTGCACTGGGATTTGGATTACTGGCTTGAGTCTTCCGAGCTTCCGCCGGAGGAGTTTGCGACAAAAGCAGGCATGTACTATTACAACTCTGACATTGAAATTTCAAACGTTTACATGATTTCAATTTTTATCAAAAAATTGTCTAATTTATATGTACAAGATTTCACGGAAAGACTGGAGACCATCTCAAAAAAAGCTTCTGCAGGCAGATTTAAACTGTTTGACAAAGAAGAAAACGAGGACGACACAAACGAACGCGGAAAAATTATGCTTATGACATATCACAAATCAAAAGGCGATGAATTTGACTACGTATTTATACCCGAACTGAGCGAAGATATGCTGCCCTTTAAACAGGAAAACGTAAAAATCAAGGCTCAGGAATATTTTATGGAAAGTATTAAAGCTTTGAATCCTGAATACACAAGAAAAAATGAACACGAATTAAAGATGAACATACTCGAAGAAAATCTGCGGCTTTTGTATGTTGCAATCACAAGGGCAAAACTCGGGCTTTTTATCACCTGCGCCGGAAAATACAAGAAATTCTCAAGACTCAAAGATGTGAAGCCGTCTGAATTTTTTGAAATGCCGTATATTTCCGCACTGTCCGAAAACAAATACGCGAAGGTCTAATAAACACCGGTCAAAATAAATTTAAACTATCAATAAGGAGAATTTGTGGAAAAAACTTATACGATAAATATGCTGAAAACCTTTGAGGACTGTCCGCAGCGCTACAAATTTATGTACGTAGACAACATGCGCTTTCCCGAACAAAAAAACTCAAAAACAGAGACAGGCACAAAAATACACGCGCTTATAAACTACAAGCTGAACGGAAAAGACGTGTCCAAAATGGTGGAACAGCTTGATAAAAACGACAAGCTCCTCTGGTACAATTTTTTAAATTCACCGGTTTTAAAGTACCATTTTTTGGAAAGCGAGTATGCGTTTGATGTAAAATTCGGCACCAGCCGGCTGACAGGGCGTATTGACGCGCTGTTTGAGACAGACGGAGAATATGTAATAGTTGATTGGAAAACAGGTGAAATATCCGATGAAAACGAGCGTTTTCAGACGATGTTCTACCTTTGTGCACTCTATGAAGTATACAAACAAAAACACCTGCCGGTGACTTATGATTCGTTTTCCCTGCGCTACGTCCTTTTAAATACCGGAACAAGCATACGCATTGTTTTCAGCGAAGACCTCTTTATGCAGTACAGAAATAAAATAATCGGCATTATCGACAAAATAGAAACAGGAGAAAATTATTTCTGCTATAAAACAGATAAATGCAAAAACTGCAAATACCTCAAATTTTGTCCGTACTGGTAGGCTGCATACAGCCGACTGCCCCGGTATGTTATTGAACGGGCGTGGCGTCAAATTAAGACGTTTCAAGCGCTGTGAAGAATTAAACCGTAGACAATACTGTCGACTATCGCCATATAAGACGCCTCGATTATGTTCTCGCTGACACCGACAGTGTCCCACTTATTAAAACCGTCTGTTGTTTCTATGTTTACACGAACCTGTGCAGCAGTGCCGTCTGCGCCGTCAAGGATTCTGACCTTGAAATCATTCAATTTATAGAAATGTATCTGAGGGAAGACATCTTTAAGCGCCTTACGGAAAGCCTTGTCCAGTGCATTGACAGGACCGTCGCCCTCAGAGACGGTGTGAATTATCTCATCTCCTACCTGAATTTTTACGGAGGCTTCCGTATTTATATTTGAAATACCCGCTATTGTATCGCCGATAATTCTATAACCGAGCAGTTTAAAAAATTCTCTTTTCTGCCCCAAAATTTCCATCACAAGCAGCTCAAACGACGCCTCGGCACCCTCGAATGCAAAACCTTTCCATTCAAGCTTTTTGATACGGTCAATTATTCTCGGTATATCTTTTTCAGAGACATTGTCAACAAAGCGCAAATGTTCAATTTTTTCACGAACTGATGCAGCGCCCGCCTGGTCGCTGATTAAAATTTTTCTTGAATTGCCGACAGATTCGGGAGAAATGTGCTCGTATGTCCCGGAGTTTTTTGCAACCCCGCTTGCATGGACTCCCGCTTTATGTGCAAAAGCACTCCGCCCGACAAAAGGCTGGTTTGCGGGAGCTGAGACATTGGCAATCTCAGCGATTGAGTTAGCAGCATATACAAGTTTTGTTAAATTTTTGCCTATAACATCAACTCCCTTCTTGAGCTGCAAATTCGGTATAATTGAACAGAGGTTTGCATTTCCGCAGCGTTCTCCGTAGCCGTTTATTGTACCCTGAATTTGAAAAGCACCGGCGTCGGCTGCCGCTATGGAATTTGCAACCGCCATATCACCGTCGTTGTGTGCATGAATACCCAAAACAGCCTCAGGAATTGTTTCTTTTACGATTTTGGTAATTTTATAAATTTCGGTATTTATACAACCGCCGTTTGTATCGCAAAGTACAATACGTTCTGCGCCTGCTTCATACGCTGATTTTATTGCAGCAATTGCATAATCGGGATTGTTTTTATAACCGTCAAAAAAGTGCTCCGCGTCAAAAAACACCTGTCTGCCGTTTTGTTTCAGGTACTTAACGCTTTCTCTTATCATATTTAAATTTTCTTCAAGGGTAGTATTCAAAGCTTCAGTAACATGAAAATCCCATGTTTTCCCGAAAATAGTAATTATCTCAGTATTTGCGGACAAGAGCATGTTCAAAACCTTATCGTCTTCCGGACGTACTTTAGGCTTTTTGGTGCAGCCAAACGCTGTTATGCGGGCGCTTTTAAGTTTTAAATTTTCAATTTCCCTAAAAACTTCCTCATCAACCGGATTGGCACCGGGCCAGCCGGCTTCAATGTAATCAATACCAAGTGCGTCAAGAAGTTTTATGATTTTTATTTTGTCGGATACCGAGAAATTTATTCCCTCGGATTGTGCACCGTCTCTTAAAGTTGTGTCATAGATTTCTGTTTTCATTCTTGTCCTTTTATTAAAGAAGCCGGCACAAGTGTAACTATGCCGGCTCGCAATTCTAAACAAAATACTAGTTTTTAGCTCTGTTAATGATTTTATTGCTGTCATCAACCCAGGTGAATTTAGCGCGGAGTTCTTTTCCGACTTTTTCAATCTGGTGTTCTTCGCCTTCTTTTTCAAGCTCTTTGAATTTTTTCATACCTGAATTGTATTCATCGAGCCATTCTGTAGCAAATTTTCCGCTCTGGATTTCAGAGAGCACTTTTTTCATTTCATCTTTAACCGCAGGAGTAATAATTCTCGGTCCGATAGTCATATCGCCCCATTCTGCAGTGTTAGAGATTGAATATCTCATATCTGAGATACCGCCCTGATTAACAAGGTCAACAATAAGTTTCATCTCGTGCAAGCACTCAAAATAAGCCATATACGGTGAATATCCTGCTTCAACAAGTGTTTCAAAACCGGCTTTTAAAAGTGCGGTCAAACCGCCGCAAAGAACGCACTGTTCGCCAAAAAGGTCAGTTTCGGTTTCTTCTTTGAAGTTTGTTTCATAAATACCTGCTCTGCCGGCACCGATTGCTGACGCATAAGCAAGTGCAACTTCTTTTGAGTCGCCTGAAGGATCTTGATACACCGCAATAAGAGACGGAACGCCTTTGCCTGCTTCGTATTCGCTTCTGACTGTATGTCCGGGACCTTTGGGTGCAACCATAAGTACATTTACATCAGCAGGCGGAACAATTTTTTTGAAGTGGATATTAAATCCATGCGCAAACATCAAATACTGCCCTTTTCTCAGGTGGGGTTTAATTTGTTCTTCATAAACCTTTGCCTGAACTTCGTCAGGAATAAGAATCTGGATTACATCAGCCCATTCTACCGCTTCTTCAATGGGCATAACCTTCAAACCGAGAGCCTGTGCTTTTTTTGCAGAAGCTCCGTTTGGTCTTAAGCCTACTACAACATCGCAGCCGGAATCTTTCAGGTTGGTTGACTGACCGTAGCCCTGAGAACCAAAACCGATTACAGCAATTTTTTTATCTAAAATTTTGCTTTTGTCAATGTCTTTGTCCATGTAAACTTTAAATTCGTTGCTCATTTACTTAACTCCTTTTATTGTGTGTACTAATTTTAGCATATAATAAAATATATGAGCAAATATTTCATATAATCAACTAACCCCGATACATCCGCAAGCGGGTTCACTCTCAGACAAATAATATTTATTGGAGAAAAAATGACAACAAAAGAAGAATGGATTGAAAAAGACCTGAAATACGTCTGGCATCCCGATACGCAAATGAAACAGTACGAAGGAGCGGATTTCAAGCCTGTTTTAATTGAAAAGGGCAAAGGAATTTACCTGTATGATTCTGACGGAAACAGTTATATTGACGGTGTTTCGTCGTGGTGGGTAAACACACTCGGTCACTCCGTAGACAGGCTCAACAAAACCCTGCTGAAACAGGCTGAATCTATTGAACACGTACTTCTTGCGGATTTTACACACAAACCCGCAATAGAGCTTGCTGAAAGACTGACAAAGCTTGCCGGCGAGCCTTTTTCAAAAGTATTTTACTCGGACGACGGCTCGACCGCTGTCGAGGTTGCGTTGAAAATGGCTTACCAGTACTGGTACCAAAAGGGAAAACCCGAGAAAAAATATTTTGTTTCAATGACAGACTCTTACCACGGAGACACGCTCGGCTCCGTCTCTGTCGGCGGAATTGATATTTACAAAAAAATTTTTAATCCGCTGGTATTTGAAACCCTGAAAGTCTGTGCACCTTACTGTTACCGGTGTCCTATGGGCTGTGAACAGGGGAAATGCACAATTGACTGTTTTTCAGAGGTTGAAGAACTGTTTGAGAAAAGGCACAATGAAATAGCAGGAATGATTGTTGAACCGCTTGTCCAAGGGGCTGCCGGCATGCGGGTTTATCCTGCCGATTACTTAAAGAAATTGCGATACCTCTGCGACAAATACGACATTCTGTTGATTGATGATGAAGTCGCGATGGCGTTTGGAAGAACAGGCAAATATTTTGCATTCGAGCATGCCGGAATAAAACCCGATATTTTTTGCGTTGCAAAAGGCATAACAGCCGGATACGTTCCGCTTGCGGCAACTGTCACAACCGACAAAATCTACAACGCTTTTTATGACGACTTTTCTGAGCTTAAAACTTTTTATCACGGACACAGCTTCACGGGGAACCCTGTTGCAAGCGCAATTGCCGTTGAAACCCTGAAAATCATGGAAGAAGAAAATATTATAGAAAACCTGAAACCCAAAATTCAAAAACTTAAAGAGTGTCTTGAAAAATTCAAACCGCTCAATCACGTCGGAGACGTACGCCACATAGGGATGATAGGGGCAGTTGAAATGGTCAAAGATAAAAGCACAAAAGAACCCTATCCGTTTACTGACAGAATCGGGCATCTTGTGTTTAAGTCCGCATTGCAAAAGGGGGCGCTCTTAAGACCAATCGGAAACGTCATATACTTTTTGCCGCCGCTTGTTATAACGGAGGAGGAAATTGAAAAATTGACCGATATTGCGTATTTTGCAATAAAAGAAGTTACGGAAGACTTTTCTTATAGTCAACTCCCCCGATAACTTATTGAACTTTTACTTCCGCAAGCGGGGTCACTCTCGGACAAAATTTAAATGAGCAGCAAAAAACCGGCGAAAATCACCGGTTTTTGCGTTATTTAAATTGTAATTATTATGCAATCAGAGAATCAAGAGCCACATCTACGAGTTTTTCTTTCAAGATGTCTTCCTGAGTTTTCTTGCCCTGATACATATCAGGTATACCGTCTTCGTTTTTGTCTTTTGTTGTTTGTGTAATAACACCGGCACCTGCAGTCAAACCAACACCATTTTGAATTGTTTTCTTAATACCGTTTTGTGTAACTGCTGCGTCTTTTAAGAAAGCGGCTTCCGCTACGTCATCAACATTTCTTATATTCTTTTCAACAAAATCATCGATTTGTGTTTGTTTAAGACCTTTTTTAGAGAAGTTTTTAACCCAGGTAATACTGTCATCTGCAAGTCTTGAGACAAAACCTTTGAAATTTCTTTCGTTAGAAACCTTGATGCCTGATGCAAATTTTTGACCGTATCTCGTGATTTCTTTGGACATCCAGTCCATAATAGGAATATTCTTTTCTACAAGCTGAAGAACCTTTCCGGCAGAGACCTTAGCGGAAATACCACCGAGGAGAGCTAATGATGCAGTAGTAAAAAACTGTTTTAACGGTTTTGTGTATTTTGCATTTTCGTCCGTTTCGTTAATTGCATCAGCAAGTCTGGCAATATTGCGTGCGGAACGCTCGTCAATATTTTTAAAATCAATGTCATTAATAACATCAACCGCTTTATCTATGTTAATGGCTTGCACTTTTTGGTGTTTTTGCGGGTTTTGCTCCTGACCGAATGCCGGTTTCATTGGAGAACAGCCTGCTGTTACTGATGATACATTCATATAGTGACTCCACATTTTACTTTAAACCTTCACACTGTATCTAAGTATAAAAGAAAAATAAAATTGCCTTTTTAAATAAGGTTTATTAAAATATTGTAACATTTTTTTTAAAGCATTACAAATATTTTAATGATTCTGTTACATTTAGCAGCCCCCGTCTCCCGGTTCGATTATCAGCGCTATCTTAAAAAAAAAGCTGCAGTGCAGCTTATACTTCATAATCTTGGGAGGAGATTTGGGGATTTGTACATGTATATTAATCCATTATCATAAAAATGTTTACTATTTTAATGATAATTTTAATAAAAATTTACAATCCCTTTAAAGGCATGCACTTTTTATGGTATATGCAATTTTTATACGGCATGTACAAACCAAAAGAAAAAGCCCGCAGTCACCCGCGGGCTGTATATTAACTGTCTGCATCAAAAAGCAAGTGTTTTTGAATAATCAGGCACTTCAAAAGGCGTGTTATTTGCGTCTTTTTCCGTAAACACAGCATACGCCTTCAGAGATTTTTCTTTAGCGCAATCATAAAACGCCATGTCCACATTCTTCTTGTAAACATCATTTAAGTCACCTGAATAGTTACCCATAACCGCCGCATAATTTTTTATGTCGGACTTATCAGCACCTGCGCCGTAGGATTTGGTTTTTGCGTCAGTACCGGAGGGGCGGATTTCAATAAATTTGTCGTCAAATTGCAAATATGTACCGTCGCCGACGAATTTTACATCTGACAAATTAGAAAAATCAAGCTGCGGAAAAGTTGAAGCAAGAATTTCTTTTATTTGCGCCAAGGTGAGCAAGCCTTCCTCTTTTGCAACAGCCATTGCAAGGTAGAACAAATCGTTTTTTGTTCTTTTTTGCTCTCCGGCTTTTTTGTCGGCTTTGAGTTTTTCAATGTCCGGTTCGCTTTCGTTGTAGTATGAAATGTCCTCACGAATATCGAAGCGTGAGACAATTTTATTTTGTTCAAACACTTCACTCAAATAGTCAGACAGAAGCAATCCCTGTTTTTCGATATAAGACGCAAGTGCGGACGCAACAACTATAGCTTCCGTTGCACTCTTTTCTCTCATGGCAATAGCGATTCTGCCAGCCTTTGATTCTATAAGACTTTCCGAACCGATAATCATACCGCCGGATTCTTCACCGCCGAAAATGAGTTTCGGATTAACGCCGAGATTCACATCATTGTTGAAAATATCAGTGATAACAACATCCTTATCAGGTGTTTCGATAATCTGTTTTTCAACTTTTTTCATGATATTTGCAATTTCTTTAAAACCTACCGGCACATTAACGACCTTAACGCCGTTTCTTGCAGCCCATTCATCCCAGGAACGTGCAGAAGCCGTGGTTTTTATAATAAATCTCGGATGTTTGTCAAACAGTCCTTCTTTTTTGAGAGTATTTGCCCAAAAGTCCATTATCATTAAAAAGGACTGGTTTGCGGTAAAGACTGTGAGTATTCTGCCGCCGCCAAGTTCCGTGTAGTCAACTCCGAGTTTTTTGAGCTTTTCGGCATTTTTTTCAGACTCAATCTGGCATACGGTCAGTCTGTCATGGTCAGGGTCTGTAATCAAAACTACCGTACCTTCGGGGTAATTTTTGAGTTTTTCTTCATAATTCATTGACTTTATGACAGGGAAAAACGCTTTTCCGTCTTTATCCTTAGAAATTACCGTGGCGTCAACGGAATAGTCATAGAACGTTTTATTGCCTTTCGGGTCGGTGTCGTATTTGCCGATTGAGTGGAAGAACGGGTCTTCTTCCGTATTGAACCAATCATACTTTGTCTCTATACCAAGTTTTTTTAGTATTCTCGAGAGCGTTCTGTAAGCAGAGCCGCCGACATTTTCAATCACAATTTTGTCCTTCAAATCTTTAATAAGATTAAGGTTTGCGTCTTTTGCAACACCGTCTTTCAGGTATTCCACATACAGATTTACGCCGTCCTCCAGTTTTTTCATCAATTTTTCAGAGATAAACGGGCTGTTGTCAGAGGCAATTTTTATATCATAGCTGCCGTTTTTTTCAACCTGCGAGAAAATCCATCTGATTTTATTTACAAAGAGCATGGATTCTTCGGGCAAATACTGGCTGCCCTGGGAGTTAAGGTCTTTGGTTGCATTTTTTACGGAAATACCATGGCTGGATGTGATATATTCCCCGCCGAGCAAATCGAGTTTAAACGCCAGAAAAGACGCCATCCAGATAGGAATAGTCTTTCTTCCTTCCGGGACAATTGTTTTTATACCGTGAGCCGCCTGTATTCTTGCGATGAGTTCTAAAAACTTATCGGAGTTATACCGAACCTCTCTGCCTGCAAGCTTCATAACCTCTTTGCTTCCGTAAAGGTCTTTTGCAACGAGTGCTTTTGCTTCTGTAGCAAGCATTATACCTATCATATTAATCGGAAATCTGGTGTCGTGGGGATAGATTATATTTTGAGGACCTCTGATTCCGGCTGTTGAAACTTCCGCTTCTTTTGCGTAAGCTTCAAGCCAGTCATTCAATCCAAGACCCTCCGGATTATTTTTTTCGTCGTAGCGAAGCAAATGTTCACGCTTCAAAGTAAATGTAAATTCATTTTTATTGTCTAAGTCTATTAATTTATTTTCTTTAATATATGCGGGGGTCTTTTCATCAACCGCATCAAACAACTCTCTTTCAAGAGCGCAGGTTGTGTTTTGTATATTCATGTCCGGCCTCTGTTTCCTTATCTACCAATAATACTATTATACAAACAACTTGGTATTCTGCAAGCAGGAGTAAACCGCAGCAATACAAAAGTCCGGTATAAACCGGACTTTTTCCTGACTCCTAAACTTCAGCCTTCTTTTATCTTTCTCCTTTTATCCATCCCTTATCTAAATTGTCTGTTGAACAAACATATTCTGCTTTTGAACAGTCACCTGCGGCTGGGTCACCTGCTGTGTTTGCTGCGGCTGACTGTTGTTTGCCTGTAAGTTTTGCTGACCGTTATTATTCCGGTTTTGCTGCTGTTTTTGTTTATCCTGCTCCATCGGGTTTGATTGTCTGTTCTGCTGCACAGACTGACCGTTTCCGCCGAGTGAGAGGTTATATGTAAACTGCTGGCGCGAATCAAGACCGGAGCCTTGCTGCATAGCACCGCCGCCCTGCGCAAGATTAAACTGCTGTCCGCCCTGTTGACCGACGGCATTAAAGCCTTCTGAAACTATTGTATTAATATTTTGAGCGGAGTTCATCATCTGCTGCCAGTAGTTTTGGGCATTTGCATAATAACCGTTTGCCTCGGTATAGGCGCTGTTTGCACCGTTAGCAGACTGCTGTTCGCCGTCCTGTGCGGTCAGAAGATTTTCAGTGCCGGTTTTTACCTGTTTTGTACCGTCAACAATCTTTTTGCCGCCGTCTGTCATATTTTGTATGCCATTTGTATTATTTTGTACTGCTAATTTTGTATTTTTAGCAGCATTTGTGTTTTCTCTAACTGCATTCTTAGTTTCTTTTGTTGCTGTAGTGAAATGTTTTGCTGCTGATGTGGATTTTTGAACAGCTGTAGCAGAGTCTTTGGCTGCTCCAGTAAAATCAGCTGCTGCCTTAGCGAAAAATCCAGCAGCAGCACCTGCACAAACTAATGTAGCTGAAAGCTCAATGCCTGTGGCTATATTTTTTGCACCCAAGGTGAATTTTTTCGTTGCAGAAGAAACTTTCGCAGCTGCCTGAGTCGTGTCAGAAGTTCCCTGTGCTGTTTCCTTTGTAGCCTTTGCCGTGTGCTGAACTGATTTTTGAACGTTTTGAACAGCCTGCTGTGTTTGCTGCTGAGCTGTTTGAATTTGCTCAACACCCTGCTGAACCTGCTGTGCACCATCGTTTGTCGTCTGCAGACCGTCTGAAATGTCCTGACCGGCTTGCATTTTCTGCTGTGTCCAGCCCATCATCTGCTCTATAAAACTGTTTCCGTTTGTCTGGGAAGAATTTCCGGAGTTCATATTCTGTGAAAATTGCTGCCAATAGTTTGTATACTGGCTTATTTCACTGTTTTCTCTTGCTATATAAGGACTGAGAGAATTTTTAGATTCTTCATCGGTTAAACCTTCGGCAAGATTTGAAAGCTGAGCCTCAGGAGCCTGAGAAGACTCAACATCACCGACAGCCGGAGTGTTCACCTGAACAATCTCGGGAGTTTCCTGTGTCTCAGGTATCTGAACTTCTTCGGGCTGTTCTAACTCAGGTGCCTGTTGAAGTTCCTGAACTTCTGTAAATTCTTCAACTTTCTGAGTCTGCTCATTTTTTTGCTGTGCTTCAGCAGCCTGTTCTCTGGCGGAATCTGCCTGTTTTCTGTTGCTTTTTGCATTATCTCTGGCACCTTCAGCTTCTTCTCTTGTAGCTTTACCGGTATTCTGAGATGACTGCGCATTTTCTGAACCGCCTGCGCCGGATGTACTGTGAACAAAGCCGTCCTGATTGATACCGTTATCACCTTCACTGTAATTAGGCTGCTCCGTAAAATTTATAATCTCGCTTTCAGAGACGCCATATTTTTGGGCAATACGCTTTACAGCTTCTTTTTCGTTATTTTGAATCTCCATAAGAAGCTTTGTTGTAATAGGAATATTTTTTGCTCTTAAAAATCCGACAACACCGCTGCCCATTTTTTCGCTCTCTTTCTTTGTTTATGCTCTCTTATATAAATAAAAACAGAAAGTATATATTTATTGACTATTTTTTATATACGAATTATTCACACACAAGAAAAAAACAGAAATATCAGGGTTTTCCGGAGTTTACAAAAATTTACATTTTTTATATAGTCAACTGCTCCCGAAGTTAGCGCACACTTGCACAGATAACTCTGTCAATTCCCGAGACATCCTTAAATATTTCAATATCACAAAAGCCGTAGTATTTAAGGAAATCAGAGACAAGCGCCGACTGTCCGGCGCCCAGTTCAAAAAGCACATGCCCGTTATTTTTCAGATAATTTTTAGCCTGTGAAATTATTTTTTCATAATTTTCAACGCCGTACTCATCCTCCGTAAACAGCGCCAATTCAGGCTCATAGTCTCTAACTTCCGGCTGGAGTGTAGTTTTCACCCGACGGGGGATGTAAGGCGGGTTTGAGACAATCATGTCGAATTTTTCACCGTGCAGGTAGTCGATACTCGAGAAAAAGTCAGATTTTCTAAAAAGCGCCCTGTTCATAAGGTTTAGCGACATTGCGTTTTCAAGCGAAACAAAAAGTGCTTCGTTTGATATATCAAGCCCGAGCACCTGAGCGTCGGTATTTTTAGCAATCATACAGGCAATACAGCCTGTTCCGGTGCCAACATCAAGCACTGATTTGTAACCCTGCTCTTTTATTTTTTCAATTGCCTTCACAACAAGCAGCTCTGTTTCGGGACGCGGTATGAGCGTGTCTTTTGTGACTTTAAATTTTTCGCCCATAAAAATACAAAAGCCCAAAATCTGTGCAAGCGGCTCTCTCGTCTTAAACCTGCGTATAAAAAGGTTTTTAAGCTCACTTTCCTGCGTTTCGGTGATATCTTCACCAAGAACTATATCTTTTCTTGTTAAGCCAGCAAAAATTTCCAGCGCATAATCAATCTCCTGAAAAAGGTTTTCCCGTGTTTCATAGACATCAGGGTAGGTTTTTAAGAGATTTTCCAGGTTTGATTTCAGTGTCTTTATGCTCATCCACAATTCTTTCTATTATCCGCATCATATCGAGGCGTGATTTATTTTGAGTATCTTCTTTTTCTATATTATATTTTTTGCACAATTGGTCATAATAATAAAGCTGTTTTTTTGTAGGCGGCTCTTTGGAGAGTTTAAATTCACGAATTTTTTGACGCTGAATTTTCATAAGCTCTTTTTGTTTTTCAAGGATAGGTCTTTGCGCCTCTCTGATTTGCAACTGTTTTTTGCACTCATCAATATAGAGGCAAACCTGTTTTGCAAACTCCTCGTGCTCAAACTCCCGAATTATCCATTCAAAATGCGGAACACCCTGCTCAAAATAATATACTTCGTCTTCAACGAATAAATCATAAATCTCATTCGTTTCTTTATCCCCGTGTTTTTTCACAAAACTTTTCAAAAAACCGAGGAGAGAAGATTTCTGGTTTTTTGTCAAATTCAAAAACAGAGTATTTTTCAGGGTGTACATAGCGTTCTCCGCTTAAACCAGTTTAAAATCGCCGTTTTTCTTTATATGTTCAATAAGCCCGCCGTCCTCAAGAAGCTTAATCATAACCTCAGGCAGCGGAGTAATTTTTATCTCGGTATTTTGGGTAAGATTTTTCACAACGCCCTGCTTAACATCAACCTCAATCTCGTCTCCGGCATTAATTTTGTCCGTATCGCATTCAATAAGCAAAAGTCCGATATTTATAGCATTTCTGTAAAAAATTCTGGCAAAAGACTTTGCAAGAACAGCCCTTACACCTGCAATTTTTATAATCTGCGGGGCATGCTCTCTTGAGGAACCGAGTCCGAAATTGTTTCCCGCAACGACAAAATCACCTTTCTGCATTCTTGAAGCAAAAGTTTCATCAGCATCTTCAAGTACGTGTTTTGCAAATTCTTCGAGGTTAGAGCGCAAATGAAACAGACGCCCCGGCGCAATGTGGTCTGTACTGATATTATCACCGAATTTGAAAGCTTTTCCTCTATATGCCATTTTAAAAATCCCCTTGTTTAACTAACCCGCTGCCATAATTTCAGGCAGCATTATTTTCGTTGGTATTATACCACACTCAAGCAATAATGTCATACGCTTTTAAAGGTTTTGTTCCGGAAGACAGCGAGGTTGTTGCGGCGATTTTCTTGTTTGAAGGCGGGTGATTGTAGGAAGTTTCCGGAATATTTTTGTCTCTTAGCCTGTAGACCTCGGCAACACGCCTGTCTAAGTCTTCGGCGGATTTTTTGTACAATCCGACCACAAAATCCATCTCAGGGTCTTCAATTCCGTTTCCGTGTTTAATCCAAAACTCGCACTGTTTTCTGTAGGCGTCCTGTTCTTCGCGAATCGAGGTATAGGGGTCATTGTCTTTTGCGTGGATATTTTCGTGCACTATGTAACTCGCAACAAGTACGGGATTAGCATAGACATAATCGTCCATAACGGTTATTTCACGCTTATTGTGTTCATACTGGGCAATGTTTGCACGCCCCGCCATACTGGCTGTTTTATTGAAAGAAACAACAATATCCTGCATATCTCTGAAAAATCTTCTGGGAAAAAAGCTGCAGGCAAGTTTAACAGCCTGATTAAGATTTTCCTGCGCGGTTTTTTGTTTTTCCTCACGGGCTTTTAGCGGGTCAACAAGAGCAAGGAGATAGTTTTCTGTCTCGAGCAGGTTTCTTTTTGCAAAATCATAATTCGGACGCTGACCGAGCACCTGTTCAAACTGGAGTTTTGCTTTTGTATACTGTCCGTTGTTTTTGTAACACTCGCCGAGAAGCGTTCTGTTTTCAATGTCCTCCGGCTCTATTGCCAGCGCTTTTTCAAAATATTTTATGGCGTTTTTGTAATCGTTATTGAATTTATAAGTTTTTGCAAGGGGAAGAAAAACAGAAGTGTTGTCAGGGTTAATCGCAAGTGCCTTTTCGTACAAATCTATAGCACGCTCAAAATACCCCTCTTTCGAGGCTTCATCAGCTTGCAGTTTTAATATGTTATCCTGACTCATTTTCAAAGCCGCAAGCAGGTTTGGAGATTGCGTCTGAGAAAACGATATTCTTTGAGAAAAATTCATACTATGAGAAAACCTGAACATAAAAAAAATTGCCGTTATTATATTTTTTGCACTCAAACTGAAACAATTTGTTAACGTTTTTACAACAATAAGCAATTTGTCTTCAAAAAAATATTTTATTTATACAACGCTATTATTACGGAAGGTATAAAAATGTCAGTTAGTATTGTAAACGGCTTTGTCGTACCGAAAATACAATCATTAGAAATATCAAACGATGACATCAAAAAGTTAGGCATAAAACCCGAAGACTTTTCAAAAGTCGACAAAAATCAGGACGGACGCATCACTTATGACGAATTTTTGAGCAGCGGAATAAATTACAGCTCAATTTATAATGCCTACAAAGGAATGGCGCTTGAAGAAAAAGGCTACCTTGAAGGCGATGCTCTTAGAATTGCACAAGAAACAGGCAACATTGACGACCCCGAAAAAACCGCAAATAATCAGGGAATGCAGAATCCGTATGCAACAAGAAATCTTGCAGCAAACAATAATTTGAACCATCCGGCGGTTACAAATCCGGCTCTGGCAAACAAATTTGACTACATGGCATAGGGGCTGACCGGAGGGAACGCCCCTTGTGAGCAAGGTTGACGACGCGGGATTTGCAAAGCAAATCAAAGCGGAGTGCAAAACCTTGTGAACACCAATAATCCAAGAAGCGGATTTCAACATCTTACCGGCGCGGCGTTTAGCACAAAACGCGGAATTAAGTTAAAAGTTTAAAAATACGATTATAGCTTTTTGTTCCACCCATTCTTTGGCGCAAAGAACGGGTGGAGCCTAAGAAACATGCCGACCTGCTGCTCCGCTCATACAGAAAGTAAATTGCACTCGAGTCTCATAACTCGCAGCCCATATTTTCGCAAAAAATCATAAACAAATTAAAGACCTTGAAAATAACTACGGGCTGCTCAAACAGATGAGACTAATCGTTGTTTAATTAACTTTCTGTAACTCGCTTTGCAAAGGTCGGCGGGGTTGCTAAATTCGTGAAACAGAAAAATAAAATAGTACGTCATGCTGAAGCGACGGGCGTTTGTGTCCGCTACAATATTTCCATGTTCAGCATCTTACCGGCGCGGCGTTCAGCGCAAAACGCGAAGTGTGTAAGATCCTGAACACACACGTCTTGGATTTTCTTCTCGCTCGCCCTACAGAAAATCCGTCTCACTCCCCGGGTTTTCACCCGTCCGAAAATTCGCTCACCAAGCAGGGGATGGAATATAACAGGCTTGTAGGTCGTGGAATAAGTTTGTAGCTTAGGCATACCTGTCCGACGAAGTCCGGCGCCTGTTGCCCCTCAATCCGTTTTTCCAGCCGTCAATACGAAAAATACCTGTCAAAATCCACATCGTCAAAACTGCAGAGCAGCCTGAAAACCTCGTCGTCCTCGTCCATCCTCTGAAAATTGTACTCGTCAAATTTCCAGAGTTTCGGATTTATTCCCCGCACCCTGACTATATTTTTGTCCAAAAGGATTTTAAGCTTCTTTTTTACGACTTCCAGAGGGAGATTCAGGGATTTAGACAGCTCAACTGCGGTAATACCGTCGTCATTGCTGCATTTTTCAGGCGTTAAAAACATAAGTTCAAGCCCCACGCTTTTTAAATCTTTATCTTCATCTGAAATATTATCGTATAACATACTATTATAATACCGCAACATTTGAGTTTGCGCCAGTGCCGGAGAGCTATAGAGCGGACAGCCTCTGCTCCAGACTCTCTATTCTTGCGTAAGCTTCCGGATTATCGAGCGTTTTCAGCCAGAGTATTTCAAATTCCAGTGCTTTTAAAATTGCAATTTGCGATATTGATTGTTTACCGAAAACTATTTTTCTCGTCTCAAACCCGAAAAAATTCTCAAATTCGCAAAGTTTTTTTAAAAAATCAACAGATTCAGGTGTAACAGTACCGCCGGCAAGCATTTTTGTTCCGTAACCAGAAAGTTTTTTGCAAAGCTTTTTTGCATAACCGCAGCACTCGTCAGAATCCGCAAAACTACGTCCTGCACGCATTGAACGCCCAAAGTCCGTTCTGCCGAAAATTACTGCGGCTATTTGTGAAAATTCCGGTGTTTGAAAGATTTCCGCGCTGTTTTTTAACGCCTGAGCTGTTTCAATTGAGATACATAGCTTTTTATCAGCTATGCCGTATAAATTTGCGCCTTTTATAAATTTTTTCAGCGCATAAGCGGATTCAACCATAGGCGCAACAATTATATCCGCGTCTAATTGCTTTGCGTCTTTTATATCGCGAAAAGCAGAGCAGCCGCCTATTTTCAGCATAAATTTAAGACCGCATTCTTTTGCTGTATCTTTTAAAAGTTGCGCTTGCGCGTAGTCTGCCGCCTCCTCCTCAAACTCTGATTTAACGGCAATTGCGCCGAGACGCCCGAGTTCGCAAAGAAGCTGTTTTAAATCATTCCTGTAAGTCTTGAACATAATATTCATAGTAAAAAAGAGCAAATTCGCTGTCAACCATGTTAAAAGCAAATTTACACGATGTATTGCGCAATTTTCACGCAAAAATTAATTTTTTTTAACACTTAACGCCAAAAAACAGAAAATTATTTGTATTCAAATTATGTTTATGTTACATTTCACATACTGGTTAATTATGAATTAAGGAGCAGAAAATTGAAAAAATACGAATTATTGTCAATTATAAAACCGAACATGGACATTGAAGAAGCTGACAAAATTATTGCAAAAATTGAAGAAACAGTTAAATCAATGGGCGGAAACGTTTATGATACAGAAAAAATGGGAAGAAAAAAACTTGCGCATGAAATCCAGAATTTCAGAGACGGACATTTTGTTGCGCAAAAAATGGAGCTTCCCGCAGACAAAGTGTTTGAATTTAAAAGACAGCTCAGACTTAACGACAATCTTTTAAGAACCATGTTTATGGAAGAATCAAAAGTCAAAGCATAAGTTAAGGCAGGAGTGAAAAATGAGTTTAGCAAAAGCAGTAATATCCGGAACGGTTTACAGAGCGCCTGAAAAACGCTTTACGTCGAATAATATTCCTATTACGGCATTTGCAATGAATATTTCAGATACTGACGAATCGCTCGTCAGAGTCGTTGCAAAAGGAAATTTTGCAGAAACTGTTGAAAGTACCGTACACAAGTCGGACAGAATTATCGTTGAGGGCAGGCTCCAAACAAACACGGTAAAAAATGAAGACGGCACTGAACGTAAGATTGTGGAAATCGACGCTTTCGCAATTGAACATCTTGCAGGTTCGCAAAGCGCAGGCGCCCAGGGCGCAAAACCCTCCCCCGACAGTATTGTACAGTTCGGTCAACAAGAATTTTCAGAAGACTTAATCTCAGAAGACGAGATACCGTTTTAATAACAATAACAAGTAAAATAAAGGATAAAAACATGGCAAGAGAACAAGCAGATAAGAAAAAACGTAAAAATTGTAATTTTTGTGCTGACAAAGTAGAAGTTATTGACTACAAAGATGCACAAAAAATCAGAAGATATTTAACAGAAGCAGGAAAAATTCTCCCGAGAAGAATTACCGGCACTTGCGCAGAACACCAGAGAGAACTTGCACGTGCCGTTAAAAGAGCAAGAGAAGCTGCTTTAATCAACTACGTTTATGACTAGTATTTATTGACGGATAAAACAAAGCATTTTCACAAAATCTTAAATGTTGAAAAATCCGGTTACAACAATTCAAAATGACGCACTGAGATAAGCATTGCAAGTGCGTCGTTTTGTTGTGAGCAGCGCAGGGCTTTCTGTCAGACAAACAAAACACAGACAGCCCCAACCCTGCAATAATTTAAGTACAAATAAAAATTTGTTTGTAATATAATATCTCTTGCAAAGGGAGAATTAAAAATGGAAAATACGGTTGTTATAGGCGCCCAGTGGGGTGACGAGGGTAAAGCGAAGATTACTGATATTCTTGCAGAAAAGGCTGATATCATAATAAGATATCAGGGCGGCTGCAACGCCGGTCACACAGTTGTTGCCGACGGAAAAACCTTCAAATTTCATCTTATTCCCTCGGGCATTCTTTATAAAGGAAAAACGTGCATAATCGGCGCCGGCACGGTAATTTATCCGGAAGTTCTCGAAGAAGAAATTGAAAATCTGAAAAAAGAAAACATTGACCTGAGCGGTTTAAAAATCTCGCCTCTTGCAACAATCACAATGCCATACCATATAGACCTTGACGGCGCAAGCGAATCCGGTGCAAAGCACAAAATAGGCACAACAAAAAAAGGTATCGGACCAACGTATACAGACAAAATTGCCCGCCGTGCAATCAAAGTTCAGGACTTGTTTAACGAAGAAAGCCTCTCAGGGCGTATTGACGAAATTTTATCCCTCAAAAATAAGGAGCTTAAAGAAATATACGGGCTTAAAACTTACACCAAAGAAGAAACGCTCGAATTATGCGACAAATACAGAAAAATTATCGAACCATTTGTATTTAACGACTGGCAGGAGTTTTACCACGGTGCACTCACTGCGAAAAAGACCATACTTTTTGAGGGAGCACAGGGTATAATGCTTGATATTGACTGGGGTACATACCCTTATGTGACAAGCTCAAACCCGGTTGCCGGCGGTTCTTGCACCGGAAGCGGCTTCGGACCCTCGACGGTTAAAGAAATTATAGGCGTTTCAAAAGCATATATAACAAGAGTCGGAGAAGGTCCGTTTGCAACCGAGCTTACTGATGAAACCGGCGAAAAAATAAGAGACATCGGGGCTGAGTTTGGAACAACAACTGGCAGACCGCGCCGCTGCGGATGGTTTGACGCTGTTGTCGCAAAATACGGGGTACTTGTAAGCGGTTTGACCTCCATGGCTGTCACAAAACTCGATGTATTTGACACCTTTGAAGAAATAAAAATCTGCACTGCCTACAAAGATAAAAGAACAGGCAAAACCTGCGAATATTACCCGACCGACGTCAACTTACACAAATACATAGAACCGGTTTACGAAACACACAAAGGCTGGAAAACAGATATTTCAAAGGCAAAATCTTACGATGAACTCCCGGAAAACGCAAAAAAATACCTCAAACGACTTGAAGAACTTATGGGCGTAAAAATATCCATCATCAGCGTCGGACCGAAAAGAGAACAGACAATTTTTGTTTAAGGTTTGAGTGTTTGAGTGTTTGCGCAAGCTGTATACGTTCAACCGCCCGCTGCGCCATTGGCGTGAACGGGAAGATTGACTATCGCAGGAGGCGTTGAGAGACAGCAAGCTACACCAGGTCAGACTTTTTTGCGACAAATATACTTTTGTACAATAAATGTATAAAAAAATAACGAGAACGAGCAATGAAATCTGCTGACAGATAGACTATATTATCATAGTAAATCCTCAACTCTTCTGATTGCTTGTACTTAGTGCTCCCCTTTCTTTTTTTAAGAAAGGGTTTTTTTTTAAAAAATCGCCTAAAATAAAAAAAAGTGATTGTTTTTTTAAATAAATTTTTAAAAAGTCAATTCTTACAAAAAAAACAAGCTTAAACCCTTTAAGAACAATTGTTTCAGGCAAACGCGCCCAGGTTTAACCCTTGCTGCACTTGCGTTTGAACCGTACCATGCGCCCTATATAAAGAATAATATAATAATAGTTAATAGTATACTATATACTATTATTATATTCTTTATAATGGGCGTTTTTGGAAAAATTTTAGGGCTGAAAACCTGTACCGGAGAGCGTTTCGACGCTGGCGGTTTTTTGGGATTTTCAAAATGGGGTTGTATCCCTTTTGTGACAAGGATTTCCAGGATTTTAGAAAAAATAATTGTAACATTTTTTTTACATTTTTTTTGATTATTTTGATTATTTTGATTTTACGGACGACAGGGTTGCGGAGCGTAAAAAGGGCTGTTATACTGAGGATGTTCTTATTGAAGTTGGTGCTTAATATCCTGCAAGGCGCGCCCGCTGTAGAACAGTCCCTGAGGAGGCATTGCTTTTTGCAATGCAAGAGGCAGTATTGCCGGTCGTGTTTTTCCCGAAAAACTGGCACTCCGAAAGGGTTATAGAGTTCTTGTGTCAGAAATCAGTCTTATTGTTGTTTATTGTTATTGCTGGTTATTTATTGTTGATGCTGTGTATTGCAGTTTGGGACGGGGAAGGAATAAAATACAGTCCACTCTTTGGGAAGGGGGGATACTATCGTATTTTTTAAATACATAATACTTACGTTTCAGCATGACGGATAGCAAAAGATTCCGCAGGCATACCTGCCCGCGGGAATGCAGCATAAAAAACATGATATAATACAAAAATGAAAAAAGTATTTGTTATTCTGTTTTTACTCATCGGGCTTTGTGCGCAGGGGGTTGTGCTCAAGGGCGGGGTGCACTACACGGTCGAAAGCGCCCGCGAGGAAGCATTTTCGCGCGTCAAGTACAAAATCTCCATGGACGAGCACAAAAAATACCTCAAAGACCCCGGCTTCTCCCTCGACAAAAACGGCAAACCTAAAATCAGAAAGTTCGGACGGGATGTTACGTTTTTTTCGGACGGTGAATATTGTGTTTATTATTTACTTCGATGTACTGAATACTGCTATGACAAAAATGGAAAACTAACCGGATTGATTTATGACCTTGAAAGAGACTATCCTCGCTTAATTTCAAAATATGATATAAATGGTAATCTAGATACAATTTATTACATGGTAGAACAGAACTATGAGTATGTTTACGATTCCAAGAAAAACTATTTAGGTAAATGGATTGATTCTTGCTTTTATGAACCTACTGGGGAAATATCAATAGAAAGATTTAAAATAAGGAGAAAAAATGCCAAATAAAAAACATTCCTTAACAAGAAATGACAACATGTTAGACAAACTCCGTCAGGAAGTCATAGAGTTTAACAAATTCAGAAAAGAAGTCATGAAAATCTATCAAGAGCAAATTTCTTTCTCAGAGCAGATTTCTGCCGCAGTAGTTTAGTAGGCTGTGGTAAATTTTAATTTAGCGCAACAAAAACTAACGTTCGTTAATTTTTAACGAATCTCGCAGATTGTTTTTACAATCAACGCTGGTACAGATGCTGAAACAAGTTCAGCATGACGGATAGCAAAAGATTCCGCTGGCATACCTGCCCGCGGGATGCAGCATAAAAAACATGATATAATACAAAAATGAAAAAAGTATTTGTTATTCTGTTTTTACTCATCGGGCTTTGCGCACAGGGGGTTGTGCTCAAGGGCGGGGTGCACTACACGGTCGAAAGCGCCCGCGAAGAAGCATTTTCCCGCGTCAAGTACAAAATCTCCATGGACGAGCACAAAAAATACCTCAAAGACCCCGGCTTCTCACTCGACAAAAACGGCAAACCTAAAATAAGAAAGTTCGGACGGGAAGTCACGTTTTTTTCGGACGGTGAATATTGTGTATATTATCCAGCATCCGGTTATGTGTATTTTTATAACACAAATGGAAATTTATTATCGTTATTAAATCAATCAGAAAGAAGTAATAGTGTTTTAATACAAAAATATGATACAACCGGAAACTTGATAAAAGTATTTTTTGATATTACTTCTGAACATTCCTATGTTTACAATCCAGATAAAACTTATGAGGGACAATGGATTGGTGAAAATTTTTATGATGTCAATGGAAAAATAACAGATACAAGAACAAAATGGGAGTAACAATGACAAAAAACAATTTATTGCCTTATGGTAATCAGACTGAACAAAACTCAATGTTAGACAAACTCCGTCAGGAAGTCATAGAGTTTAACAAACTCAAAAAAGAAGTCATGAAAATCTATCAAGAGCAAATTTCCTTCTCGGCGCAGATTTCTGCCGCAGTAGTTTAGTAGGCTGTGGTAAATTTTAATTTAGCGCAACAAAAACTAACGTTCGTTAATTTTTAACGAATCTCGCAGATTGTTTTTACAATCAACGCTGGTACAGATGCTGAAACAAGTTCAGCATGACCGACAGCAAAAGATTCCGCAGGCATACCTGCCCGCGGGAATGCAGCATAAAAAACATGATATAATACAAAAATGAAAAAAGTATTTGTTATTCTGTTTTTACTCATCGGGCTTTGTGCACAGGGGGTTGTGCTCAAGGGCGGGGTGCACTACACGGTTGAAAGCGCCCGCGAGGAAGCTTTTTCGCGTGTCAAGTACAAAATCTCCATGGACGAGCACAAAAAATACCTCAAAGACCCCGGATTCTCCCTCGACAAAAACGGCAAACCAAAAATAAGAACGTTCGGACGGGATGTCACGTTTTTTGAGGATGGAAGCTATTCTGTCTATCATAGCTCAAATGACATGTCATATTACTACAACAGCAACGGAACACTTTATGAATTATCTTATTCACAAGGCTATGATTATCCACAATTAACTGTAAAATATGATATTAATGGCAAATTGACTTGTGTTGCGTTTGAGATGACCAGAGAAGAAGCGTATATGTATAGTGCTGATAAAAAATATTTAGGACACTGGGTTAAAGAAAAATTTTATGACTCTAATGGGAAATTCATTATGTATAGAAAATATTGAGAAAGGAAAATTATGACAACAAATAAAACAACACTTCTAAGTGTAAAACCAGAACAAAACTCAATACTAGACAAACTCCGTCAGGAAGTCATAGAGTTTAACAAATTCAGAAAAGAAGTCATGAAAATCTATCAAGAGCAAATTTCCTTCTCGGCGCAGATTTCTGCCGCAGTAGTTTAGTAAGCTGTGGTAAATTTTAATTTAGCGCAACAAAAACTAACGTTCGTTAATTTTTAACGAATCTCGCAGATTGTTTTTACAATCAACGCTGGTACAGATGCTGAAACAAGTGTCTTGGATTTTCTTCTCGCTCGCTGCTGTCGCAGACTACGCTGCGCTGCCGTCTGCTTCGTTTACGGATTATTCTGCTCTCTACGCTCCTGACGTTCGTTACAAAATCCTTTGGATTTTTGTCACTCACTACGGAGCTCGAGACGTTACGGGCTCGCTCGCCCTTTGGGCTCGACTCCGCCCTACAGAAAATCCGGCTCCCCGGGCTGGGTTCACTTCGTTCACACGGCGCCCCGTCCGTGTCACTATTTACTGTCATTTGCAGATTCCGTTGAATTACACTCAGCCGTGACGCCATTTTTCAGGCTTCGCCTCAGCTCAGCCGAAAAAGAAGGCAAATCCGCTTCAGCATGACGTACTATTTTATTTTTCTATTTCACGCATGTAGCTACCCCGCCGACCTTTGCATAGCGAATTACAGAAAGTTAATTAAACAACGATTAGTCTCATCTGTCTGAGCAGCCCGTAGTTATTTTCAAGGTCTTTAATTTGTTTATGATTTTTCGCGCAAATATGGGCTGCGAGTTATGAGACTCGGGTTTGATTTACTTTCTGTATGAGCGGAGCAGTAGGTCGGCAAATTTCTTCGGCTCCACCTATTCTTTTTAAAAGAATGGGTGGAACATATAGCTATAATCGTATTTTTTAGCTTTTAACTTAATTCCGCGTTTTGCGCTGAACGCCGCACCGGTAAGATGCTGAACATGGAAATATTGAAGCGGACACAAACGCCCGGCGCTTCAGCATGACGTACTATTTTATTTTTCTATTTCACGCATGTAGCAACACCGCCGATCTTTGCAACGCACCGTATGCTGCGGCGTTTGGCGCTGCGGGCGGCTCTGCAGAGGAAGAAACAAATTACAAAAACAAATTGCGCAAAAAGAAAGGACAAATATGGTTAATGATTTATTAAACAAACCAGTTGAGCTTACAATATGCAAAAACACTATGAAACTGGAATACAATCATCTTGCTTACGCAGAACTTGAAAACAGAATCGGAAAAAATATTTTTTATATTTACGACGCACTCATTGTCAATGACACTCTCAAAATTGACGATATGATTGAGGTTATGTGCTGCGGGTTGATGAAACACCACACCGAAAAAGAGATTGAGGACGCAAGAAATGCGTTCAAAGCCGATGTGTCTTTGCTTATGCAGAACCGACCCGCAATAGTCTCCGCATACCTGAACCCGCTTATGCCGTCTAAAATATCGACTGTAAAAAAAACCGGAAAAAAAAAGCCCCGGACAAAGTAACCCCTGAATATGACTGGGGGTTTGTTTACACGACAGCCAGAAGCATTTTGGGCTGGTCAGACGCAGAATTTTGGGAAGCCACGCCGAAAAAATATTTCACTGTACTCTCTAAATACGGTGAAATCAGCAAAACTTTCTCTCCAAACCCCGCACCGCTTGTCGGCGACAGCGCAATCAATGCGCTTAAAGGGATTGCTGCAAGGCTGTAAAAAACTATTTCCCCGATTTAAAGACAACAAAATGAGGTAAACATGATACTTGAAGACTTAAAAAAACATATAGACAGCAGTGTCGGCGACACAAAGGTCTACCTTAACTACGATTCGTCCGCAAAACGCGATGATGTTGTGCTATTGTGGCAAAACGCCAGCACGGTTTCAGACGTCGGTGAAAAAGCTTCTGTCCGTGTGATTGTAAAATGCAGGCTCATGGAGGATGCAATGCGCCTTTCTAACGAGTTGTTTAATGCATTTTACCCCGCAAAACAATACCAGCAGCTTATGAACATTAACGGCACACTAATGTACATAACAGCAAGCGGCGTTCCGTTTTACACAAGCTGTGACGAAAGCGGCAGGCACTGCTACGTATTTGACCTTAATATAACATGCGGGCGCTGATTGCCGCCGGACACGGGAGAAAATGCCCTGCGGGCGCTGATTACCTCCCGCTGTATTTATTGCACAGAGCCGTACGACGCAATAGGGAGCGGCTCAGACATATTACCGATTACCAAAAAAGAAAGGATTAATTATGACAATTTCACACAAAACAGCACTCCTTGGTGTAGATGACCTCAAAATCTTCCCGGTAACTAACGACACAGCCGACTCCTACACTGTCTCTGCCGGCATTGATGTGCCCGGTGTGAGACAGATTTCTTTGACATTTGAGATTGACCAAAAGGAGTTGACCGGCGACGAAAAGACGCTCGCTGTCTCATCTAAAATCAAATCCGTTACCTTTAACTCAGAATATGCAGAGCTTAGCCTCGACGTTCTCGCTGCACTCTCCGGCGGAAGCGTCTCCACAAGCGGTTCCGCAGACACAGAGTCTGCGACCTTCAGTTTCTCTGACGGCGACTTGCCAAAATACTTCCAGCTTCAAGCAAAAATCAACGGCACGGACAGCATTGTCGGCGGGGATTGCCATATCATTCTCTATAAATGCAAAGCATCTGCTATACCGATTAACGGCGTGCAAAACGACTTTGCGACCTACACCTTTGACGGAAAAGGCGTGTTTACCGAGTACAAATTCGGGTCAACCTCGCCTAAGGCAAAGCTTTTGGACATAAATTTCAATGCAAAAGCAAAAGAACTCAGCGCCGTAACTTCTCCGGAAGCGTAAAAAACCGGCATATCCCCTCTCTTTGTGAGAGGGGATTGGGGTGAGGCTATAGAATTTCCTCGCCCTTTGGGGAGCGAATAAAATACAGCCCACTCTTTGGAGAAGAAGGATACTATCGTATTTTTTAAATACATAATACTTACGTCATCCTGAACTTGTTTCAGCATGACGGATAGCAAAAGATTCCGCTGGCATGCTTGCACGACGGAATACAGCATAAAAAACATGATATAATACAAAAATGAAAAATTATACAACCGGAAATTTAATATAAATTCTTTTGATATAACTTCTAAACATTCCTATGTTTATTGCCATAAAGTTAAACAAACATCGAAAAGCTCATCCAACTTGGATATACAAAATACGTTTTTAGCTATAACACAATAAAAAAAATGGGTTAAAATATATTTATGAAGAAAATGCTTATTTTAATATTATTTATATTGGTTTCTTCAGGTTGTACTAAAGTACGGGAAAATCAGATTGTTACAGAGCCACGGCATTTCTCTTGTGAAGAATGCTGCAGGGAACACCTTGTTGTTAAAGAAACTGAAATACCTGAACCAGACAAACACCCTATTGATATAGAAGAAGAAAAATGCATAAACATAGCTAATACTTCTAATATTGAAATGGGTAATTGTGCACTTAAAGCGACAGAGGCTTGGTTTAAAGAAATTGACAAAAACTTAATGACTTTAAAACAAATATTACCTTCTGACAAGTATGCAAAAATAGCTAATTCACAGAAAAAATGGGAAAGTTATATAAAATCCGAATTTGATGTCAACGAAAATATAATTTTTTATAAGACAGGAACAATATACTATACTATGAGTGCAGGTCAAAAAGCATATATCGTAAAAGAACGAGCCTTGTTACTAAAAAGCTATATACAATATGTAAACGAACCATAATTTTTCATAATTTATTTTAACCTTTCTGTTTAGTGAAAACGTATTCCGGAAAGGAGAAACAAAATGTATGATAAAAAATTCTATACTTTACTTGATTATGTATTTGCAGATGAAGGCGGTTTTAGCAATCACAAAAATGACAGAGGAGGACGCACTAATTTCGGCATAACACAAACTGCAATGAATGAATACACAAGAAAAAGAAACTTACCTCATAAAGATGTCAAAGATATTACAAAAGATGAGGCAGCTAAAATTTATTATGAAGACTATTATTTAAAATCAGGTGCTGACAAACAAAATGATATTCGAGATGCATATATTTTGTTTGATACAGCAGTAAATTTTTATCCAACAACCGCTAAAAATATGTTTAAACAAGCAAACGGTAATTTTTACAATATGCTCGATATTAGACTTAAACAACATCTTAAAGAAGTCAAAGATAACCCAACACAAGAGGTTTTCAAACAAGGTTGGATAAATAGAGTTAAAAGAATTGAAAAACGAGCGGATGAACTCATAAAAAATCCTGCTTTCAGACCTTCATATGCGGACACAGAAACTCCTTTTGATGATGATTATGCCGGAGGTCTAAAAAAGCTAGACAACATTTCCGACCCAAAAGAGAAACAAAGTTTAAAAAACAAATATCAGTATTTGCTAAACAAAAATGGTACTACGACAGGCTATGCAGCTAATAATAAACCTGATATAGACACAAGAACCCCGAGTCAAAAACTTGATGACGAAATCAGGGAAAAGTACAAGCGAATGAAAAATCAAAGACTCGAAAGAGTATTCGGAAAATCAAACAATTTATCAGGCAAAGGGCGATGGGTTACAATAAAAGGAAATCACGTTTATATAGATTGATTTTAATAAATCAGAATGCGTCGTTTTACGCACCAGCAAGAACCTCGCCGGATATCAGGCAACCAACATGACGTCATCCTGAGGCGGATTTTTGTATTGGGGGTCAAGAACGTATATTTTCACATATAATGGTGTGTCATCCTGAAGCGGATTTGCCTTCTTTTTCGGCTGAGCTGAGGCGAAGCCTGAAAAATGGCGTCACGGCTGAGTGTAATTCAACGGAATCTGCAAATGACAGTAAATAGTGACACGGACGGGGCGCCGTGTGAACGAAGTGAACCCAGCCCGGGGAGCCGGATTTTCTGTAGGGCGGAGTCGAGCCCAAAGGGCGAGCGAGCCCGTAACGTCTCAAGCTCCGTAGTGAGTGACAAAAATCCAAAGGATTTTGTAACGAACGTCAGGAGCGTAGAGAGCAGAATAATCCGTAAACGAAGCAGACGGCAGCGCAGCGTAGTCTGCGACAGCAGCGAGCGAGAAGAAAATCCAAGACGTGTGTGTTCAGGATCTTATACACTTCGCGTTTTGCGCTGAACGCCGCACCGGTAAGATGCTGAACATGGAGATATTGAAGCGGACACAAACGCCGGTCGCTTCAGCATGACAGTTTGTTTCTATTTCACGCATGTAGCTACCCCGCCGACCTTTGCATAGCGAATTACAGAAAGTTAATTAAACAACGATTAGTCTCATCTGTCTGAGCAGCCCGTAGTTATTTTCAAGGTCTTTAATTTGTTTATGATTTTTCGCGCAAATATGGGCTGCGAGTTATGAGACTCGGGTTTGATTTACTTTCTGTATGAGCGGAGCAGTAGGTCGGCAAATTTCTTCGGCTCCACCTATTCTTTTTAAAAGAATGGGTGGAACATATAGCTATAATCGTATTTTTTAGCTTTTAACTTAATTCCGCGTTTTGCGCTGAACGCCGCACCGGTAAGATGCTGAACATGGAGATATTGAAGCGGGCACAAACGCCGGTCGCTTCAGCATGACGGATAGCAAAAGATTCCGCAGGCATACCTGCCCGCGGGAATGCAGCATAAAAAACATGATATAATACAAAAATGAAAAAAGTATTTGTTATTCTGTTTTTACTCATCGGGCTTTGTGCACAGGGGGTTGTGCTCAAAGGCGGGGTGCACTACACGGTTGAAAGCGCCCGCGAAGAAGCATTTTCGCGCGTCAAGTACAAAATCTCCATGGACGAGCACAAAAAATACCTCAAAGACCCCGGATTCTCACTCGACAAAAACGGCAAACCAAAAATAAGAACGTTCGGACGGGATGTTACGTTTTTTGACAGCGGAAAATATTCAATAACAAAGGGTGTGTACAATTATTACTACAACTCAAGTAACGGATTACTGGAAGAAATAGAATATATACCGTACATGCGCAGCTTCCCAAATTACACTGCAAAATATGATGTTACAGGCAAACTCGTTAGTGTCTTTTTTAACATAAGCAACAATGAAACATTCGTATACGATCATAATGGTAAATACAACGGGCGTTGGATTGACGAACTTTTTTATGACGATAAAGGCATAGTTTCGGGTAAACGAATAAATAAATGATTTATTAATTGAGGAGATATTATAAATGACAAATGAAAAAAGACAGAAAAACAACACTTCCTGGTTCACTGAAAACTGGGAAGAAATCAGAAAAGAATTAATTAAAGATGTAGAGAAAGTTAACAAACTAAAAAAAGAAGTCATGAAAATCTATCAAGAGCAAATTTCCTTCTCGGCGCAGATTTCTGCCGCAGTAGTTTAGTAAGCTGTGGTAAATTTTAATTTAGCGCAACAAAAACTAACGTTCGTTAATTTTTAACGAATCTCGCAGATTGTTTTTACAATCAACGCTGGTACAGATGCTGAAACAAGTGTCTTGGATTTTCTTCTCGCTCGCTGCTGTCGCAGACTACGCTGCGCTGCCGTCTGCTTCGTTTACGGATTATTCTGCTCTCTACGCTCCTGACGTTCGTTACAAAATCCTTTGGATTTTTGTCACTCACTACGGAGCTTGAGACGTTACGGGCTCGCTCGCCCTTTGGGCTCGACTCCGCCCTACAGAAAATCCGTCTCGCTCCCCGGGCTGGGTTCACTTCGTTCACACGGCGCCCGTCCGTGTCACTATTTACTGTCATTTGCAGATTCCGTTGAATTACACTCAGCCGTGACGCCATTTTTCAGGCTTCGCCTCAGCTCAGCCGAAAAAGAAGGCAAATCCGCTTCAGGATGACAGAAGTTTTTTGCAAAAAATACGATTGTGGCTACATGCGTGAAATGGAAAAATAAAATGATACGTCATCCTGAGCTTGTTTCAGCATGACGGATAGCCAAAGATTCCGCAGGCATACCTGCCCGCGGGAATGCAGCATAAAAAACATGATATAATACAAAAATGAAAAAAGTATTTGTTATTCTGTTTTTACTCATCGGGCTTTGTGCACAGGGGGTTGTGCTCAAAGGAGGGGTGCACTACACGGTTGAAAGCGCCCGCGAGGAAGCATTTTCGCGCGTCAAGTACAAAATCTCCATGGACGAGCACAAAAAATACCTCCAAGACCCCGGATTCTCACTCGACAAAAACGGCAAACCTAAAATAAGAACGTTCGGACGGGATGTTACGTTTTTTGACAGCGGTAAATATTCAATAGCAAAAGGGAAACACAATTACTACTATAATAAAAAAAATGGACAGTTAGAATATTTTGAATATGTGCCCTATAGATATAGTTTCCCAAATTATACCGCAAAATATGATATTAGTGGTGCACTTGTAACAGTTATATTCAATGTAAGACCACATGAGTCATTTGTATATGACAGTGTTGGTAAATACTTGGGACGCTGGGTTGACGAACTTTTTTATGACGATAAAGGTATAGTTTCGGGTAAACGAGAAAAATAATTAAAGTCTTAATAATAGTCAAGGAGAAATTATACATGACAAAAAATGTACATGATTCAAACACTTCCTGGTTCACTGAAAACTGGGAAGAAATCAGAAAAGAATTAATTAAAGATGTAGAGAAAGTTAACAAACGTATATTTTCACATATAATGGTGTGTCATCCTGAAGCGGCAAATTAGGAGCGCAGTGATAATCGTCTGTGTTCAGGATCTTACACACTTGGCGTTTTGCGCTGAACGCCGCACCGGTAAGATGCTGAACATGGAGATATTGTAGCGAACACAAACATCCGGCGCTTCTGCATGACGGATAGCAAAAGATTCCGCAGGCATACCTGCCCGCGGGAATGCAGCATAAAAAACATGATATAATACAAA
>CALVEC010000002.1 GCA_944326475.1 Candidatus Gastranaerophilales bacterium
TAACTGATAGGGTTGTCTTTGATTTTGTCAATCAATTCCTGCAGCTCAGGAGGGATGTTGCTATCGCCGCCTTCTTCACCGACCGCCTCAGTTGTATAACTGATAGGGTTGTCTTTGATTTTGTCAATCAATTCCTGCAGCTCAGGAGGGATGTTGCTATCGCCGCCTTCTTCGCCGACCGCCAGAGTTGTATACTTTGGAGGGTTATCTTTGAGTTTGTCAAGAAGTTCGCGCAGTTCAGGAGGTATGTTGCTATCGCCGCCTTCAACAACGGTATCAGTTGGTCTGTTTTTTAAGACCAACTCGTCAGTATTTTCTCTTTGATTATTGTTGTTTGTTTCTCTAAGATACGTTGTGTCATAATCGATAAAAGTACTTTCTCTTTCAGCTTCTTTTATCAAGTTGAGCAATTCCCGGTTGTTGGTATCCCCGTATAGTTTTTTTAGAGCATCCAAATCAATATCTTCAATATTAACATTTGAATTACCGAGCTGATGTACTGCAGCCATTATTTCTTCTGTTGAGGGGATATTTGTTCCATTTGTGCCGGAATCATTTCCGGTGTTGAATTGTTTCAACAATTCCATTAATTTTGTTTTAATCTGACCTATTTCTGCCATGGTTCACCAACCTTTCTGTTTTTGTATACGGCAATTTCTGAAAAAGTCTTTAGGTTTTTTTAATGTAAACTTTACAATAATTTACAATATGTGAGATAATAAATAAAAATATAGAGGTGCAGCATGATTGTAATTATTGGCTCTAAAGAAGAAACCCATAGTTTATATATGTATGCCAAAATACGTAGTATGGGACATAGGGTTTGTCTTTTGGACAGTCGTAAATATCCTAAAAATATTTCTATTGACTGGTCTCCCACTGAGAACAAAGCAAAATTTAAAATCGGAGATGACAGCTTTTCCGGTGATGACATAGAGGGTATTTATTGGCGCTGGTATTATGGTATTCCATATGAAAAGGTTTCAAATTCTGACGATGCGGTTAATTCTATAATCTACAGAGAACGCACCTGTCTTATGTCCAGTGTATTGTGTTCGTTAGAAAGCAAGAGTTACAATTCTATTCAGGCGGTTGAGCTTCATCAGAAGAAGGCTTATCAGTCATTTTTGCTTGCCCAAAATAATATTCGCATACCAAAAACCATGATAACTAATTCACCTGAGGAATTTATCGATTTTTGCAAAAAATTTAATAAAAATGTTATATACAAACCTGTAAGAGGCGGTGCATATACCAAAAAAGTTTCAGGTGAAGATTTTACACTTGAAAAACTTCAAAGGCTTGAGAAAGTTCCGATTCAACTGCAAGAATTTATTCAAGGTGTGGATATAAGAGTTTTTGCGTTTGAGAGCGGGGAGATTTTTCCTGCCAAAATTGCCGCGAAATCAGTGGATTTCCGTGAAGATACCTCGGCTAAAATAGAGCCGGTTATACTGCCTGACAAAGTTTGCGAGGATTGTATAAAAATTCTGAAACTGTTTGGGCTGAAATATTCAGGAATAGATATAAGGCTTACTCCGGAGGGTGAATATGTCTTTATTGAAGCAAATCCGGCGCCAATGTTTATTCATTTTGAAAACGTAACCGGATTCCCCATATCAGATACGCTTATTTCAAAATTAAAAGCTTAAAACAGGCATCTAAGGCTGACTCTTTTTCTGCATTTGTGTGTTTGTAAACAAATGTTAAATTAAATTTATCATGGTAAATCATGATTATTATTGATTATGCGTATTTTGTACAATTATTAAATCAAAAAATTACCCGCTTTGCACTTCACAAGACCAAAGTTATCTGATTAAATAGAAATATAGGGTTGTTTTGATAAAAATTAATTAAAAAATAAAGATTAGATTAGGGAGGAGATTTGGGAAAAACCAAATCAGAGCTGAATAAATCAGCTCTTTTTTATTGGTTTTAATTGGCTTGTATACACTTAATTTTAAATTTATAATTTGCTGCCCGCTGCTTTGTACAAACCGATTGAATCAACCATGCATTCAACTTTTTGCTGGGCAACTAGTTTATCAATAGAGAGAAGATTTTCTCTGAATTGTATTAAATCAAGCTGGGAGATTGTTCCTTGTTCATATTTAAGTGTGTTGTAACGGTAGTCTTCTGATTCCAGTGCGAACTGTTTTAAAGTTCTTTCCATTTTTTCTTTATCCAGTTTAACTGACATCAATGAGTCGTTAACTTCCTGTATTGCTGTCAAATTAGTCTGGTAATAGTTATGCAGGATTCTTTCATATTGCGCTTTTTTAAGTCTGAGATTTGCAAATCTGCGTCCGCCTGTAAAAAGCGGTGCCATAATGCTTCCACCCAGCATTGTCAGCATATCTCTTGTCGTGAACAGACTGCCAAAATCGGCTGTGTTAAAAAGCGCAAGTCCCAAAATATTTATACTCGGCAAAAATTCTTTTCTTGCAACTCTGACGTCAATACCTGCTTTTTCAACCATTTTTTCCGCTTTTAAGTAATCAGGTCGTGCCATAATGACCTCTGATGAAATTTCTGAAGGAACCCGACTGTTTAATGCAAGATTATCAAGAGATGTTCTTTGAAGTGAAGCTGAATTTGCGGGGCTTTCTCCAATCAATACGGCAAGCTGGTTTAAAGCTTTTTCTCTTTGTTTTTTAAGTTCTATAAGTTCTGTTTCTCCGCTGACAAGGGATTTATTTGCTTTTATAGTGTCTGATGTGGAGGTCAGACCTTCGCGGTTGCGTTTCAGCATTAAATCGTATATTTTTTCTCTTGATTGTACAATTTCTTCCTGCAGCTCAATCATTTTGTCCAGTTTTACTACATTAAAATATGTAGTGCCTACGGCAGAAACGACCGCAATGTAAGCGGCGCGTTCATCAAATTGTGATGCTTCGTACGATTTTTTTACTGATTTTGTTTTGTCTCTGTTTTTTAGAAACAGGTCGACTTCATAGCTTGCAAATACAGGCATTGCAAATACCCAGTCTGAGGAGGTTGTTCCGGGCATTTTTAAGTAGTTGGGCGCAAAACCGGCTCCGATTTGAGGGAGTTGTGCAGAAAACTGGGCTTTGACATTCTGATAATATTCTTCAACAGCGAGTGTAGCAGCTTTTAGGTCATGGTTATTTTGTACTGCTCTTGAAATGTATTCATTCAGTATGGGGTCGTTAAAGTTTTCCCACCACTCCACATTTAAGTATTCAAATTTATTCTCTTGAGAATGTTTTTTTTCTTTTTTGCTTTTTGACGCATAACTTTTAAACTGCTTGGGCTGTGCATCTGATTTTGATGAATCTGCGGCAAATGCCAAAGGAGTGAGCATGCTTGTTTGCATACAAGTTATTAATGCTAATATAACAACCTTTTTCAATTTCTTTCCCTCTGCTTCTTTTTCTTATACTTGCAATTTTTATGTTCGTATGTTAGCATAACTATGTTGCAAATGCAACATGTGTTTTTTGCAACATATATTAAGAACTACAAAACATGTTAACACACAAAGGAAACAAAATCTAAATGCCCGATAAAAAAATAAAACATTACACAGATACTTTGCACTATGACTTGGAGCTTACTGCAAAATACACTAAAACACTCGGAATGCAGATATGTGAAAAATTTCACTCGGATGTGCCGCTTGATTGTATTGTTGCACTTGATACCATATCTTGTAATTCCGGAATCTGTCAGAGAGATTTAGCAAAGCTTATTCTGAAAGACAGGGCAAATACCGGAAGGTTATTGGATTTGCTTGAAAAAACAGGTTATATTGAAAGATATAATGATACGAAAAACAACAGACTTGTCAGAAAAATGGAAGTTACAGAGGAAGGTAAAAAATTTTTACAAAAAATAACAGATGAATTTATACCTATACAAGCAAATATAGACACTATTATTACTCCTGATGAGGAAAAACTTGTACGGGATATATTAAAAAAACTCAGAGAAGGAATAGAAAATTTAATAGAAAAACAAATATAATGTATTGAACGGCTAATTATGAGGTTAAGAGATGAGCGATAACGAAACAATTGAACAAACACCGGAACAACAGGAAGAAAAACACAGACCTTTTAAAAGATATATAGCTGCGGCGGTTGGGCTTGTAGTAGCAATAGTTGCAGGATTTGTGATACATGATGCAATACACTACCAGACAACTGATGATGCTTATGTTGAAACTACGACAGTACAGGTTTCACCTAAAATTTCGGGTCAGGTTGTTGATGTTTATATAAAAGACAACCAGCATGTCAAAGAAGGGCAGCTTGTTGCAAAAATAGATCCGGCTGACTATGAGGTAAAACTTGCGCAAGCTCAGGCAAATTATGACAGGGCGCTTTTGAATCAAAAAAATGCAAAAGCTGTGTATGAAGCGTCTAAAACTCAAATAGACGTTGCTCATAAGGATTTGATAAGATATCAAAATCTCTACGAAGAAGGCGCTGTTTCAAAACAGACACTTGATGCAGCACAGGCTAAATATGATTCTGCGCAGGCGCAGTTAACACAGTCGGAACAGGCTTTGCTTTCTTCAAACAGTTCTAAAGTTGCTGATGCTGAAATAAAAGCCCTGAAAGCACTAAGAGACCAAGCAAAGCTTAATCTGTCTTACACAAACGTATATGCACCGCAAGACGGTACTGTTTCAAGCAGGAGAGTTGAAAAAGGTATGTATGTGCAAACAGGTTCGCCTTTGTTTACGCTTGTTCCTGAGGAGGTATGGGTTGTTGCAAACTACAAAGAAAACCAGCTCCGTCACATGAAACCCGGTCAGCCTGTCGATATAAAAGTTGATACATACCCGGATAAAGTATTTAAGGGTGAAATTGACAGTATTCAAAGAAGCTCCGGTGCAAAATCCAGCTTGTTCCCGCCTGAGAATGCTGTTGGTTCATTCGTTAAAATTGTCCAAAGAATCCCTGTTAAAATTGTATTTACAGAAAAAATAGATACTGACAAATACTCGATTGTGCCGGGTATGTCAGTTGTGCCAAAAGTCAAAGTAAAATAAAATAACCCTATCTTAACATTCAGCACCCTTTCTGACTACGTGAAGGGAGGGTGCCTTTTTTTAGAGAATCTGTTTATGAACAACGATATTATATCACAAGATGAATGGAAACCGTCTCGCAATCCCTGGATTATCACTGCGGCAATACTTTTGCCGGTAATCATATTTGCTATAGACGGAACTATTGCAAACGTTGCACTTCCTCATATGGCGGGGAGTTTTTCCGCAAGTCATGATGAATCAACGTGGATTTTGACGAGCTATCTTATTGCGAGCGGTATTATAATTCCGATGGTCGATTGGTTTAGCCGTGTATTGGGAAGAAAAAACTTTTTAATAATCAGTGTTGTGATTTTTACTTTGGCGTCAATGCTTTGCGGTATGGCGCATTCTCTCGGGCAGATGGTTATATTCCGCATACTGCAAGGTGTTGGCGGCGGAGGTATAATACCGATTGCGCAGGCGGTTTTGCTTGAGAGCTTCCCAAAAGAAAAACGACCTGCAGCAATGGCAATGTTTGCGCTAGGTGTTTTGCTTGCACCTATAATCGGACCGGTGCTGGGCGGTTGGATAACAGACAACTGGACATGGCCTTGGATTTTCTTTATAAACGTACCGTTTGGCGTTATTGCCGTATTTATTTGTAATGCAGTGCTTGAAGATCCGCCTTATGCACGTAAGCAAAAGAACGTCAAAACTGATGGTATCGGTTTTTTCTTTCTTGTTGTCTGGCTTGTGACGCTGCAAATTGTACTTGATAAAGGTAACAACTCTGACTGGTTTAATGCAACTTGGGTTTGCTGGACATCTGCAGTATCGGTAGTTGCTTGTATCGCATTTTTTATATCCCAGCTGAAAAATAAAGAATCCCTAATAGACCTTTCTGTTTTTAAAGACAAAAACTTTTTGAACGGTACTATTATACTCGTTGTAATAAACCTTATACTTTATGCTGCTCTTGCTATTTTACCGCAGTTTTTACAGGTTATGCTCGGGTATACTGCATTTTTAAGCGGTTTTTCAATGATGCCGCGCGGCATGGGGTGCATGGTGTCAGTAATTATATGTGCTGCCATTGCAGATAAAATAGACAACAGGATGCTTGTAGCGATAGGTTTGTTCTTTATCGGTTTAGGCGGGTTTGTATTCGGAAACCTTAATTTACAGATATCTACGGTAAATATTATAATCCCTAATATTTTTTACGGTCTTGGTATGGGATTTGCAATGATACCGCTTATAACGCTTTCAAACAACACTTTGCACAACGCACAGCTTACAAACGCCAGCGGTGTACAAAATTTGTTGAAAAATATAGGTTCTGCTGTCGGAACTTCGTTTGTTGCAACTTCAATATCCCGTTTTTCTCAAATTCATCAACACTACCTTGTGGATAATTTGACAGAGTTGAATCCTGTTTTTACGGATAAACTCGAGACTCTTGCGGCTGCTCTTTCTCAATATGCCCACCCTTCCGTGGCGCATTATATGGCACAAAGTACTCTATATCAGCAAATGGTACAGCAGGCTCACCTTCTTGCTTACATGGATTCGTTTCGGATTTTCGGGATACTTGCAATTATTGTAATACCGCTGCTGTTTTTTATTGACAGCAATATAGAAAAACCTAAAAACAAAAAGACCGGAATTTAAAACCGGTCTTTTTAGTTATCTATAATTAGTTATCTATAAGGAGGCTTGAGCCGATAATTCCTGCGGTGTTACCGAGTTGTGCCGGAACTACTTCTACAGCTTCTCCCTGAATAGGCATTGTACGTGCTTTTAAAGTCCTTCTCAACGGTTCAAGCAGTATGTCGCCGGCATCTGCTACTCCGCCGCCAATGACTATCTTTTCAGGGTTTAGAAGGTTTACAACACTTGCTAAACCCAGACCTATATATTCGCCCATAATTTCAAAAATCTTCTTTGCAACCGAGTCGCCTTGTTCTGCGGCCTGAGCCACTATAGCGGGGGTTATTGCATCAATTGAGCCGGCAAGTTCTCTGAATTTAGCTGATTTCCCGCCTTTTACGTATTCTTTTGCAAGAGCTACAATGGAAGGTCCTGACGCGTAAGCCTCCAAACAGCCTCTGTCTCCGCAGCCGCAAAGAAGTCCTTCTTTCATTTCCAGTTTTATGTGCCCTATTTCTCCGGCTGCATTGCTTGCTCCGCGAACAATTTTTCCGTTAATAATTAAACCTGAGCCGATACCTGTTCCGACTGTAATACAGATGAGATTTTTACAGCCGACTCCGGCGCCGTAGTTCAGTTCTGCGAGTGCTGCGCAGCGTACGTCATTATCGACTTTTACAGGGACGTTAAATTCCTTCTGCATAATTTCTGCTATAGGAACGTTAACCCAGCCCGGAATATTCGGTGCAAGCCTTACTATACCTTTATCGCAGTCGATTTGTCCCGGAAAACCGAATCCAATTCCCTCTAATGCGCCTTTTTCTATATCTGCTTCCGATATTAAGTCCTTAATGGACTGTTGAATATTGCTGATTGTGTACTCGTAACCCATTTCAGCACGAGTCGGAACGGTTTTTGAAAATTTGATTTCACCTTTTTTGTCCACAAGTGCAATTTTTACGTTTGTACCGCCTACATCCACGCCGATTCTGTATTTTTCAAACATTTATACCTCACTCCGTCTAAATAATGTTGCATATTAAATAATATCACGGACGGAGAAAAATATACAAACTTTTAATCCTTATTTTTGAGCAAAAATTTCTGTTAAACCTGTGTTTTTTTTACTACAATAGCTATCCAGTTTTCTTGTTTTAGGGTTTCAACAATACAAAGTCCGTGTTTTTCAATTGCGTCATACACAACCTGTTTTTTCTCATCGAGTATTCCGCTCAAAACCATATATGCACCGCTTTTCATCAGACCTTTCAAATCTTCCATAATTTCTGCAAGCACATTGTGCAAAATATTGGCGGCAACAAAATCAAATTCAGACGAATGATTTTTTAACAACTCATCCGCAGTTTTATGCTCAAATTCAATTTTGCTTAAAACATTATTAACCTGCGCGTTGTCAATTGCTACATCAATAACAAGAGGGTCATTATCTATCCCGACAGCGCGTGAAGCCCCGCATTTTACAGCTGCTATAGCAAGTATTCCCGAGCCGGTTCCGATATCTGCAACAAAATCGCCATCCTTCACGTATTTTTCAATTGCCTGTATGCAAAGCTGTGTTGTTGCATGTGTACCTGTTCCGAATGCCGATCCGGGGTCAAGATGAATAAGTATCTCGTCCTTTTTCAAAGCATAGTCTTCCCAGCTCGGGCATATAACTATATGCTCCGATGCCCGTGTCGGTTTCCAGTGCTCTTTCCATTTCTTTGACCAGTCCTGGTTGACAACCTTTTTGGCGTCAATAGACCAGCTTCCGAGTTCTTCCTCTGAAAACCCTTTTTCTTTAAGTTCTTCTCTTGCATTATAAAATATTTTTTGGATATCAAGCGGCGCAAATTTTTCTTCCTCGAACAATATATATCCCTTTGCTATATTATTCGTCGTTTCAATAAGCTCCAAATCCTTATATTTTTCTTCAGCCTGAATAACCCCTTCGCATTCAAATTGTTCAAAAAACACATCTGTCACAAGCTCGATGGCTGCGGGGTTAATATTTACGGAAATTTCATAATAGTCTTTCATTACTGATTAAACACACCCATTCTTCTGAATTTGTCGTATCTGTCATCCTTGAGCTGCTGCGGTGTCATATCTTTCATTTCATCAAGTGCTTCAAGTATGGTCTTTTTCATCTCGTTTGCCATAAATTCGTAATCGTAATGAGCGCCGCCCATCGGCTCTTTTATGACACCGTCAATGATTCCCAGTTTGAGCAAATCGCTTCCGGTAATTTTCAAAGCATCCGCTGCTGCAGAAGCAAGTGAAGCATCGCGCCATAATATTGACGCGCAGCCTTCCGGAGAAATAACGGTATAGTATGCATGTTCTAATACATATACTTTGTTTGAGACAGCAAGCCCTAAAGCACCGCCGGAACAGCCTTCACCTGTAATTATAGCGATTACCGGAACGCCAAGTTTTGCCATTTCTTTAAGGTTTTCCGCAATAGCTCCGCCTTGCCCTGTTTCTTCTGCCTTGATACCGGGATAAGCGCCTTGTGTATCTATCAAAGTGATAATAGGCAGGTCAAATCTGTTTGCGTGTTCAAAAAGTCTCAACGCTTTGCGATAACCTTGCGGCTGGGGCATACCAAAATTGTACTCAAGGTTTTCTTTGGTTGTTTTTCCCTTCATTGTGCCAACAATCATAACAGGTCTGCCATCAATTCTTGCAGGTCCGCCGATTATTGCCCTGTCGTCAGTTCCGCATCTGTCACCGTGCATTTCTATAAAATCTGTCGTCATCAAGCCAATATAGTCCATAAAATTCGGACGATTGGGATGTCTTGCGATTTGAAGTTTCTGCACAGGTTTTAAATTTTCGTACAGTTCTTTTTTGTATTCCTTGGACTGTTCTTCAAAAGTTTCAATTTCTTTTGACAAGTCTATGCCTGATTCTTCACTCATTTTTCTCAGTTCTTCTATTTTCTTTTCAATATTTACAATAGGCTGTTCAAAATCTAATGTTAACATACTCATTTTCCTACTTTTTATGAAGTTTTAATATTGTCCCTAAGGTGTGTTTTAAATCTACTCTTTTCGATATGATATCCACTTGACCGTGTTTCAGAAGATATTCAGCAGTCTGGAAATCTGCCGGCAGTTTTTGTCTTATGGTCTGTTCTATAACCCTTCTGCCTGCAAAGCCAATCCTTGCACCTTGTTCAGCTATGATAATATCACCAATTGTACCGAAACTTGCTGTCACACCGCCATAAGTCGGTTCGGTCAAAATTGTTATATATAGAATTTTTGCTTCGTTTAGTCTTGCGACAGCACAACTTGTTTTTGCCATTTGCATAAGGCTCAATGCGCTTTCCTGCATTCTTGCTCCGCCGGAAGCGGTAATTGCAACCATAGGAATCTTTTGTTTTATAGCTTCTTCCATCATGCGGGTAACCTTTTCGCCGACAACGCTGCCCATTGAGCCGCCCATATAACCAAAGTCCATAACAGCACAGGCTATCTTTTCTCCTTCAACGAGTCCTGTTCCTGTTATAACCGCGTCATCAAGGTTTGTTGCAGCTTTTGCTTTTCTTTGTCTTTCTTTATAAGACTCGGTATCAACAAAATCCAAAGGATCTGCGGGAGTTATGTTACGGAAACATTCCTCAAATGTACCTTCGTCAAAAAGCTGTGCAATTCTCGTTCTTGCATCTATTCTGAAATGATAGTCGCAGTTCGGACAGACCATCATGTGATGTTCCAAATCTTTTCTTAGCAGCTGGGCGTTGCAGTTATAACATTTCACCCATAGTTTGCCGATATTGTCATCTATTTTAGGATCAACGGGTCGAGCCGCAATCTGTTGTTCTTTTCTTGTTTCAAACCAATCTTTTAATGTCATTAACTTCCCCTTGTCAGTTTAGTCTATATCATTATACTACAAACCATTTTTTTTCAACTTAGTATCCCGACGGACGAATCATGGACGGCTGAATAATAGCATTGTTAAACATATTAAATCCGGGGTTGTAATCATTGTAGTCCCTGACGGATCTGTCCATCGGATTTTCAGGACGGTCAACCGGTGTTGTTTCTACAGGTCTTCTTTTTACCCTGACAGGTTTATTTTTCTTTTTCTTATTCGATTTACCGACCTTTTCCGGTTCGTTTAAGACCATACGTTTAAATTCAGCTTCGGAATTATCTGCTCCAAGAGCCATGTCTATACCAAAAACAGTACTCTGTCTGTAAGCGTCATAACCTAAAAGCACCTTGAAATCATCAGGTCCCACTGCGACATAAAATCTGTTTTCCTGAAGCATTTTGTCGTTCGGTGTATCTGAAAGTGCCAGTGTTGCAGTATACATTAATGTCAGATATCTGTTCAACCTCAATGATTCGCCAAGCATAACGCTGGATTTACCATAGTAGAACCTGTCAAAATACATCGGAGACTTACCGGCTTCACCGCCTATATAGTATGCTACGTACTGCTGCCAGTTTTTAAACTGTGTTCTCAATGTAGGACCGATTCTTGCCATACCGTAAGTATTACCTGTTCCGTACAAAGAGGCAACAGTCTGAACGGAAACGCCTAAATCCGCAGCAAAATCGTGGTCTAAGTCTTTGTATTGCAAAAAGCTTTTTGTTGATTGAGTCATCCATCTGAATCGGGTTGTACCAAAATCACGCTTCCAGTCTTTTGCATAACCTGCCGTAAATCTGTTTTCAAAACGAACACCGATATCATCAAGATTGTATACTTTTTTATGAACAAGCTGGAATCCGTGCTGCGGCATTCTGCTGCCCATAAACCAGTCACTCATATAGGTGTTTATTGCGTAATCAACGTACATGCTGTCGCCTAATGTCTGTCTGCCTCGCATTACAAAACGGTCTTCTGCCGTTCCGTAGCCGAATGCTGTACGGTTTGTCTCTGACATAAATCTACCGATTGCACCTACTCCAAGCTCATCTTTCAACATCAAGCCGGGACCTATTTTTAAAGTAGCACCGCCCGGAACAGGCAAAACGACGGACGGTGCTATATAAGCCCCCATGTTTCGCATGCTTCCGAGTTCTATCATGTTAGTTTCAACAAAATTTTGGTCTTTATCGGTATAAAGCTTTATTTTTCCTGCTTTTGCCACCTTATGTCCTTTAAGATAGATATCAGTATTCACAAGGGTTACAACATCATGGTCTTTTCTTGAATCAATAATAATTTTATTTGCCTTAAGATTCCATTTGTTGTCAAATTTCTCTTTTATCAAATACTCTTTGTCTATTGCATCGGGTAAGATTGGATTGTTGAAACCAAAAATTGAACGCGAGGTAAATTTATACATACCACCTTCGCCTTCAAATTTTGCGCTGCCTTCCATTGCTTCTGTTTTTGCATCGTAAACAGTAGCATCTTTTGCTTGAATTTTTATGTTCATACGATGCATAACCGGTTTTGTAATAAGAGCGTTTTCTTCGTTTAAATCGATTTGTACATAGTCTCCGAAAACTTTTTGTCCTTCTCTTATCATAACTACATTGTCATAACCTTTTATATAGTTTGTGTCGTGGTTGAAAATTATTTTATCAGCCATTAAAGTAGATTTTTCACTCGGGAAAATGACTTTTGCATGCCCGACTGCTTCAAACTCGTGTCTTTCCGGGAAATATTCAATAGTATCACTGTCTACCATAACATCAGTAGGATTCGGTTCCGGTTCTTCCGCTGTTTTATTACTTTGCGGCTGCTGCTCTTTATTTTCAACAGTTGAAGGCTCCTGACTATTTTCTGTTTCAATTAATTTATCCTTATCTTCCTGTTCGCCTTCTGTTTTTTCAGTACGTGAAAAGAATTTACGTCCGAAAAAAGTTTTCTTTTCTGTACTTTCTTCACTTTTTTCCGCGTCTTGTTTTGCAGCCGATTGTTCTTTTTCAAGTGCTTTTTGTTTTTTCTTTTCAAGCTTTGCTGCTTCTCTTTCGCGTTTCTTTTGTTCCTTTTGTTCGCGTTTTATCTGTTTTTGCGCTTCTTTTTCAGCCCGTTTTTGGGCTTTTAAATCCTCTTTGCTCATTACATAGGTATCAACAGGAGTGTCAAAAACTTCGGCAGATATGGACGGCAAGCCCAATCCTGTCAAAAATGTAAATATTATCAATAATAAAGTTATTTTTTTCACTTAATTTCCCTTATTTTATATGTAATTCAAAGGATTTTGCGGCTTACCGTTTACACGTACTTCAAAGTGACAGTGTGGACCGGTACTGTAGCCTGTTGACCCTTCATAGCCGATAACCTGACCGCGGGTGACGACCTGACCTGCACTTACGACATATCTTGACATGTGTGCATAAAGTGTTGTTGTAGGCTGACCGTTATAACGACCGTGGTCAATAATAACAACTTTACCGTATCCGCCGTACCATCCGGAGTATATGACTTTGCCGGAGTTTGCTGCTCTGATTTTTCCGCCGTTTACACCTCCGATATCAATGCCTGAATGGAATATTCTTGACTTAAATATCGGATGGGTTCTATAGCCGAAAGGTGAGGTAATCGGTCCCGCAATAGGTTTCATAAATCCGGACATTACCTTCACCGCACTGCCTTTAGTGTTTCGGTTAATCATATTTCCGAGAGCTTCCGACTGTTTTGCCAGCTCTCTTTCAGCCTTTTCATAGTAAGCTCTGTCAGTTCGGTAACGCTGTATAGAGGATTCATTCTTGTTGATTGCACCTTGCAGATTTTGCTGCTGGGCGTTTATGTTCTTTATGGAATATGCAATAATATTTTTCTGCTGCTCTACCTGGAGTCTTAAAAGAGCAACTCGTCTGGATTTTTCCTTTAAATAAGCAAGTCTTTTTTTATCTTTTTTGGTGATAACGTTTTGATAATAAATTCTGTCTAAAAATGTATTTATGTCAGTTGTTGAAAGCAGAAGCTGAAACATACCTTTACGCTGTTTTTTGAAGATTTGTCTTATTCTGCTTTTTGAGCGGAATTGCGCAACCGAAAGCTCTGCCATCGTATCGTCAAGTTCTTTTTGTAATACAACAAGCCTGTCTTGAGCGTTGGAATACTGTTTTTTATTTGCTTCAAGATTCTGGGAGGCTTGTTCAAGTTTGCGCTGGTTTTTGTATAATTTGTTAGTTTCAAGCGACTCAAGCCATCTCAATCTGACGACCTTTGCGTGAGTTTCTCTGCGTTTTTTCTCAATATGATTCTGCGTGCAGTTGGCACTTAGAGAAAATGCAAAAAGTATAAATATTATAAAAAAAGCCTTTAAATAACGGCTGAAATATGACATAAGCAAATCCTAATTTATTATTTTCCAGACATTGCAACGAAAGATAGTATTACCGGTGCAAGCATAAATATAATAAACGCTATTGCAATTATTCCAACAATTATTTTTTGATTCTTTCTGAAAAATTCCATATATTGAACATCCACAATCTTTTACAATAAATATATTAACATGTAAAAAACGTGATTTACAAGAATTTTACAAATATTCTTACATTTTATTCATGAGATGCTTATTGAAAGAGAACCGGCTGCACTGCTGTGCCGGATTATATTGAGAGATTGTCTCCTATATTTACTGATGTTGACTATTTGAAAAAAACAATTTATGTTATCTTATAAATATGATTGAACTGTTGATTTTATATATTTTAAACAATCAGGAACGGACGCTGTATTCGTTGCGTGCAGAAATAACGGAAAAGTTTGGATTTTTTACGAAACCGAGTATCGGAACATTGCACCCGGCATTGAAAAGGCTTATGAAGGCAGGCAGTGTCACAGTGCGAAGCAGCTTTTCAGAAGGCGGGAAAAAATCAACATATTACGGAACAACCCCGAGTGCAAAAAAACATTTCAAAGAACTTTTTTCTTTGAATTTTAGTGAAAATCCGTCACAGTTTTTTATGGAATTGCAGACAAAACTTTCGACAATGTTGCTGCTTTCAAGAGAAGACCGATTGATGTTTCTTGATGATGCAATTTTGAAACTTGAGTCGTTTATTCTCGATTTAAAAAATATGACGGAAGATGAGTATATAACATTTGATGAAATACAAAAAATGCTTTTGGAAAAGAATTTATCTGACATTTCCGGCTATATAGAACTAATGAAATCATTGAAAGAGAAAATGCAATGAGTGCCGTTATTAGTGAAGTATTGAAAAATTCAATAGCGCAAGAGTTGGAATTTGAAAAAGGCGACAAAATTATTTCTGTAAATAATACAAAAATGCAGGATATGATAGACTATCGCTTTTTGATTAATTCTGAAAATATAGAAATCGAAGTTGAAAAGAAAAACGGTGAAACTGAAATCTATGAGATAGAAAAAGATTTTGATGAAGATTTGGGTATTGTTTTTGAATCGGCGGTTTTCGACAGAATAAAACCATGCACAAACCACTGTGTTTTTTGCTTTGTCGACCAGCAGCCGAAAGGGCTTCGAGAAACGTTATACATAAAAGATGACGATTACAGGCTGTCTTTTTTGCAGGGAACATATGTTACACTGACAAACCTTACAGAAAAAGACAAAGTCAGAATTGAACAACTGCACCTCGGACCTTTGTATGTCTCTGTACATACGACTAACCCCGAACTCCGTGCAAAGATGCTTAACAATCCCAAAGCAAAAAATATTTTAAATGATCTGGACTGGCTAAAAAAATCTGATATTCCCGTACATCTTCAAATAGTATTATGTCCGGGATACAATGACGGAGAGGAGCTGGAAAAAACTTTCAGAGATTTTGAAAAATTTAGATCCATCATCCAGTCTGTTGCGGTGGTGCCGGTCGGAATTACTAAATTTCACAAAAACAATCTTGCACAGGTAACAAAAGATATTGCAGTTCATACAATTGAAACTGTGGAAAATTTTAACAAAAAAATGAAGCAACATCTTGCGCAGGCTAGTGATGAATTTTTTATAAAGGCTGATATGGAAATTCCGCCTCGAAAATATTACGGTCAGTTTGCCCAGATAGAAGACGGGGTCGGGGCAATCCGGCTTCTTATCGATGATTTTGAAAAAAGAAAAAAGAAACTGCCAAAAACAATTGAACAAAAAAAACAGTTCTGCTTTGCAACCTCAAAATGCGCTTCCGGGGTTATAGCAGAAATAACGGAAGAACTGAACAAAATAAAAAATCTTACCTGTCATATTGAAATTCTTGAGAACAAATTTTTTGGTGCAGACGTAACAGTCGCAGGGTTAATAACAGGAAATGATTTCATTGCACAGCTTGAGGGGAAAGGCTATAAAAATATTATTATACCATCTGTTATGCTCCGTGCATACTCTAATGATTTTCTTGACAATGTGACTGTTAAAGAAGCTGAAAAAAAACTCAAAGCAAAAATATTTGTCATAAATGATTTTTATTCTGCTGCAGAAATCGTAAAAATAACCTGCGGATAATATTATACTAACCCGTAAATACAGACACACTTACTGTCGGGGGTGATTTCAAAAGAACAGCGGTACCTGCGGCATTAGATGTTGCAGGGAAATATCACTGCGCTTCTTATCTGTCTTATGTAATTACCTGACGGACAGTTCTTTGGGTATTGCATATAAGACTGTTTCTAAAGTCTTGCGGCTGTAATGACCCAATCTAAATTCATAATCCTCTAAAATTTCATTCAAATAAACAGGGATATTCAAAAATTGTTCGTCTGAATGGTATATAGAAACCGCGAGCTGCGGACGATGCTCTGTCAGTGTTTTTCTTGCACCTTCAAGTGCCTTCATCTCTGAATTTTCTATATCCATTTTAATAAAATCAATTTTTGTTTTTCTGTCATTAACAAAGTTGTCTATACTTTCTGTATCTATTGTTATTATTTGCTGTGCACGTCCAAAATCTTTTTTTACGCCGACTACACCGGAACCGGTTTTTGCCTGCAGTTCTTCTCTGAATTTCAGGGTAGTCCTTTCGTTCCACAAGCCTTTATTAACTATTTCAATGCGGTTGTCGTTTTGAATTATTGTATCGAGTATCGGTGCTTTGAATTTTTCGTAGCAAGGTTCAAAACAAAATACCTTTTCACAGTTGGGGAATCTTTGTAAGAACATTACAGAAAATAATCCGTCATAGCCTCCGGCGTCTATAACCGTTTTTATTGCATTTTTGTTTATAAATTCAAAATAATGATCTATTGAATAGGTGTTATTGGAGCCGTATCCGATTATTTCTTCATTGTGTTTGCTGATGTAATATTCGTAAATCTTGTTTTTATTGATACCTCCTCTGGCATCATAAATCATTTTGTAGAGTTCTTTGTCTTCACCTATTTTAAAAACAGATGTCTGTGTACTCAGGTCTTTGTTTAAGAATAATTTATTGCGCAATTCATAAAATACTTCTTTATTAATTTTTAAAATCTCGGTTATTCCAAAACCTTTTAACAGCAGCTCAAGATAATACCTTGCGGAATATGATGCAACTATTGCAAGGTCGATGTCTTTAGAGTAAGCAGGTATCTCGGTTATGAGGTATATCGGAAGTCCGCAGAGATTGCCGGTTTTGTTGGAGTCAATAAAAAATTTTACAGTAACATCTTTTCTGTTTTCCTGTATTTCTTTATACAATTTTTCGGCAATATTGTTAGAACCGTATATACATATATTTGCATCGAATGGAATTTGATTTAAGAACTGTGTTAAAACAGAGTTTGGCATTGAGTAAATCTCCTTTTGTTTTATTTACTATGTTATTATATTAAATAATTGTAAGAAAGAAAGCAAATGTATTTACCATACGAAAACATCGGGAAAATAGTATCAATGATTTTTCCTGAAAAATATAAAAAGACAATATCTGATTTTTTTATGGAATTGAAAACGTCAGCAAATTGCCGCTATATTAAAAAAAATCAAAAGAAAGTTCTCAAAAAATTAAGACATAAATATAAAAAAGAGCCGATAAGAGTGGCTTTTGTGTGCTTTGAAGCTTCAAAATGGAAGTGTCAGAGTTTGTATGAATTGTTGTCGGACTCAGAGTATTTTCATCCGTTTATACTCATAACAAAAAATAATGCGCCTCAAAACAGCAGCAAACCGATGACGGCACAGGAGGTTTCTGATACTTACAAATTTTTTAAAGAAAAGGGACTTGAGACATTTTTGGCGTTTGATTTGGAAAGTCAGAGACCTGTTCCTGTAAAAGAATTTGAGCCGGATATTATTTTTTATCAGCAGCCGTGGTATATATTTACGTCTCAGGGACCTGTTGTTGCATCGAAGTTTGCGCTTACTTGTTATGTTCCCTATTTTGTCGCCAATGTTTCAAGCTATCTTGAATACGGACTTCGCTTTCACAGGTATTTGTATAAACATTATATTTTGAACAAACTTATTTTTGATTTTTATTCAAAAAATATGGAAAATAACGGAAAAAATTTAAGAATTACCGGACATACGCAGCTTGATTATTTTTACTTAAACAGGGAAAAGATTGATAAGACAGAGAAAAGATATGTAATTTATGCGCCTCACTGGTCTATAAATTATCCTCCGGAAAACTATGCAACGTTTGAATGGAACGCAAGAGAAATATTGGAATTTGCAAAAAAACACAGGGAAATTGAATGGATATTCAAGCCGCATCCAATATTAAAGCACAGGCTTAAAACACAGAATATAATGAGTGCAGTGGAGATTGAAAATTATTGGGGAGAATGGGCAAAGATTGGTTTTGTTCATGAAAACGGGGACTATATGGATATATTTTCAAAAACGAGGGTTTTGATTACAGATTGCGGGTCTTTCCTTACGGAATTTTTTCTCACTAAGCAGCCTGTAATACATCTTGTTTCCGAAAAATCTTACCCTTACAACCCTTCTGCTGAAAAGATAGTACAAAATTATTATTCCGTAAGGAATACAGAAGAATTAAAAAATATACTGGAGCTGGTAGTGTTAAAGCGGGAAGACCCGATGAGAGAGCAGAGAGAGAACGCTATTAATGAGCTTGGATTTAAAGACGTTTTTGCCGCAAAAAACATACTAAAAGATATTGAAGCGGATTTACTTACGAACGATACGACCGAAGGGAGTACTGGCGAAGCCAAACGAGCGACAGAGCTGAGCGAGAAGGCAATTCAAGACAAGGTTGAGATGGGGAGTGGCTAAATGCAACAATAGTATTTTTTTTGCAAAAAACTTACGTCATCTTGAACTTGTTTCAGGATGATGTATTATTTTATGCTTTATCCGCATACCAAACGGGGGTTACAGGGGGTGTCCCCCTGTCGGGCGGAGCCGTCGGTTAGAGCTTGTTAGAACACCCGTAGCCGGTTGCCCCCTTACGGGTCACTCCCCACCCTACCCCTCCCCAAGTTGGGGAGGGAATATAACAGGCTTGTAGAACTCCTTCCCCGACTTGGGGAAGGTTGGGAAGGGGAACGGCATGATGTTAAATAAAATTTATCCGGTCTTGTGCCGGAAAATTTTCGTTTAAAGACTCTACAAGCTCTTTTGTTCAGCGCCTGTTTTCTTTTCTTTGGTTCGTTTCTTTTCTTTTGCATGCGCAATTCAAAAGAAAAGAAATGAACGTTCAAAAAACTTGTCCGATACAATTTTTCGATTTGCATTTGTGTAGGTTTAGATTTCAACTCTTAACTTAATTCTGCATTTTGCGCTACACATCACGTTGGTACAGATCCTGAGACAAGCTCAGGATGACAGAAGTTTTTTGCGAAAAAATACGATTAATCACTCCCCACTCTGACCCTGTCTTGAATTTTCTTCCCGCTCAGCTCTGTCGCTCGTTTGGTTTCGCCAATACTCACTTCGAGCCTCGCTACCCGGGTTTTTACCCGTTCTGAAATTCGCTCCCCAAGTTGGGTAGGAAGGACTCCGTCCGGAAGGTGACTAAATGCAACAATAGTATTTTTCTGCAAAAAACTTACGTCATCAGGATACGTTTTACTCTTTTATATGCACATTAGACGGATAAAAAATCTTATTTTCTTTTTTATTTTGTAATTGATACTGTAAAAGGAGTAAATTATGAAAGAATTATGGGAAATTACAAAAAATACAAAGCGTGCAAAAGAGTATTTTGAAAATGAGTGTGCTTATAAAATTGGTGTACACGCATTGAAAGACAAAATTGAAAACGACTTAAAATCTTTTAACCTGATTGATGTGAGAAGTTATGATGATTATATTGACGGGCATATACCTTTTGCTATGCATGTGCCTATGGAAAAAATATATGATAACTTTGATAAATTTACAAAGGACTTGCCTAATATAATCTACAGCGGACATCCGGCATGTATGAAAGCTTTTAAATGTGCTTGTCTTGCAACAGACAAAGGTTACCCGTGTATGGTGTTAAAAGGCGGATTTAAAATGTGGAAAAAACTTGATTTTGATGTAGTAAAGGATGATTAAACCAGGAATCTGAAATATATATATACGGAGCTTATTATTAGGGATACAAATGTTATTCCTGCTCCGTATTTTAAAAAGTACATAAAGGTAATTGGTTTATTGTGTGCTGCAGCCGTTTCTGAAACTATAACGTTTGCTGCTGCGCCGATTATCGTCATATTACCGCCGAGACAAGCACCGAGAGACAAACACCACCACAGAGGATGAGCGTAGTTGACGCCTTCTATAAGCTGTATCTGGTGTATCATTGGCGCCATTGTCGCTGTATAGGGAATATTGTCAATAAAACCTGACAGGATGCCTGACGCCCAAAGAATAATCATTGCAGTGGCGGTTTCGCTTCCTTTGGTTACTTCAAGTATCCAGCTTGCCATAATTTTTATGCCGCCGGCTGCTTCAAATCCGCCTATTATTATAAATAAACCAATAAAAAAGAATATCGTGTTCCATTCGACGCTTCTCAGTATTTTCTTTGGCTTTTCAAAAAGAAGCATTACGCTGGCGCCGCACATTGCCGTCAAAAATGTTTCTATGTGAGTTATATCGTGTGTTACAAATCCGAGTATAACCATAAACATAACAATTGTTGATATTATTGCCAGTTTTTTGTCAGTTATTGTATTTGAGTTGTCGAGTTTTGCAACTTCCTCCATCTGCTCTTTTGTTGCAGTTAAATCTTTTTTAAATGCAAAGTATAAAATAGCAAGAGCTGCTATTAATATTAAAAGTACGATGCCTGTTAATTCCTGAAGAAATGTCATAAAAGAAAATCCCGCTTTGCTCCCTATAATTATGTTTGGAGGGTCTCCTATAAGTGTTGCTGTACCGCCTATATTTGATGCAAGAACCTCGGTTATGAGAAAAGGGATAGGGTTTATCTCCAGTACGTTTGCAATAACAAAAGTAACAGGCATAACCAGTATTACAGTCGTTACATTGTCAAGAAAAGCAGAAGCAACTGCCGTAAACAGCCCGAGCACAAAGAGTATCAAGACAGGATGTCCTTTTGTCTTTTTTAAAAGAGCATTTGCTATCCAATTGAATATGCCGCTGGTGCTTGCAATGTTTACAATAATCATCATACTTACCAGCAGAAATATTACATTAAAATCAATATAATTTATAAAATAATACGGATTTTTCGCTCCGTTTAGTTCTGCAGTTTGGGAAACAAGTCCGAGAAATATTGTTAAAGATGCACCGAGCAGAGCTGTTGTTACTTTGCTTATTTTTTCTGCAGCTATAAATATATATGCAACAATAAGGATTGTTGTTGAAATTAACAATTCATGTCCCTGTATAATATTTAAAATATCCACGTCTTCTCCCCTTTGATGTTTTAAAATGATTTTAACCTGAATGTCAGATAGTGTAAATATTCTCTGAGGAAAATTCGCAAGTGATAGGCTGTCGAACAAAAGCTGTCTGCTGCAGCATCGGATTAAAGCTTTGATATACAGTATTCATCCACGCAGCAGTCGTTTTCTATTTCAAATCCTGCAAGTGTATTCAGAAGATGTGTCATTATTATAGAAACATATTTCGGAGGCAGGTCGCTCAAGTCTATAACAAATTCATTTATACCGATTTTTTCAAGTTTAGGTATGTAATTATACAGGTGTAGTATATAATCCTGAAACATGTGCATTCTGCAAAAACCGTCAACAACAAACGGCATGACTTTTTTTAAAGACGGGTCTTTCAGTGCATAATGCCCGTTGTGACAAGGGGCTTTACACGAAAGTCTGGACACGATTGCCGTATCATTATTTAGCGGGCATAGTCCAAGCGTAGGTATTCTTACATTGCCGGCTATTGTTAGTTTTTTTGTCGGTATTATGTTTTTAATTTTTTTTATACAGTTTTTTATGTTTGTTATATTTTCAAATGTGCTGAAATCAACTGTTTCTATAGGATGCAGGTTGTTTATACATTTTATGGACATGCTGTTTAAAAGGTTTATACCTTGTCCTATTTCAATAGGTATGCGTTGCAGCTCGTCATCATTGATAAATGCCCAAAAATAACCGATATTGTTTATAATAACGCTTGAGGGATGCGGCTCTGTCAGACATAAACATTTTACGTATTCATATACTCTGTCAAAGTCTCTCTCTATCAATATCCTGGGGGTGCTGAGCTGGAGTTTGATGTTGTTTGCCGCACAAAACTTCTTTACCTTTTCAATAATTACATTGAAGCTGCTTTTGGATAAATCCGCAGTGTTCAGTATTTCTCCGTATTCAATTGAATAAATAGGATTAAAACCTATTTTTCCTATAAAGTTTTTGATTTCTTTAAGTTGAGCTAAGGAGGAGAGCCTCATATTTAAATGAGGAATCTTCAATAATGAGTAATCAAACTCTTTATGTAACCTTGGACGCCTGTTTTCCCATTCAAACTTCTGAATATTCCTGCTGAATTTAAAGTTTGCGCCTTGTGCACTCATCATTTCGCCTGAGAAATGGTTTGTCTGATATATGCTCTTTCGTATGTGTTTAAATGGCAGTTTTTGGTTTTTGAATACTTTAGGTTTTTGTATTATTTTTTCAACAAGTTTTATGCCTTCAAGAATTTCCAGTGAAGATGCAAATTTCCCTTTTATAACAATTGCATCAACTGCATTTGACTTTTTTATATCTTCCGCACACCAGGGCAAATTGTCAGAATCAATGGCAAGGGGGATATTTTTATATTTATGTATTTTTGCAATGTTTTTCAGGTATATTTCTTCCGTGACTATTATCCTGTCTACGTTATGAAACATATTGACAAAATCTATACCGGCAAGATTATGTATATCAAAATATGAATCCACAATTACTTTGAAAGGCAGAGAGTGGGTTTTGATTGCCTCAAGTATAGCAAAACTGTTTATGAAGATACCGTCAATTTCTGTTTGTTTTAAATAATTTATAAATTTTTTTATTTCAATTAAATTTTCTTCAGTAATATTATGTTTAAAGTTTACATAAATTTTACAATTTTTTGCATGAGCCTCCTTAATAAACTCCTCTATATAGTTGAAATTTTCATTGAGGAATTTGTGGTGGTAAACATAAAAATGTTTACATTTGACTTCCGGCAGGAAAAGCTGAAAGTCTTGCGGTGTCTTGATTGGAGCGATTAATGTTAAATCTTTCATTGTTATATTATAGAACTTTTTTGCAAAAAAATGTATAATATATTAAGTTTCTAAAAAAAATATTTGTTTGCCTTTCATTAAATAATGTATTAAGATTATATAAAAATAGACTGATTGTATGTTTTTCAAAGTCTATTGACAAGTTAACATATTACAAGAATTAAGTATGAAGAGAGTGTAAATGTTTGGAGATTTAGAAGACTTAGATAAAATGTTCGGCGAGTTAGATGACTCGGACATTTATGTGAACAATCAGGACACTTCGTTTGATAACACACCGGAGTTGAACATTCCTGAAGAACAGCCTGCAGACATGCAGCAACAAGCTCAACAGCAGCAACAGGCTCCGCAGCCGCCGCAAAAGAGTAACAATACTGTGTTAGTTCTTTTGGTATTGGCTGTGATAGGTGCCGGTGTTTACCTGTATAAAACATATTTTATGCAGCCGTCTGTGCCGGAGCAAACTCAGACTGTTGATGCTACTGCTGAAATGGGCGACTATTTTTACGATAAGGCAAACGGAGAAAATCCGGCACCCCCGGATGCGGCTCAAGCACAGCCCGGTGGCGATACTGTTGTTAACGTAGATATAAATTCTACACCGGCTCAACCATCAAATCCCGGACAGCCAGGACAAGACCCTCAGGGTAATAATCAGGCAGTTACCGGTGCCGCTCAACAAGGTGCACCGTCTCCGTTGAAAAATGGCGAACAATCTAATTTAAAAGCAGCAATGGAAAAGAAAAATGTTGTAGTTGCTGTTACAAACGGCGGTCGACCGGATCCTTTTGTTCCGTTTATCACGGCAGCAGAGGAAATGCCGGTTATTTCAGTCGCGCCGCCTAAATTTGATATTATCGCTCCTCCGGACGATATTCCCGAAGATATTAATCCTGTATATAATAATATGGTTACAACAAAAATTTCCGGTATTATGTATGACAAAGCCAGACCGTCTGCTATTATTAACGTCGGCGGTGTTGACCAGCTTGTTCACAAGGGCGATGTCGTTAAGGATTATCAGATTATAGATATCACAAAAGATAGAGTTGTATTGAAAAGCGGAACAAATATTTATAGAGCATCTGTCGGACAAGAAGTTGACGGCGGGGTTAATATAAATCCTGTTTCAAATCTGTCAAGACAATTCGGCGGAGCTTATAAGTCCGTTTCAAGAAATATTATAGAAATAAATGGAAGTAATTAACCAATAGGAGTTAGCAGATAAATGTTTAATGTTAAGAACGCAAAAGTCTTATCAATCGGAGTTTCGGCACTGGTGCTGGCTGCAACATTAGGATTTGCCGCTGTTGCCAATAGTGCAGAAATGAAATCATCGGTTTTGAAGCCTATGATAAGAGGCACATACCAAGAAACCGACAGAATTAAATTGGATGGAGAAGTTAACCTGACAAAAGGCAACCAAAAAATCAGTGTCAGCTTGAGAGATACTGATACTAAGCAGGCATTGAGAATGATTGCCGACAGAGCCGGAATGAATATCATTTTCCACAGTTCTGTAGAGGGTAAGATTACACTGGATTTAGTTGATGTTACCTTGAATGAAGCATTCAAAATGATTATGCAGGCAGGTGATTTGTCATATTTAATTGAAAATGATACTTTATTGGTTCTTTCAAAAGAAGCAAGTATAAATTCAGATATATCAAAGCAAAATATGATGACTATTCCTGTAAAATATGTTGATGCTGCAAGGGTCGCTCAGTTCCTTAACGAAAACGTATTTTCTACTAACAGACCCGGCTTGTCCAACAGCAGAATAGTCGTTACTAACCCGAATAATAACGAACTTGTTTTATTCGGTACTGATAATGACTACAAAATGGCACAAAAAATTGTTGCAAAAATTGACGTTAAACCGATATCTGTAAACTTCAAAGTTAATCATTCAACGCCTAAGGAAATGGCATATTTAATTTGCCAGTCAATTTTCCCGAATGCTAAAATGATTAAGTCTGACGAAGAAATTTCAGATTTGGAATCGACCGACCTCTATGAAGATGAGGATGAATTGGATAGCGGTGGCGGTAATAGCGGCAATAACGCAGCTCAAAGCGGAGGCTGGTCAGGCGGTGCTGCTGGTATTATAACCGGCGGTGCTGATGATATTGGCGCCGGTGAAACCGATACTACAGATACAGATGAACTCGAAGATGCTGATTATTCCAATACTATCAGACTCGGACAGGCAAAAGTTGCATGTACATTAAGAAGCGGTTTGAAGACTGACAAATTAAGATCAGTCGGTCGTGGTGCTTTGACTGTAACTTACATACCGCAGACCGGTGTTGTTAATTTAACCGGTGCATCTCAAGACCAGGTAGAACTTGTAAAAGAATTTATTAAATTGAATGATAAAAAACAACCTCAAGCTTATGTTGAGCTTCAAATGGTTGAACTCAACGAATCCGGTTCTAAAGAATTTAACAACCAATGGCAGTTGTTCACTCCGTTCTTTAGTGCTTCATTTGGTGACACAGGTTTGAATACAAATGAGTTGTATCCTACATTCTTCCGTGGTCATGGTATTACATATGTAACTCAGGGTGAAGATGGTGCTTATAAGCCGTTATATTCTGTAAGCAGATATAAAGGACCAACTACACTTGCATATAGCTTGCATTATTTAATTGAAAATGGTAAAGGTCGTACCCTTGCTAATCCGAAGTTGATTGTTACAAATGGTCAAAAATCTATATTTAAATTGACTTCTGACTATATTAAATCAACAGAGGCTCAATTGATGTCAGGTGCATACGGCGGTACTGTTGCCGGTGTCCAAAAAACTTACACCATTGCAGATGATGAAGGTATTTCAATTGAACTCGTTCCTTATATCAGCTCTGACGGTTATGTAACAATGAATATTAAACCGGCTTATGCTACTCAAAAAGGTGATCCTATATATGACAGCGTAGAAGGTTCGCAGAGCAGATACATTGCAGCTACATTGATGCAGAGACGTACGCTTGATCTCGGTAACATTAGAATCAAAGATGGCGAAACTCTCGTAATCGGTGGTCTTATCCAGGAAAAAGAAACAAAACAAGTTACTAAATTACCGTTCTTTGGCGATCTTCCTGTGATAGGTACGTTCTTCAGAAATACTGTTACCAGCAATGAAAAGACAGAACTGGTTATTGTAATTACTCCAAGAATACTTAAAGATTCTGAAGATATTGCAAAACAAGAAAGTGATGTTGAATTATTATAACTTCTGAAAAAGCTTTCCGCACCAATGCATTTCAGCGGGTGTGGAAAGCTTTATTTAAAAATCCATACTGAATTTAAATTTGTCGGAAGGAATACCCGGATAGAATGATAAATGATGATACCGCAGAAAAATTAAATAAGATTAAGCACAATATAAATCACGATTTTGCTTTAACATTCAAACAAGCTGATATCGAGAAATACAGATTTATACCTGTTAGCAAAAAAAATGATTTGTTTTTTGTAGCTGTACCTGTCGGGGCTGACAAAACTCAGATTACCAGCCTTGTATCAAAGTTTGTCACAGAGCAGATAAAATTTATTTCTATTGATGAAAAAAGTTTTGATGTGCTCCTTAAAGAATATATTAATATGAATTTTGGCAGCGAAAGTCTTATGGCTGCCGTTTCAAAAACTAAGAAAAAAATTGGTGAAATATTAATAGAGGCGGGTTATCTCACTGATGATCATCTTGTTGAGGCACTTGCAGAAGCCAAAAAGCAAGCTGTTCCGATTGGTTCCATTTTAGTAAAAATGGGATTTGTTACATTAGAGCAGTTGAAAAAGGCTTTATCTGATCAGCAGGGGTATTCTTCTGTTACTGCAGCTCAGCTAAATATTGATATTGCTGTAACAAAGATGCTGCCTGAGGATTTTATCAGAGAAAATCAATTAATACCATTGGCGACAGACGGAAGGTTCCTGTCTATCGGTATGGTTAACCCTAATAACAAAAAAGCAATAAACGAGGTAGTATATCTTTCAGGTTTGCGTCCAAAAGTTTATATTTTGACGCATATGGAATTTATGAATGCTCTTGCGAAGTATTATAATGATTCTTCAAAAGAGACAAATGCAATGGTCAAAAGAATCGAAGAAGAAAAACTTCAATTTGATGTTGAAGAATCTTTGTTTGACCAGGTTGACCGTGAACTTGAAGATGCCAGCGGTACAGTTGCAAAATTTGCAAATAAAATTATATCTGATGCAATTGATATGAAGGCGTCTGATATCCATATAGAACCGCGTTTGAATAACTATATAGTTCGTTATCGTATTGATGGCGTTTTGAAAAAGGTATTGGACTTGCCCGCAAAGGTTGAATCTTCAATCATTGCACGTTTTAAGGTCTTATCAAGAATGAATATTGCTGAGCATAGGCGCCCTCAAGACGGTACATTCACTATTAAATATAATAATGTGTCTTATGACTTCCGTATAAATACTCTCCCTATATCCGGCAGAGAAAAGATGGTAATTCGTATTCTTGCACCTGCGGTCAGTATTTCTGCCCAGGATAAAGTTATAAAACTCATAGGCGGTACAGAAGAAGATCATCAGCGTATTAAGAAAATGACATCGGCACCGAACGGTATTATTCTTGCGGTTGGTCCGACAGGTTCCGGTAAAACAACTACGCTTTACTCAGTATTAAAAAGCTTGAATGATGATGGTATCAATATTACAACACTTGAAGACCCGGTTGAAATTAAAATTGACGGTATTAACCAGTCTCAAATTAACCCGAAAGCAGGTATTACATTTGCCTCCTGTATGAGAGCTATTTTGAGGCAGGACCCTGATATTATACTTATCGGTGAGATTCGTGACTATGAAACTCTTGAGACAGCAATTTCTGCCGCATTGACAGGTCACTTAGTATTAAGTACACTGCACACAAATTCCGCAGCGGCAACTATTACACGTTTGATACAGATGGGTGCAAAAGATTATCTTGTGTCCTCTACATTGACCGGTATCGTTGCGCAGAGACTTGTACGCCGCTTGTGTCCTAAATGTAAGGAAGCTTATCATGCTTCCCTGGAAGAAGCGCAGCTTGTTGTTGCAAACAAAGAAGATATTGAAGCTTTCATGAAACGGACTTTATATCGTCCAAAAGGTTGTTTTGAGTGCGGACATGAGGGTTATAAAGGTCGACTTGGTGTATATGAGATTATGAATATAACCAAAGAGATAAAGAAATTAATTGCGCAAAGTGCTCATGATATTGAAATTGAAGAAGCTGCAGTCGGCAGTGGTATGAAAACACTGCAGCAGTCTTGTTTAAATCATATACTCAACGGTGAAACGACGATTGAAGAATTTGTCAGAGTGTTGGGTCCGGTAACTGAATAAAGGTAAAATAAATGACAATATACAACTATAAGGCTCTAAAAGATAATAATGAAGTAGTCGGCGGAAAGATTGAAGCTGATGATATAAAAACCGCCCGTGAAAATATTCGTAAATTGGGTCTGATTCCTACAAAAGTTTTTGAAGAATCAGAAAAAGTAGCGGCTGCAAAGGTAAAATTGAGTCCGCTTAGCTTGCAGGAGCTGATAGATTTTACGTCAACATTCCAAACTCTTATTCAAACGGGTGTACCGTTGATTGAGGGGCTTGTGTTTTTGGAAAAAGACGCAGTAAGTTCCAGAATAAGATTATTGGCAAGAGAAATTAGAAAACAGGTTATTGCAGGTGCAACATTTGCGGATACAGTTGCAATGTATAAAGAAATTTTCGGTAATATATATGTTGGTCTTTCCAGAGCCGGTGAAGATTCCGGTGAAATGGAAAAGACTATGGGACGTCTTGTTGATTTGTTGAAAAAACAAGCAGCTATTAAAAGTAAAGTAATCGGAACATTGATTTATCCTTGTTTCGTTATTCTTCTTGCTATAGTAGTTGTTACCGTTATGATTATGTTTGTATTTCCGGCGTTTCGTGATATGTTTGAGACTGCCGGTGCAGATTTACCTATTTTTACAAAAATTTGTATACAGCTTGGTGACTTTATGAAGGCAAATTGGGCTGTTGTTATTATTGTATTTGTTGCAATAATTGCCTCGATTATTACTGCATTTAAAAATGAAGTTTCCCGAAAAATTATTGATGAGTTTTTACTCAGAGTTGCTTTGATAGGCGATATGTTAAAATATGCAAACTTTTCAAACTTTATTACGGTTATGTACGTTGCTTATGAAGCAGGTATTCCGATTGTTGACTGTTTGTATTTGGGTAATTTAACACTTGATAACTGGACGTTAAGGAATGCAATTTCTGACTCAATAACAAAGGTACAGCAAGGTACGCACTTGTCTGTTGCATTGCGTTCAACTAAGGTCTTGCCTTCAATGGTTTTATTTATGATAGCAACAGGCGAGCAAACAGGTCGTATGGGAGAAATGCTCCATCAAAGTGTCTTGTATCTTGATAAAGAATTAGATAAAATTATAGATGCATTGACTCGAATGATTGAGCCGTTAATGCTGCTTTTAATCGGCGGTATTGTACTGTTCCTGGCACTGGCATTGTATCTGCCGTTGTTCCAGTCTTACCAGATAAACTAGACAATTCTTTGAAAGGAAGAAGATTATATAATGACTCAGGATTTTGAATTTGAAGAATATACAAATGACGACTTTACTAACGGCGTATGGTCGGAGAAGGTTCTTGTAATTACACAGGATTATGAGATAAAAGGCTTTGTATACATGCCTAAAATCGGTAAAAGAAGCCGTGTTCTCTCGGATATTTTGAACGGTAAAAAACGTTTTGTTGCGATAAAGGACTGCGAAGTCTCATACAGACAGCTTCCGCATAGAAGAACAGAGTTTCATGATTTTGTCCAGTTAAATATCAATTCAATAATTATTTTAAGACCTGCGACAGAAGATGAATAAATCTATTTTGATATAACAAAAACGGCTTCCTCCGTAAAAAGGTTAGTCATTGTTTTTGTAAAGAAGTTTTTAAAAGCCTTGGCTCGTTTCAAATATATAGAGTCAAGGATTTTTATATTTCTCTTTTGGCAAAATTCAAAAAAGTCTTTTACTGTTAAAAGGTGTATGTTTGGAGTATTGTACCATTCAAATGGCAGTATGTTGGATTTTGGCATTGTTCCGTTGAAAAGAAGGTAAAATCGTACGCGCCAGTAACCGAAATTTGGGAAACTGACCACAGCTTTTTTACCTACTCTAATCATCTCGTCTATTACCATATCCGGCTTCTCTGTAGACTGCAGCGTTTGATTAAGAATAACATAGTCGTATTCATTGTCAGCGAAATTTTTCAGCCATTCAAGCAAATCTCCCTGTATAATAGACAATCCTTTCTCTATGCTTTTTATCGCGTTATGCTGGTCAATTTCAATTCCGACTCCGCTGCAGTGTTTTTGGTCATAAAGCATTTTTAATAAGGTACCTTCTCCGCAGCCTATATCAAGTACTTTTGCATTTTTTTTAATTATGTTTGTAATTATCTCATAATTGAGGTGTAAGCCTTTGTATTCATTATAATGATTGTTCATACAGCCCTCTTTCTTTAGCAAGGAAGCTTTTTATTATTTTTGTTTGCGTTTCAAATTCAAGAAGAAACGCATCATGTCCGCAGGGTGATTCTATTTCACAGAATGAAACGTCTTTGCCTTCTTTTGTCAATGCTTGAACAAGCTCTTTTGATTGTGCAGTCGGAAACAGCCAGTCTGAGGTAAAGGACATTATTAAAAATTTTGCATTTGTCCGTTTAAAAGCATTTTCCAGCGAGCCGTATTTATAAGCAGCATCAAAATAATCAACCGCTTTTGTGATATATAAGTAGCTGTTTGCATCAAAACGGTCAACGAAAGTCCGTCCCTGGTGTTCAAGATAACTTTCTACTTCAAAATCTATATGAAAGTCAAAATTGGGTTTGTCTTTGTCTTGAAAGCGTCTTCCGAATTTTTTGTGCATTGCATCCTCGCAGAGATAGGTTATGTGCCCAACCATTCTTGCTATTGCAAGTCCTCTTTCCGGTTGAAGTTCTTTGTCATAGTAGTCTCCGTTGTTAAAATAAGGGTCGGACAATATTGCGTTACGTCCAACGGCGTTAAAGGCAATACCCTGTGCAGTAAGCCTTCCTGTAGATGCAATAATTATACAGGCATTTACCAGGTCATTTTGTTCTATTGCCCATTCCAGAGCCTGCATACCTCCCATTGAGCCGCCTGCTACTATCAGTTTTTTAACTCCAAGATGTTCTATTAGTTTTCTTTGCACTTTAACCGTATCACTTATTGTAATAACAGGGAAAGAGAGTCCGTAAGGTTTTCCTGTTTGGGGATTTATTGAACAAGGACCGGTTGTTCCGCTGCAGCCGCCCAGCATATTAGATGCAATAACAAAGTATTTATCTGTATCAAAAGCTTTGCCGGGTCCCACCATGTCATCCCACCAGCCCGGCTTTTTGTCTTCTTCCGAGTGATAACCGGCTGCGTGAGCATCACCGGTAAGGGCATGTAATAGGAGTATAGCGTTGTCTTTTGTTTCATTCAACTGTCCGTATGTTTCGTAAGCAACCTGAATCGGACCGAAAAGTGTACCGGATTCAAGCTCTATATTATCTTCAATTTGAAAAAACTGTGTTTTAACTATCCCTACGGACTTGTTGTTTTCTTCCATCTGGTCTTATGTACTCCCTTTATATTGTGTTTATTTTAACATATTTTTTTAAAAGATGATTTTTGTGACAATAAAAAAGCCCCTTTCTTGTGAAAGAGGCTTTTGTTTTTTATTGCTTAAATTATACTCCGATTGTTTCTTCTTCTTTTTCTTTATCTTTTTCGTCTTTTTTGCCGTCAACTTTTTTATCTTTTTCTTCGTCGTTTTGTTTTACCGAGAGAATTTCTTCTCTAGCGTTCATATCTTCGTCTCTGGCTTCTGTTTTGTTTGTATTAAGCTGCTCGGTTGCTATTGATTTTGTAACTTTCATATTGTTCATAAGAAGTTCAATCTGCATTGAGAAGTCTGTAGGCATAATGCTTTCAAACGGATTTTCTTTAAGTCTTTGACGTTCTTCTTCAGCTACGTGAGTGATATTTCCTTCAACAAGAAGCTGTTCTTCCTGATATGCTGATGAACCGCTGACAACTTGAGAAGGTTGTTCAGTTGAATCTTCTTTAGCTATTTTAGCGTCGATTTTGTTGATTGCTTTGTGAACTGATGATTTTTCTTTATTTACATTGTTCAATTCAGGGATAATGTCATTGATATCGCTCTTTACTACAACAATTTCGTTTGCTATATTTTCTCTTGTTACTTTGTAATCTGCAATTGCTGTAGTCAAAGACTGGATTTCTGCCTGTTTGGCTGCAATATGGTCAAAGATAGCTGCCATTGAAGATGACAAACCTTTGATTTCTGCACAGGCTGCGTCAATGATATTCAAGCCGTTAAGCTTTTTGCCGTTGTCTGCGTAGTCTTTTTCAAGCTCCATCTGAAGATACGTTCCGACATCTTCTTTGGAGATTTCACCGGCTTCATATTTCTTCATTATTTTGTCTATGGTAGCTTTGTTTTTGTCTTTCTTTTCTTTTGTTTGTTTTTCAGTGTCATCCAAAAGTTGAGAAATTTGTTCTTCTGCATTTTGAGTCAACTGGAGAATTTTTTGTTTGTCGCCGTTGTACTGTTCTGTTAATTCTCTGACTTCATTTTCTGCTTTAGCTTTTTGTGCTTCTGCTCTTTGAATTTTTTGGTCTACCTGTTCAAGCTGTTTTTCAAGTTTTTGCTGTTTAGCTTCAAGATTAGCTTTTTTGTTTTCTAACTCGGCTTGTTTGTCTTCTAACTGTGAATATTGAGCTTCCAGGTTACTTCTTTCGTTTTTCAAAGAAGTTAATTGAGCGCTTTCTGTTGTTTGATTTTTGGAGTTTGTTGATTCAAACAGAGTTTCATTAGTTTGGCCTTTGTAATCAGCTTTTTGGGTTCCCTGGTTTTTTGGAGTATAACCTGTTCCCGATACTGAGTTAACATTTGTCATGTTGATACACCCTTTTTTAAATTACTTACTTACAATTAAATAAAAACATTTTGGTATATCAAATTTCAATATTTAGTATATGTGTTACAAAACTTTACATAGCGTTTATAATCTGTCTTATAATGTAGAATAGAATGGTATTTTAGAAGAAAGGCTTAATTATGCAGGATGATAAAATTATCATAACACTATCCGGGCAAGACAAGATAGGTATTGTGGCGAGACTTACGACTGCACTTGCAGAGTATAGAGTTAATATAGAGGATATAAAGCAAACCATTATGCAGGGGTATTTTGTTATGTTTCTTCTGGGAAGTATTGCTGAATCTCCGTATTCATTCAGGGAAATAAAAGAGGCTCTTTTAAAGGTTGGAGAAGAATTGAAGATGGAAATTTGGGTGCAAAAGAAGCAGATTTTTGACAACATGCATAATATTTAAAGGAAAATTTAAATGAGATTTATAAATTCAGATTCGATTTTGGAAACAATTAATATGATTAAGGTTCAGCACCTTGATATAAGAACGGTGACACTAGCTTTAAGTCTTAGAGATTGTATGGATACTGATGTAAAAGTTGTTGGTGAAAAAATATATGAAAAAATCCTAAAATATGCCAAAAAGCTCGTTGAATATGCTAAAGAGATAGAGGATGAGTACTCTATTCCTATTATAAACAAGAGAATTGCCGTTACCCCGATATCTATTGTCGGTGAGTCCTGTGCGGATTATGACTATGTATATCTCGCAAAAATGCTGGATAAGGCGGCAGAGGCTGTGGGAGTAAATTTCATAGGCGGTTTTGGTGCACTGGTAGAGAAAGGCTGTACGCAAGGAGATTTGGCACTCATAGAAAGTATTCCGGAAGCCTTAGCTCAAACGAATCTTATCTGCTCATCAATAAATTTGGCATCCTCTAAGGCAGGAATAAACATGGACGCAGTTTATAAAATGGGTGAAATTATAAAGAAAACGGCTGAGTTGACTGCAGAAAAAGATGGTATAGGGGCTGCGAAGCTGGTATGTTTTTGCAATGCACCCGGCGATAATCCCTTTATGGCAGGTGCTTTTCACGGTTTTGGAGAGCCTGAATGTGCTTTGAACGTCGGAGTTTCCGGTCCGGGTGTTGTTAGTGCTGCAATAAAATCGCTGCCGGATGGAACAAGCTTTGATGAGTTGGCTAATAAAATTAAGCAAACTGCTTATAAAATTACGACAACAGGCGAGTTGATAGGGCGCGAGATGGCACAAAAATTAAATATTCCTTTTGGAGTTGTTGATTTATCTCTTGCTCCTACACCGGCTGATGGCGATAGTGTTGCCGGAATTTTCCAGGCAATGGGACTTGAACATGCCGGTGCACACGGTACGACAGCGGCTCTTGCAATGCTTAATGATGCGGTAAAAAAAGGCGGTATTATGGCAAGTTCACATGTTGGCGGGTTGTCAGGTGCTTTTATTCCTGTTTCTGAAGACGCAGGCATGATAGAGGCTGCTTCAAAAGGATATTTGACGTTTGATAAACTTGAGGCGATGACGTCAGTTTGTTCTGTAGGGCTTGATATGATTGCAATTCCCGGTGAAACACCCGTAGATACTATAGCAGGTATTATTGCCGATGAGATGGCTATTGGTATGATAAACAAAAAAACTACTGCCGTTAGGGTAATTCCGGTGCCCGGTAAAACTGTCGGAGATAAAGCTGTATATGGCGGTTTGCTTGGTGAAGCTCCGGTTATGGATGTAAATAAGCTTTCATCCTCGGATTTTATCAGACGAGGCGGAAGAATACCCGCGCCAATTCACAGTTTGAATAACTAATGACCGAAGGTTATACGAAAAATATTAAAAATAAAAAATATTTAGTACACGTTTTGCTGAAAAGTCAAGAAAACTTTACAATTTACTTGATTATTAAATATCCTTGTGTTTTGATAATTAATATAGAAAACAAAGAAACAGGAGACAACACCGAATGGTTAAAATAAGATTAAAAAGACTAGGCAATAAAAAGAACCCTTTCTACAGAATAGTTGTTATAAATTCTGATCAAAAAAGAGAAGGTGCGCCGCTTGCCGAGCTTGGTACATACAATCCGAAAACAAAAGACATGAAACTTAACAAAGCTGCTGCTTTGGACTGGGTTTCTAAAGGTGCACAACCTTCTGATACAGTAAGCTATCTCATTAAAAACTGTGATGACGAAGGTAAATTGATTTATAAAGAAAAAACTGAAAAGAAATTATCTAAAAAAGCATTAGCTAAACTTGAAGCAGAAAAAGAAGCTAAGGCTGCAGAAGAAGCCGCCGCCGCTGAAAAAACCGAAGAAGTGGTTGAAGCAGCTAGCGAGGCTTAAAATAAGTTAACAGGGGAAAGAACACTTATTAAACCACTTTTTTAACGAAGGTGGTTTTTTTTTATAAAATTTTTTGAAGGAAAACAATGGAAAAAGTTTTAGCAATATTACCGGTAAGTATAGCGGGGACACTTATAGTAAAAGGGTTTAGCGCCGGATTTAAAGCCAACGGATGTTACGTTATGGAAAAAGATGTCAGGAAGCTTTGTCCTCAAGATTTGGAGCGTTATAAACCCGGCATTATATTTTGTTATGATTATGGTTATATGCACAACAAGGAGTTGTTCGATTACATATTGGCTCATAAAAATAACTACCGGCTTGTACATTATTTTGCTGATGAGCCGGATGGAAGGTATGCTTATACTGATTTTCCTGAGTTATATAAGAATTTTAAAGAAATTGGAGGTGTTTATTCTTTTGTCTGGGATAAAGAGTTTTGCCGCCAGTTAGAAGGAAGCATGTATTTACCGCTTGGCGTAAATCCTAAGGCATACAGAACAGATGCCTTTGGGCAGTATCGGTATAGTATAACATTTGCCGGTCGTCCATTAACGGAGAAACGGCAAAAATTGCTTTGTTTGTTAATAAGAGAATTTGGCAGAAAGGTAAATATTTTTTCTTATGAACCTCATTTTTTAAGAAGTGTTGAAGAAATTAAAAGTCAAAAGCTTCTTGATGATTATGAACTTGAAATTTATAAAAATTCTTATAAAGGATTTTTACAGAATGAAAAAGAACTTGCTGATGTTTACAACGCCTCCAAAATAAATATAAATATAACTTTGCAGGGAGAGACCAGTTTAAACTATAGAGTTTTTGAAGTACTTGCGTCTAAAGCTTTTTTGATTACCGATGATGTTGCGGATTTGAAGGACAATTTCAGAGTTGGTAAAGAGCTTGAAGTGTATGGCGATGGATATGATTTAATTGATAAGGTTAAATTCTATTTAAGAAATCCTTATATTTTGCAAAATATAGCAGAAAACGGTTATGCAGCTATTTTGCAAAGACATTCTTATGCTGCCAGGGCTAATATTATATTGCAGAGTATTAAGAAATAGGAAAAAGAAAAAATTAAGGTATTATAAAAATAATGGAGAAGAAAATGCAAACTAAAATTGATATAAAACCGGCTGACAAATTATTAAACCTGCCTAAGTATATATTTGCGGAGCTTGATGAATGGAAAGAAGAAGCCCGTAAAAAAGGTGTGGATTTGATAGATCTCGGGATAGGCAATCCGGACGGTGCTACTCCCGAGCCTGTTGTAAGAGCAGCTCTTGAATCTATAAAAAATCCCGCGAGTCACGGTTATCCGAGTTTTAGAGGAAAAATTGAATTTCGTAAGGCAATAGCGGACTGGATGAAAAGGCGTTACAATGTTACGGTTAACCCTGAGACAGAAATACAAACGCTTATCGGCGAAAAAGAAGGGCTTGCTAATGTAGCTATGGCGTTTACAAATCCGGGTGATATAAATATTGTTCCTGACCCGTATTACCCTGTTCTTTCCCGCGGTACGTGGATTGCAAGCGGAGAAGTTTTTCATATTCAATTGAAAAAAGAGAATGATTTTTTGCCGGATTTGAGTGAAATCCCTGAGGATGTTGCAAAGAAGGCTAAAATATTTTTTATAAACTATCCGAACAATCCGACTGCGGCTATTGCTCCCGTTGAGTTTCTTGAAAGGATTGTTGATTTTTGCAGAAAATATAGTATTCTTCTTGTTTCAGATATGGCTTATGGTGAAGTTGTTTTTGACAAATATCGTCCGACAAGTATCTTTGAAATTGATGGAGCCTGGGATGTGGCAGTAGAGTTTCATTCTTTCTCAAAAACCTTTAATATGGCAGGTTGGAGAGCCGGTTTTGTTGTCGGTAAAAAAGAGTTTATTGATATAATTTATGCAATGAAGACGAATATTGATTACGGAACATCTACACTTGTACAAGATGCTGCAATAAAGGCTCTTACTATGCCGTATGAGTATGTTCAGCAGATTATGGACAAATACGATGCAAGAAGGGAGCTTATAGCAAGACGTCTGACAGAGTTGGGGTGGGATGTCTACAGAACTCCCGCGACTATGTATTTCTGGCTGAAAGTTCCTAATGGCATGACTTCAAAAGATTTTTGTAAAATGGTGCTTGATAAGACAGGCGTAGTTTTTACGCCGGGTGTAGCGTTTGGGGATATGAGCGATGACCATTTCAGATTTTCTATTGTTCAACCGGAAGAACGCTTAAACGAGGCATTTGACAGAATGGAAAAAGCAGGAATAAGGTTTTCTTAATATTTTTTGTTAACTAAAGAATTGTGAGCTGCAAGTTCTAAGGAGTCATCCAAGCTTTGCAGTTCAATTTTTTCGCCATATCTTTTTTCTAGTGCAAGTGAAATTAAGTAATCTGCAAAATGCGGATTTTTGGGAAGCAGTGAACCATGAAGATATGTTCCGAATACATTTTTGTATCTTGCACCTTCTGTTTTGTCTTCACCGTTATTTCCGTTTCCTGTTATGACTGTTGCAATAGGTTTTGTTCCTTCTTTTAAGTAGGTAAGTCCGCTGTGATTTTCAAAACCAACGAGGGTTTCCGGTTTGTTACAAGTGTTGTTTTGAAGAAGTTTTGCTGTAACATTCCCAATGAATCTTTTATTTCCTGCTATTGTGTATGCATTAAGGATTCCTATTCCATTAAGTCTTTCAGCGTTGTGCGGTTGATAATAATGTCCGAGCAGCTGATAACCGCCGCAGATAGCAAGAAAAACTGCATTTGCATCTGCTGCACGGTGTAATATTTCTTTTTGGTTTTGTAATTCGTTTGCTACCAGAATTTGCTGTTCATCCTGTCCGCCCCCGATAAAATATATATCATATTTATTAGCGTCTATAGTATCCCCTGTGTTGATATAGTCCAGAGATACTTCGATATTTCTCCATTTGCATCTGTTTGCAAGAGTAATTATATTCCCTCTGTCTCCGTAGATATTTAGGAGTTTTGGGTAAAGATGTGCTATAGTTATTTTAAGATTCTTAGCAAACATAAATATATTATTGCAAAAAAATAAAATATTTGAATTATAATTTTATAGTGGAAGTATTGAGGATTACTGATGTGTTGCAAACCATAGATGCTGAATACATTAAAGAAGTTGTAAAAGAAACAAATCTAAAACATATAGCAATAATAATGGATGGTAATCGTCGATGGGCAAAAGAAAAATTTCTGCCTGCAGCACTGGGGCATCAAAAAGGTGTTGAATCGTTAAAAGCTACATTAAAAGGCTGTGCATTGTTCGGAGTAAAATATCTGACGGTTTATGCATTTTCAACAGAAAATTGGAACAGAAAAAAAGAAGAAGTTGATTTTCTGATGGGGCTTTTGGCAAAGACGCTTTCTCTTGAACTGGAAGAAATGCACAAGAACAATGTAAAAATTAAATTTATAGGAAATATTTCAACACTCAATGACGATTTGAAACGCATATTAAAAAATGCTGAAGAATATACGAAAAACAATAATGGTGTTAATTTGCAAATTGCATTTAATTACGGGGCAAGAGATGAGCTTGTTAATGCAGTTAGAACGATAGCAGAACTTGTAAAAGAAGATAAGCTTGATATTCATGATATAAATGAAAAAACGATTGCGTCTAATTTGTATACAGCAGACGTGCCCGATCCTGATTTACTGATAAGAACAGGCGGAGAAAAACGCATAAGTAATTATTTATTATGGCAGATTGCCTATTCTGAAGTGTTTATTACAGAACAATACTGGCCTGAATTTAATGAAAAATCTTTGGCTGATGCAATATTGGAGTTTAAATGTAGAAACAGAAGGTATGGGAAATGATAAAGACCGTTGTTATTGCTACTTCTAATCCTGACAAAGTTGAAGAAATAAATGATATAGCTGCAGATTCCGGTATCGAATTTATTTGTGCTCCCGAAAAATTTAATGCTGTAGAAAATGGTGAAACATTCGCTGAAAATGCGTATATAAAGGCACGAGAAGCTGCGCTTATGACAGGTATGTATGCATTAGGCGATGATTCCGGTTTATGTGTTGATGCGATGGGCGGTGCTCCGGGAATCTATTCTTCACGTTTCGCTTCTACACCTAAAAAGCGTATAATTAAACTTCTTGATCTTTTAAGAAATGTACCTGAGGAGGACAGAACAGCTAAGTTTGTATGTTCGATGGTCTTGGTAGATCCGGAAGGGCAGAAGGTTAAAGGTGCAGACGGTGCTGTTTACGGAAACATTATTTCAAATCCGATAGGTACTCACGGTTTTGGTTATGACCCTGTTTTTTACATTCCTGCTTATAATAAAACTATGGCTCAGCTATCTTCTGAAATAAAAAACCAGATTAGCCACAGGGCGGTCGCACTTGAAGAAATAATTGCATATATAATAAGGCACAATAACTACTTGAAAACCAAAGCCAGAAAAAAGGCAAGAAAATATAGGGAACTTTAATAAACTTTATAAAACTGCTATTTTCTTTTTTCTGTTGATACAATATTAGTATGATATATTTCTTTTACGGACAGGAAGATTTTAATATAGAGCTTGAAGTCGAAAAAATAAAGTCAAAGACTTTAGATAAGGCATTTGCGTGTGCAAATTATCATGTGTACAACAATCCAGACTTTAGGGAACTTACGGAAATTTTACAAACTGCTCCTTTGATGTTTGGAAAAGTTGTTTCTTTAATTAACTGTGAAAAATATTTTTTCGATATTAAAGGCAAGATAAATTTTGACGATAAAGAATTAAAAGTGCTTGAAAATCTGGTGCAGAATATTCCGGATGCGTTAACGGTAATTTTTGTTTGTAAAATTCCAAGAAATGAACTAAAAAAAATAGATTCCAGAAGAAAGATTTTTAAAATTCTTGCGAAATATGCACAAGCGGTTGAATTTCCTGAATTTAAATCATATCAAAAGGAGTATGTATCCTGGCTGCAAAAACGTATAAAACAAAAAGAACTTTCAGCTTCTACAGATACTGTGAATTTTTTGATAGAACGTTTGGGTACAAATCTGAGAATTGTTGATAATGAACTGGAAAAGCTTAAGCTTGCAATATATCCTGAAAAAAATATAAAAAAAGATGATATAGAAAAAGTTTGTACGGCAACCCAGGATATTTTTCTCCTGACGGATTATATTTTGCAGGGCAAAAAGGACTTTGCTTTGAATGAATATAAAAAGTTGTGCCGCGAAAAACATTATCTTGAAATAGCGGCAGTCTTGCAGACTAATTTTTCAAGACTTCTTGCACTAAAGGTTGATTCGCTTACAATGTCTCCTGCGGAAATATCCCGAAAAACAGGCATGCATGAATTTGTTGTAAAAAAACAACTGGAAAAAGTGAAAAATGTTCCTGCGGACAAAATTATAAAATTCAGAAAAAATCTTCTCGAAGCTGAATACAGAATAAAAACGGGCGATATGCAGTTTGGAGATTTGCCGATAGAGCTTGCAATATTAGGGTAAATATAGTGATTAATAAATTATTTAAAGAAAAATTTGAATATTTATCAGGCTATTTTGAGAGTGCGCTTAACAACCATAACCACAGCATGGCTCAGTCTATAATATTTTACGGTCAAGATATGCTGTCACAGTATTATCTTGCTATGGAAATATCAAGAATATTGAATTGCACAGGTACAAAAGATTCAGAATGTACATGCCTGAATTGTAACTGGATTAGAGACAGCAGGCATCCGGCTGTTTTGACTGTTTCAAAAAATGACAACAAACCCTCTGATGATACTTCCAGGAAAGTTATATCGATAAAACAGATACATTCGATAAATAACAGTCTTGTTCAATCTTCGGATTATTACCGTGTTTTTATTTTTTGTGATTCAGAGATTGAAGAACTCTCAGAGTCTCAAAAAAAACGTATTGAAGAATATGAAAAATTAGGTTTCAAACTGCCGGAAACAGACAGCGAGAAAAAATGGTTTCCATACCCTTTAACAAGAGATGTTTTGCAGGCAGAATCAGCCAATGCGCTTCTTAAATCTATTGAAGAACCTCCGGAGAGGGTACTTTTTATTTTCTTAACAAGAGATAGGGATGATATTATTGAGACCATAGTTTCCCGTTCACAGTCCTTTTATGTTCCGGCAAAACCTGTTGAAGATTTTGATATAGAAACAGCTAAAGATATACTGTCCGATTATCCGGATATTAAAAAGACAGAGGTGCTGTCTGTTTCTCAGAAATTGCTTAGAATACAGCAAGATAATGGATACAGCTCTGAATTTATACTTAATAGTTTTCAATATTATCTTGCGGAAATTATGAAATCAAATATAACGAATAAATTGCTTGTTAATAAAATAAAAAGAGATATTCTTTCTATTCAAAAAGCAAAACGGGAATTAAATGCATATATAAGACCTCAGTTAATTTTTGAGAATTTGCTTTTCAGTTTTTGTTGATTACCAATCCTGGTATTTTTCGATTAAGCGTTTTGAAAGTCCGTAGTTGTGTCCAGTAATGTAAACGTATTGTTTTGTTTTCGGGTTGATTATGCAAAAACCTGTGCAGCACGCGACAAAAAGAGCATTTTCTTCACATTGTTTCGTTTTGCAGGAGTGCTTTTTTGCCGGTAAAATTGCGTCTTCAAAAACCAGATATTCGTATTTGTTGTATACTTTGGGGTGATGCTGAAAATATCGGTCAAGAAGCCATTTATAGCGTCTGTCTGCTCCGATATGGTCAGCATAGCTGAAAAAAATTACTTTTTTCTTTTGTGAAAGAATTTCATACATAGGACTGTCTTTGTCAAGGTATTTGTATGTAGCGGCAGGGATAGCGGCAACCTGATTTATTTTAATGATAAGAGCGGCACTAACCGGCAGAGCAAGCAATAATAGCAATAAAAGGATTAAATATTTTTTCATAACAAACTCTCCTGCATTTTCAGCTCGTTTGCAAATTCTTCAAGTTTCTTTAGTCCGTTTATTAATTCTGTTTTTTCGCCGGCGTATCCGATTCTGAAACAGTGCTCCATCTCAAAACAAAACCCAGGAGTTACAAAAACGCCTTTTTCTTTTTGCAGTTTTTCGCAAAATTCGTCCGATGGCATGCTAAAATCATAGAAAATCAGGGCAGTTGTGCCCGATTTAGGTTTTATATAGCTGTAATGTTTTTGTTCTCTTACCCAGTTATCAAGTATATTGAGATTTTCTTTTATTATTCGTACGTTTCTGCTTGTTATTTGTTCAGCATGTTCAAGCGCATACGCAGCGAATATTTCATCAAGCACGCCGCAGCTTATTATGTTGTATTCACGGTGTTTCAGGCATTTTTCTATAACATTTTTATCTTTAGATGCAATCCAGCCAAGCCTTAAACCTGCAAGAGAAAATATTTTAGACATACTGCAGATGCTGATACCTTTGTCATATAAATCAGTAATTGAAGTTTGGTATTCACAGTCTGGGTTTAGCCCCCTGTAAACTTCATCGCAGAGTATATGAATACTGTCAGCTATTTTTATAATTTCTTTTAAAATATCGTCAGGTACCAGCGCTCCTGTTGGATTGTTGGGGTTGTTTAAACAGATAAGCTTTGTATTTTTTGTAATTAGTCTTTTTAATTCGTCTAAATCAGGCAAAAAATCGTTTTCAGGTTTCAGCCTAAGATATTGTACGTCCGCATTGAAAGATTCAGGTATGGAGTAGAGTTGTTGATAGGTTGGAATTATTGATATAATTCTGTCTCCGGGATTCACAAGTGAGTAAAAAGCCAGATAATTTGCGCCTGCAGCGCCGTTTGTTGAAATCACATTTTCTGGTTTAAGGTCTTTGTATAGTTTGCATATTCCGTTTTTGTAATCCGGAGAGCCTTGTATATAACCGTAGCCAAGTTTTTTTTCTGAGATTTTTTCAAAAAATTCGTATTTATTTGTATTTGTAAGCGAGAATAGTTCGTCGAGGGACAGTGTATTTACACAGGTATCCGCAATATTAAAGATTGCGGTTTTTTCATGTTCGTTCATCCATTCTTCGACTTTAAAGGTTTTGATATCCATATTTTTATAATACAATGCACAAATTTTATTGTAAAAGGAAAGCCCTCCGGAGTTAGAGGAGGGCAATTGGTTTGAGTATTATGCGTGTGTTAACTGTCAGGGTTATTATTTTTTAACATCAGGATTAAAACCGGGTTTCATCGGATGATGAGGTCTTTTGTGGTGTTTTTTGAAGTTTTCTCTGCCCTGTTGTTTGATTTTTTCAAACTCTGCTTTTTGTTCGGGTGTGAGGATTGCTTCAAATTCTTTCATATTTTCTTCATGGATTTTTCTTACTTCTGTTTTGAGTTTTCTTAAATCATTTTTAAGCGGTTCGATTTTCTTTTGTTTCTTTTCTTCTGAGAGGTTGCTCATTTTTATTTCTTTAATTTCTTGTTTTTTAACTTTAATTTGTTCAAAAACAGGTTTTATTTGTTCATGTCCTTTCATACGGATTACATGAGCTTTTTGACGTTGTTCTTCCGTGAGATTAAGACGGTCATCGAGTTTTGGTCTTTCAGGCATTTTTTTCGGGCAGACTTTTGTCTGTTCTGTTTTTACATTAGGCTGCTGGTCTGCTACCGGTGTGGTCGCTGCGTAAGAGATGCTCTGGCTGAGAATCATTGTTGCGATAGCTGCTAAAACGAGTGATTTTTTCATAATTTTTATCCTTTCAAGTTTTTGCATAACAATTAGAGGGTAAGTAAATCCTTACAGTTCTGCTCTGCTTCTTTTTAAGTACTACATTAAGTCTTTTAATTTTTCCGCAAGTTCTTTTTTTGCGTTATAAATTCTTGATTTTACTGTTCCTATAGGACAATTTATTTTTTTTGAAATTTCTTCGTAAGTTAGGTTTTGAATTTCCGAGAGCATAATTACTTCTTTAAACTTGGGTTTTAGGGAGTTTATAGCTTCGGAGATTTGTTTTTGCCTTTCTGTTTGTATTAATTTTAACTCGGGTGTTGTTTTTTTGTCTGCGACTCTCAAAACTGCTTCATCATCGTCTATGGTCATTTGTTGAATTTTTTTCTTTGATGATTTAAGGTAGTCTTTTGAGACGTTTGCTGCAATGGTACTGACCCATGCTTTTAAGTTACCTTGTTCAGTGTATTTTTCTGAATTTTTCCATACCTTTAGATAGACTTCCTGTTCGAGGTCTTCGTTATACTCGTTTGTTATACGTTTTATTATGCTTTTAACGTAGTTGCCGTTAATTATTTCTTTCAGGTTCATCAATCTACCAGTAAAAATCCATACTCATCTACGGGCAGTCCCATTTCTTCGATTGTCGGTGAGTTTGCGTATGCAATCTCGTCATACAACCCCGTGACCGCAAAGAACTGAAAACAAGCGCTCATCGATATGACCGCAAAAGCGGCACATGCTGCTTTTAGCGCGGTTTTTTTCTTTTTCGTCTTTTGAATATATGGCTTAGCTTCCTGTATCAGCTCGGAGACTCTTTGCATTTTTTCGTGCTCCAGCCTGCATTCTTCGCATTCTTTGAGGTGCTCATTGAATGCTTCTTCGCTGAGGAAGGTAAACATACTTTCATATCCGTTGCATTTTTTTGTTTTCATAATTTATTCCTTACATTAACTATAACGAATAAAAAAATAAAAGGTTCATTTTTTACAAAAATTTTTATAAATTAATTTTTTTTGTTATACTAATTATGAAATAGTTAACCAAATGCCGATGTAGCTCAGTTGGTAGAGCAACTCATTCGTAATGAGTAGGTCAAGGGTTCGAGTCCCTTTATCGGCTGTTTTTTGTGCGTAAAGTTTAAAACGATTAAAAGGGACGAGAACCACAAGGCTGCGCCTTGTAATAGGTTCGAGCGCGAGCGAGCCGAGGCTGAAAGCCCACGCGCAGGCGGGGGCTGAAACGCCGTTAAACGCGAGCGAGCAAGACAGTCCCTTTATCGGCTGTTTTTTGTGCGTAAAGTTTAAAACGATTAAAAAGGACGAGAAAGTATAATTTTTCTTTAATTTTCAAAATTTTTCCAACTAAAGTATGAAAAAAATCCAACTAAATAAGAATGGTCATGAGAGGAAAAAGAGATAGAATGATAATATAAGGGATGGAAAGAAATCCTGAAAAACAAATATAAACCCAACTCCCTCTCCAGGAGGATAAAACTAAACAAGCTTGGAGCTACTCCTTCCCCGACTTGGGGAAGGCTGGGATGGGGGTTGGCAAAGTAGAGCAGGTTGCGTCGATTGACGCACAGGCAACAATCCCGCCGGACACCGGCAACAAACCAAAAAACAAAAAAAACAAAAAAGTATCTTAACAATCACAGGAGTATACAGGAATGATAAGCACAAACTACAACCCATCAGTGCTGACAACCCAACGAAACCTTAACCTTGCATCGTTCAGCCTAAACACGGCATTAGAACGCATGAGTACGGGGTATAAGGTGAATTGTGCTGCCGACGACGCTGCAGGCATGTTTGTCGCCTCAAACCTGAATGCCAACATCCGCGGTCTTAAACAAGCCCAAAAGAACGCCCAAGACGGCATATCACTCCTAAACACCGCCGAAGGCTCCTTGTCTAACATGACAAACATCCTCAACCGCCTGAGAGACCTTGCAGTCCAGGGTGCAAACGGCGTGTACGATGAGAACTCCTTAGATGCTATGCAAAACGAGGCAGACTCACTTGTTGCCCAACTAAAACAAATCCAGCAGGGCACATTATTCAACGGCAAAAGCATTTTTAATGCAAACGCAACATGGAATCTCACCACCCAAAACGCAGGCACCGCAGCTATCTCCACCCTATCGGGGGGGGGGGGTATCTGCTAAAACGCCTGATACTAACTCTTTAGACGGTATCAATACTCAAAACTCAACCCCTGACGCAAAAAGCAGCAGCGGCTTCATCCAACAAATAAACAGACTTTCAGAACAAGAAGCAATCGCGCAGGGCTACACAGTCATCAAAACCGCCCAAGACCTCGACAATATCCGCAACGACCTCGACGGCAAATACATCCTCATGAACGACATCGACCTGTCGTCCTACTCCAACTGGGATCCGATAGGGGATATTGATTCTGGTGTCGGTTTTACCGGGACGCTTGATGGAAATGGGTATGTAGTTAAAAACCTCACTATAAATAGTCCTACAAAAAACTTTGCAGGACTATTTCTTGGTATAGGTGTTGGAACACTTGGAGTTGGCGAAGTCAAAAACCTCGGACTTGAGAATGTCGATATAAGAATAGAGAGTAACACAAGTGACATCAGTGTAGGTGCACTTGCTGCTTCATCAACAGGTATAATATCTAACTGCTACATAAGTGGGGAAATCAAAGGAGAAGATTTTACTGGAGGAATTGTGGGTATGAATGCGGGAACAATTTCAGATTGCTCTTCATCTGCAGTTGTAACTGGGGACAAGTATTATACAGGGGGTATTGTAGGATATAACATACAAGGAACAATTACAAATTCTTATTCAAAAGGAACAATATCAGGAATACACTCAGGAGGTATAGTCGGATGCAGCTATGGAGGAAAGATCTTTAACTGCTACACATTAAGTTCAGTTACAGGCGGTGTTGCTGGAGGAGGACTTGTTGGATATTTAGTTGACAGTACTGTATCTAACTCTTATGCTACCGGGCTTGTTCAAGGTACTACCAGTGCTGGTGGACTAATCGGACTCACTGGTAATGCACCTACACTGGAAAACTCTATATGGAATACACAAACTACTGGACAATCTGTTGGTATTGGAGACAATCAAGGTGGTACCGACACTAATAACAAAGGACTTACAACTTCTCAAATGCAAGACCCTTCTAACTGGTCAGGATGGGATACCAGTATATGGGACTTTTCTACATACCCCCCGACCTTCAAAATGTATTCTCCAATAGACTCACCATCAAACCCGGGTGGTGGAACAGGCGGAGGAACAGACCCGAGCAACCCGGGCGGTGGAAATGCAGGAGGCGGCGGCGGGAACACTCCGCCAGTTACCCCGGAAGGTTCCATCAGACTACAGATTGGTGCAGATTCGACAGGTACTTCTGTCATTTATGTAAACACTTCATTCGACCTTGGCGCGTTCGATGTGGATTTTTCGTCTGCCGACTCCTGCGCAGCGGCGATTGAGGACATTGACGAGGTTTTATCCCGCATAAATACAAAACGCTCAGAGTTCGGTGCTGTGATTAACCGTCTATCCTCGATTCTCGAGTCGCAAACGACGACTATCCAGAACTTTACGTCTGCAAAATCGACAATCATGGACGCGGATATTGCAAACGAGTCGGCGGATTTTGTGAAGAATCAAATATTACAGCAGACCTCCTCTGCGCTCCTCGCGCAATCTCAAAACCTCCACGCGTCGATAGTCTTGTCGTTGATAGGGTAAACGGGGCTAAGTTGGATGTTGGTGTTCGCAAGGTTTAGGCGGAGTAATTTCTATTCCACGTCATGCTGAACTTGTTTCAGCATCTGTACCAACGTCGATTTTGCTAATAATCTCTATGATTCGTTGATAATTAACTAAATCCGACATCTAAAGAATAATTCCCCAATGGTGCAGATCCTGAGACAAGCTCAGGATGACAGCTAATTTTAAGAGAAAAGTACGTCATGCCGTTCCCCACCCTACCCCTCCCCAAGCTGGGGAGGGAACAAAATAAGCTTGTAGAACTCCTTCCCCGACTTGGGGAAGGTTGGGATGGGGAGTGATTAAATATCAATAATAGTATTTTTTAGCTTTTAACTTAATTCCACATTTTGCACTACACATCACGTTGGTACAGATGCTGAAACAAGTTCAGCATGACAGCTAATTTTAAGAGAAAAGTACGTCATGCCGTTCCCCACCCTACCCCTCCCCAAGCTGGGGAGGGAACAAAATAAGCTTGTAGAACTCCTTCCCCGACTTGGGGAGCGAATTTTCGGACGGGTGAAACCCGGGGAGCGAAGCTCGAAGCGAGTACTGGCGAAGCCAAACGAGTGACAGAGCTGAGCGGGAAGGAAATTCAAGACAAGGTTGGGATGGGGAGTGATTAAATATCAATAATAGTATTTTTCAGCTTTTAACTTAATTCCGCATTTTGCGTTACACATCACGTTGGTACAGATGCTGAAACAAGTTCAGCATGACGTACTATTTTATTTTTCTATTTCACGCATGTAGCTACCCCGCCGACCTTTGCATAGCGAGTTACAGAAAGTTAATTAAACAACGATTAGTCTCATCTGTTTGAGCAGCCCGTAGTTATTTTCAAGGTCTTTAATTTGTTTATGATTTTTTGCGAAAATATGGGCTGCGAGTTATGAGACTCGGGTGCAATTTACTTTCTGTATGAGCGAAGCAGCAGGTCGGGAGGTTTCTTGGGCTCCACCCGTTCTTTACATTAAAGAATGGGTGGAACATATAGCTATAATCGTATTTTTTAGTTTTTAACTTAATTCCGCATTTTGCGCTACATATCACACTGGTACAGATCCTGAGACAAGCGTCTTGGATTTTCTTTTCGCTCGCTGCTGTCGCAGACTACGCTGCGCTGCCGTCTTGTTCATTTACGGATTATTCTGCTCTCTACGCTCCTGACGTTCGTTACAAAATCCTTTGGATTTTTGTCACTCACTACGGAGCTCGAGATGTTACGGGCTCGCTCGCCCTTTGGGCTCGACTCCGCCCTACAGAAAATCCGGCTCCCCGGACTAACTCCCTTCGGTCGTGTCGCCCGTCCGTAAATCCGCTTCAGCATGACGTATTATTTTATGCTTTATTCCCGCTCCCGCCGCAGAGGGGGGATAAGTAGATTAAACCCTTTCACCCAATAGCAAATAACCGTCAGCATATGGTTTAAAAAATCTATACAGGCAATTTTTTTTATCAAAATGTTTTTATAATACTACGAGGAATTATATTATTTTTTACAAAGCTAAAGAGGAGAGATTTATGGCATCTTTTGATTACACAAAATTACCGATTTATGAACAACCTAAAAAAACTAATGGTACAGAATTAAAACCCAAAGCATACTTAGATCCTGATAAAGAAAAAGAAATAGCCGACGCTTTTAAATCGACGGATAAAGACGGCGATTTGAAACTTAACAAACAGGAGATTGCAGACAGAATCATAGCTGAGTATCAAAGAACGGGTAAACTTCCCGAGGGCTACAGCAACATAGGCGATTACATTGCTGACCAGATGAAGAAATTTCAAAACTTCGATGCAAACGGTGACGGAAAACTTAATATTGATGAATATACCAATATGTTGATAGCTGATGAACTTAGCTTAAATAATATTAATTGGGAGGACATAGAAAAACGTATTGATGATTTTAAAAAATCCGGAGCCGGAGAACCGGTGTTTGTACAGAATCCGGTTAAAACAGAAAGACCTATTGTAAGGACGATAGATGTTTTGACAGATGCGGATCAAGCCAGATTTGACAAGGCACTTGCTGACAGACCGTTTGGCATGCTGGATATTTTTACGGATTATGATATTAAAAAAGGAGCCGGAAAATCAGAACTTCAATAAATCTTTTGTATTACAGCAAAAAGGGAGAATGAAATATTCTCCCTTTTTGTTTGTTTCTTGCGTTATGATTACATCATTCCGCCCATTCCGCCGCCCATAGGAGGCATTGCCGGTGTTTCCGGTTTCGGAATATCTACGACTGCGGCTTCTGTCGTCAAGAGCATTGAAGCAACTGACACAGCGTTTTCTAATGCTGAACGTGTAACTTTGGCAGGATCTACGATACCTTCGTTGAACATATCAACATATTCATTTGTCATAGCGTTAAAGCCTTCATTTGTTGAAAGTTTTTTGACTTCTTCAACAACTACATCACCTTTAACACCTGCATTTTCTGCGATTTGTCTCAAAGGAATATGCAAAGCGTCGAGAAGGATTCTGTATCCTACTTTGTCATCGTCGCTTTCGTATTCGTTTGTGTCAAGGCTTTTTTGCATTTCCTGCATTACACGGAGAAGTGCAACACCGCCGCCGGGGACGATACCTTCTTCTTTTGCTGCTCTTGTAGCGTTCAGAGCGTCTTCAATTCTGAGTTTTCTTTCTTTCAGTTCAACTTCGGAAGCTGCGCCTACTTCGATAACAGCTACGCCGCCTGCAAGTTTTGCAAGTCTTTCCTGGAGTTTTTCTTTGTCGTATTCAGAATCAGAAGCTTCAATTTGACGTTTGATGAGTTTTACTCTTTCGTCAACTTTTGCTTTGTTTTCATCTCCTACGACAATTGTTGTATTGTCTTTTGTTACAGTAACACGTTTTGCACGTCCAAGCATTTGAACTGTTATATTTTCAAGTTTTATGCCGAGTTCTTCCGTGAACATTTCACCGCCGGTTAAGATAGCGATATCTTCAAGCATTGCTTTTCTTCTGTCGCCGAATCCCGGAGCTTTTACGGCAACTGCTCTTAAAACTTTTCTCATTGTGTTAACAACAAGTGTGGCAAGAGCTTCACCTTCAACGTCTTCTGCAATAATTAACAGAGAACGTCCGTCACGTGCAACCTGTTCAAGTATCGGTACAAGGTCTGCAATAAGGTTGATTTTTTTGTTAACGCAAAGAACATAAGCATCTTCAAGAACGGCTTCCATTCTTTCTGCATCTGTAACAAAGTAAGGTGAAATATAACCTTTATCGAACTGCATACCTTCTACGACTTTGAGGTTTGTACCGAAGGATTTTGATTCTTCAACGGTTATAACACCGTCGTGTCCGACTTTTTCCATTGCTTCTGCAATAAGTTCGCCGATTTCATGGTTGTTGCCTGCAGAGATTGTTGCAACCTGTGCAAGAGCTTCTTTTGAATTTACCGGTCTGGACATTTCTTTGATTTTTTCAACAGCGAGTCTGACACCTTTGTCCATACCGCGTTTCATTCCTATCGGATTTGCACCTGCAGTGAGGTTTCTCAAACCTTCTCTAACAAGAGCCTGAGCCAGAACGGCTGCTGTTGTGGTGCCGTCGCCGGCTACGTCATTTGTTTTTGAAGAAACTTCTTTAAGAAGCTGTGCACCGGCATTTTCAAGACCGTCTTCAAGTTCAATTTCCTTTGCAATAGTTACACCATCGTTAACAATTTGCGGAGCACCGAATTTTTTTTCTATGATTACATTTCTGCCTTTAGGTCCGATTGTAACTTTTACAGCATCGGCTACTGCGTCTATCCCTTTGAGAAGACTTTTCCTTGCCTCCTCGTTAAATACTATTCTCTTAGCCATTTTTATTCTCCTTGTGTCTGTTAATAGTCTTAATTAAGCTTCCAAAACGCCTAAAACTTCTTTTTCTGAAAGAATTTTCAGGTTTTCATCGTTTAATTTTATATCTGTTCCTGCATATTTTGCAAAAAGAACGATATCGCCTACTTTGACTTCCATTTCTTCTTTTTTACCGTCTTCAAGAGTTTTTCCGGGTCCTACAGCGATAACTTCACCTTTTTGGGGTTTTTCTTTAGCTGAGTCAGGAATAAAGATTCCGCCGGAAGTCTGTTCTGTATCGTCAATGATTTTAATAACCAATTTGTCTGATAAAGGTCTGATTGCCATAATAGCCTCCTGTCTTTCTAATTTCTCAATACTACTCTTTTATACCATTAAGTTTTTGTTTTTTTTGAAATATTAATGAAAAATTAATTATTTGATTGAATGTACTCTATAATTTTGAACGCTTCTCCTTCTGCAATAGACGGACGTGATGTATACAAAACTTCTATTTTATCCTTTAAAAGTTCTTCTATTGCCGGATTTGGAACTGATATTATAAAATAAATATGTTTTGCTTTCACCTCTTTGAAATCAAAAACTATACTTCCATTTGAATTATTTTTATTACAACTCCATTTCATATATTTTATATAAGTTGTGTTTGTTCCCGACCAGAATTTTCTGTCCGGAAGATACAGCATCACTGCTATTGCGTATGGTTCCGGAAGGGGAATAAAAACAGAATCCCCGGGCAGATTTTTTCTGATAAATTGAGCTGTCTCTTTTGCACTTGAGTAGTTATTAAACAAATCCAGCACTGTATATCTGAATCCTTGAAAAACACTCAATAGAAAAAACAGACAAATAATAATTTTTGCAAATTTATTTCTGTCAATTTGCCATAAGCAGAATATCAGAATTAAAAATGCGCAAAAGCTTTTTGTCGGATAAATGTTTAAACTGTAACTTGTAATATATATAAAAAACTGAAACCCTATGGATATAACTGCAAGAGTAAACAAGCTTTTACTTTTTTTGAAAATATAAATAAAAATTATTAAAAATAATATAGATATTATGACAAGCAGAACTGATGAGGAAAATCCAAAAGGGTTTCCGAAAAACTGTGTAAAAGTATTTGTAATATTGTGCAGAATTGAATCTAAATTATATTTTATAGCGCAGCTTGCTCCGAATGGTGTAACTGCAAGCTGAATAATAACGGCAATTAAGCTAATGCTGATTATGCCAGCAGATATAAGATATTTTTTCTCATAAACCTTTTCTTTTAAAACATTATTATAAACAAAACAGGCTCCAAGAATTGCAGAAAATGCGAACATTATAATATGTGTATTTGCAATTAATGCCAGTACAACCGCATAAAAAACAGGGTATTCTTTTTGTTTTTTGTACAATATTGCAGCAAGAAACACAAGAACAGGAATCATTGAATAACTTCTGGCAATAACAGGAAAAAAGTACAAAAATCCTGAACTCAAAACAATTGAGGCTTTTTCAAATCCTGAAAACGGAGAGAATTGCAGCAGCAAAAATGCAGCAGCAATTGAACACAACCAGCAAAATACCTGCATTATAATAACAGAACAGCCGGTCTTTGCAAACGGCATCATAATCAGATAAAAAAGTGACGGATGTCCTTCTTCAACAAGATGTCTGAAAAGTCCGAAAAGAGAAAGATTCTTGCTTAATAGCCAGACTTGCGCTTCATCTGCCCAGATTTCATGGTGCATTACTATTATAAAAGTAAATGCCGCGTATAATATCGTCGATAGAATATTTATTACTAATCCTTTTTTATTTTTCATTTTTGTTTTCCAACTTGTAAATGTAGTATTTTTCCTGTGCCATCATAACATTATTTTTAGAAGCATATATAGGTTTTATGTCCGTATAATAACAGTTTCCGCTCATAATAACATAAATTGTCCCGTATTTCTTTAACATTTCCTGTATGGGCAGCGGGTCTGTCGGATTCGGTGCAACTTTATTCCAGATTGCATAAGTATAAAAATCATTGTATTTATGGTAGAAAAATTTCCAATTATTTTTTGGAAGATATACACTGACAGATGAGGTTGTAATAGGAGAATTACTCATTATAAAAGCATTTTCGGGTATGTTATTTTTTATGAACAAAGCTGCATTCTTCCCGTCGGAAAAAGTTAATAAAATATCCTTTATACACATTGTTCCCGCATAGTTTATCGAAGACAAAAATGTAAGTGCAATAATCAAATTCAAAATCAGTTTTATTTTCCCGTCTTTTTCAAATTCAAACGCAATCCACAGACAAAACAGTCCGACAAGTATCAATGTCCAGGCTCTTTGTGCGATTATTCCCCATACAAATAAAAATATACAAAACTGAAATAAAAAGTGAACGGCAAAAACGAATAACATTTTTTTGTCTTTTTTGAATAAGAAGATTATTGTTGCAAGACAAAACAGAGAAAATACCGCAAGAAATAATGGTGAAACTGCGCCGTAAATATTAAATATCACGTTCTTATATGTATCTAAAACTATATGTAAGTTTAATGTGCTGCCGTAACCCTGCACTGACAAATTTTCATTTTGGCTGCCATATAAATAAAAAGCAACAAATAAAACGCTCAAGAATCCTATCAAAAGAGGGTATAAGACATTCTTTTCTTTGAGTTTGTTTCTGTTCTCGATTGCAAACAATAATAGCAGCGCTGTAGAGAATCCGAACATGACCACATGCACGTTGGCAAGCAGTGCAATCGTCAAAACATACAAATACTGATGTTCTTTCTGTTTTTTATATAAATACGCAAGTAAAAACAACAGCAGTGGTATCAAACAGTAACTTCTCGATATAACGGGGAACCAGTATAAAAATGCAGAACTTGATAAAACTGACACCTTTACAAAGGTATTAAACGGAGACTTAAAAAGCAAGAATCCGGCGGCAATTGTAACTATTGTCCAATTTATAACCTGCATAGACAAAACAGGAAAATTTATTTTTGCAAAAGGGAACAGAATAAAATACCATAACAGCGGATGTCCTTCTGTTCTGACATGTTTTATTATTTCAAAAATATTTAAATCTCTGACAACAAGCCACGCCTGTGCTTCATCCCCCCAGATTTCATGATGCAGCATCAAAGAAAAAGTTAAAATCGCATATATTATCAAAATAATTATTTTTAATTTTTTATTCATCATTTTTCAACTCATATATGTAGAATTTTTCTGAGGCTAAAAGTGTATCCGATGGTGATTCATAGACTTTTTTGAGATTTTTGGGCAAAACACTTGCCAGTTCATCTGGCGAAGTTATGTAGCTGAATACAAAATATAGCTTTTTATTTTTAAACACCTGAGGAAGTTTCTCAAAATCAGAGTAGTCTATGTATGGTGTCATTATTCCTTTGTTCCATTTTGAAAAAGTGTAAAAGTTTTTTTCCTGCGGGAAATAGAATTTTTCATCCGGTAAATAAGCTGATATTCCTGCAGTTGTGACGTTATAGCTTGAGACAAGAACTGCATCCCGGGCGAGATTATTTTTTATGTATTTTGCTGCATCTTTACTGCCTGAGTAATTGTATTGTATATCATTTTTTACAACATCAAACGATACATGCCACGTCATCAAAAATACAAATGCAAGAATTATCTCAAATAAAAATTTATTTTTGGTCAGTACATTTTTTAATGACTCTGCCGCCCAACATCCAAAAAGCAGTATAAGCAAAGTTAGAAAGGCTTTCTCGGGGCTTGTCGACCATATATACCTGTAAACAAGTATCTGAAAAGCAATTCCTGTAAAAACAAGCCAGAAAACTTTTTTGTCTGATTTAAATATTCTTACAAACAAAACAACTGCTGCAACAACAAGGCAAGCTAACATCAGAAAAGATATATTTGCAAAAATATTTATGAATAAGGACAAAACAGCCTTATACAAAGACAAATCACCTGTAGCTATTTCGGAATAGCTTTGGACAAGCTCATTTTCACTGCGTCCTGCGGCGAGATAGGTAATTACACAAAAAAAGTTTATGCATAAAAGAATAAGAGGGGGAATTGTTTTTTCTTTGCATGACAATAGTTCAAATGCAAAACATAACGCTGCTGCAGCACAAAAACCAAACATCAATACATGTGTGTTTGAAAGCAATATTAAAAGTGATGTATAAATATATGGATGTTTAAGACGTACTCGGTAAAAAACAGCCAGCAGAAAAATCAGAGGCGGGATTAGGGAATAGCTTCTCGATATAACTGAATACCAGTACAAAAAGCCGGAGCTGAAAATGACAGTCGTTTTTGTGAATTTATTAAACGGCGAACAAAATAAAAATACACAAGCCCCGCATACAGACAGCAAGAAGCTTACAACCTGCATTGAAAAAACAGGAAAATGAAGCTTGGCAAAAGGAAACAATACTGCATACCATAAAAGCGGATGTCCTTCTGTTTTTACATGGTCGATTATCCCAAGCGGGCTTAAATCTCTGACAACAAGCCAAGCCTGGGCTTCATCTCTCCAAAGTTCGTGATTAATCATAGTGAGAAAAGTTAACACAACAAAAACAAGTAAGAGACTTGTATTAAAAATCTTGTTAAATTTTTCACTTTTTAAAAAAGCCGGAAAATTAATTTGCATAATACGGCAAATCCTCATTCAAATCCAATGTTTTTGCATTGTTTCTGAAAATTTTAGATTTGTAAAAACCGAGTTTTGCAAACAGATAAAGCATACTGACTTTGAGTACACCGATTCCGTATTTGCAGCTTCTCATAAAGTTTATGGAAGAAGCGTCGGGGAAGTATTTTGTCGGACAGCTTATTTGACCGGCGCTAAAACCTTTATAGAACAGCAAGGCAAGCATTTCATTGTCAAAAATAAAATCATCGTCACAGTCTTTCAAAGGCAGTGTTTCTAAAACTTCACGGCTAAATGCTCTGAAGCCGGTATGATACTCTGTCAAACGTTCACCCATCATAAGATTTTGAAACAGGGTGAGGAATTTGTTAGCAACAAACTTGTATAAAGGCATTCCTCCTTCAAGCGCTCCTTTTCCTATAAATCTTGAGGCAATAGCTGCGTCGTATTCACCGAAGGCAATCATCGATGCCATTGCCGGAACAAGTTTCGGAGTATATTGATAATCGGGGTGAACCATAATAACTATATCAGCTCCGGTTTTAAGCGCTGCTGTATAGCACGTTTTCTGGTTGCCTCCGTAGCCTTTGTTTACATCATGGACAATGGTTGTTATTCCGAGTCTTTTTGCAACCTCTTTTGTCTTGTCAGATGAATTGTCATCCACAAGAATTATTTCATCAACTATATCACGGTACAAATCTTTATAAGTCTGCTCCAGTGTTTTTTCCGCATTGTAAGCAGGCATAATTACAACAACTTTTTTATTATTAATCATTTCCCCGTCATCCTCTTTCTTCCAATGTTTATAGTATAATGAAAACGGATGGAGATTACAATAAAAAATGGAAAAGTTTAGAGCATTTTTAAAAAAATATTATTTGAATGAGATTTTATTGTTATTTACCGTATCATTTTTTATGCTGTTAATTTTTTATGGCAAATCAGAGTCATTTCTGGTGGATGTCGGGCGTGAGGCTTATATTCCGTGGCAGATGCTAAACGGAGAAGTTTTATACAAGGATATATTTAATGTATACGGACCTCTTTCATATCAGATAAACAGTCTTATGTATATGTTGTTTGGTACTAAATTGTCAACGCTATACATTCCCGGATATTTGAATGCTTTTTTGATTCTTGTTTTGACATTTTTTGTGACCAAAATTTTTACGGACAGGAAGTTCGCTCTGTATACGTCATTTCTTGTTATGGGTTCTTGTCTTTTTATAAAGACATTTTTTAATTTTGTTTTCCCGTATTCTTATGCTGCGGTATATGCTTTAAGCGGATATTTATTGTCTGTTCTGCTGTTTCTGTTTTACTTAAAACACGGACATAAAAAATTTTTGTATTCCGCGTTTATTTGTGCGGGTTTTTGTTTTGCAAACAAGATTGAATATGTGCCGTATTTTATGCTTTTATTTCTCTCTTTGTTTTTTGTAAAACCCAAAATTAAGGATATTTTTGTTTGCATTGGTGGATTTTTTATTTTTCCTGCTGCTTCGTTTTTTATTCTGCTGCTTCAGGGGGCAAGCTTTTCGGATTTTCTAAATGCCTTTCTGCTTGTAAAAAATATGGTAAATACTCCGGCACTTGCTTATTTTTATAAAGATTACGGATTGTATTGGAATGGCGAAAATTTTGTTACTTCAATGAAAGTTCTCGGCTGTTCTGTTCTGACACTTATACCTGTATTTCTTCTTTTTGCAGGATTGAATTATCTGGATGTTAAATTTTTAAGAAATAAACTGACAAAAACGATTTTTAATTTTGCAATGATTGTTTTTTGTTTCTTTATTTCTGTGCAATTTTTTAAATATTTCTTTCTTCTGGATAATAAATTTTTCTGCTGGCTCGGGATTGTTTCACTGTTTATTCTGGCTGGTTTTTGCTGTTATACGGGATTTGAGTTTTATAAAAAAAGACAAATAAACAAACAGGATATTTTGTTTCTGTTTTTGTTATTGTCGGCTGTTTCCGTCTCACTAAAAGGAATATCGGGAATAACGACAGAATGCTACGGAACTTTTACTATAGCGGCATTGATAATTCCGTTTATTGCTTTTGCTGTCAAATATTTGCCCGGAATACTAAAGTTCCGTAATAAAAAGATTTATTACAGAACTCTTGGAAATATTTGCCTTATTATAGTAATCTTATTTTTTGCATTAAACATAAAAAAACTTGCACAAAACAGACTATATCCTGTAAAAACTGACCGGGGAGTAATACTGGTACCGGGATATGTAAAAGATGTGAGGTCTATTGTTTCTTATATAGAAAGAAATACAAAGAAGGATGATGTCGTGGTATCTATACCGGAAGGTGTAATGATAAACTTTCTTACAGAGCGGAAATCGCACAATAAATATTACTACCTTATTCCGGTAAATTCACAACTTTTTGGAGTAGAGAATATTGTTTCTGATTTCAAAAAACACCCGCCGGATTATTTTATCGTAAATAACGTTTCTTATTCACCTTATAATGTTACGCATGTTTGTTCCTATGCAAAACCTTTGTGTGATTTTATTGAAACAAATTATGATTTAAAATTATACACAAACAGTGAACTCGAATTTTATATATACAAATTAAAATCTGAAAAATAATAATTTGCAGATAATACCGGAAATTCTACGGGTTAAATAAAAACAAAAACAGGTTAAACTTCAATAAAGAGGCGTTTTCCTACGATATTTGGCTTGCCGTTGTAATAACCGGCAAAATAACCGCCTCTGACCGGATTATTTTTTCCGTAGAAATTTGATGAAGTGTTGTTGGATACAAAAGGATTGGCAAACGGATTTGCGGATTGAGGTTTTGCCTGAATCGGGTTAACCTGAACCTGAGCCGGCATTAATGCTTTATTTAATAAAGAAACGAGGCTTGTTACCATAATTTTCCTTTCCTGATTGCCTTCACTTTTTAATATATAATAAACTGATATAGCAAGTCACATTTATTATAATATTTTATTACAAAATATTAAAGTATTTTATTAAAAAAATCCACCGTCTTGTGTATATGAATATTTTGAATAATCTGTCAAAATCAACTTATGGTAAAAAAATGTCCTTTTAATCACGACGAATGCGGAGATTTCTGCGCTCTGTTTATATCACCTGATGACTTGAATGAGGTGGTATCAAGCAGGCTGACCAGTATTGGTGCATTTGATAAAATGAACGGAATGTGCGCCTTGAAAAATATTGCGCTTGTGCAGAGCCGTAAATTATTTGAAAAAACTTCTGTTAACAAATTCTAGTTTTTTTTGTTTTTTTGTGTCTTAATTATATACAAGATAGTTAAGAAAGAAATGAAGGACAAAAAATATGCAAGCCAGACGTGCTGCCAGAGAATTGGCATTAATATTATTCTCACAATTTGATAAAAAAATTTCAAATTACACCCAGACAGAATTTGAAGATATTATTTTAAAGTCAGTAAGAACACTTACAAACAATGCTGCGGAAGACCTGAAAGTTTGTCTTGGCGCCTTGTTTGAGATGAAGGACTTTATAAATAATTATGAAGCCGACCATCCGACAAACCTTGAAAGACCTATAGATTCTAATAATATCCCTGTTCCTGTTCCTATGACATCAGATATGACGGGCAGACTTGATGAACTTACCAATATTGCCGAAAAGATTGTGCTTGCTCTTGAAATAGCAGAAATGACTGCACTTGAACATACCGGCGATGTTAAAAATTATGTATTTCAGATAGCTAATACCTTCAAGGAACACGCCTCAGAAGTTGACGCGCTGGTGCAAAAATATGCAAAAGGCTGGGATATAGACAGATTAGTTAAGATAGACAAAGATATTTTGCGTATTTCTATTACCGAGCTGCTTTTTATTAAAGGTACTCCTGTAAAAGTTATTGTAGATGAAGCTCTCGAACTTGCAAAAAAATACTCTACAGATGACTCATCGTCATTCATAAACGGTATCTTGGGCAGAGTTATTGACGAAAAGAGACTTTCTAAAAAGTAACGGAAAACGATATGTTTGATTTTTTTAAACGAAAACAGGAAAAAGAAATACAGCAGCAGTCTCCGGACGCAGGTCAGGAGAAGAAAGGGCTTTTTTCATTAACTTTTGAAGGCTTGAAAAAAACACTCGAAAAAACTGGTGAATCTCTTGTCGGTAATGTTATAAAGCAGGTTGAGCAGAATGAGGAGTTTGACGAGTTTATACTTGATGATATGGAAGAATTGCTTATAAAAGCTGATATAGGCGTAAATACTGCTTGTGAAATAGTTGATAAGCTCAGAAAACAAAGCCTTATGAAGCCGTCGGGTGTAAAGAAATACCTTGAAGAAGAATTTACTAAAATTCTTCTTTCAGCCGGCAGCAACGAACTTTCATTCAAAGATAATGAAATTAATATATATTTTATAACCGGTGTAAACGGCGCGGGCAAAACTACGCTTATCGGAAAACTGGCACACCGATTTAAATTGCAGGGCAAAAAAGTTCTTGTTGCCGCAGGTGACACCTTCCGTGCCGCAGCGGAAGAACAGCTCAACATTTGGAGTGACAGAGCCGGCGCGGATATAGTTCGCAATGACGGTGCAGATCCCGGATCCGTTGTTTATGATGCAATACAAAAAGCTAAAAATGAGCATTATGATGTAATACTTGTTGACACTGCAGGACGGTTGCAAAACAAATACAATCTTATGCAGGAACTGCAGAAGGTCAAAGGCGTTATTGACAAAAATGCTCCTGATATGCTTAGAGAGTCAATTCTTGTACTTGATGCAAATACAGGACAGAACGGACTGGCACAGGCTAAAGTTTTTTCGGAATGCGTAAATTTGACATCAGTTGCATTAACCAAACTTGACGGTTCGGCAAAAGGCGGAATCATTATTGCAATTGCAAAAGAAATGGGTTTGCCCGTAAAGCTTATCGGGGTTGGCGAAAAAATGGAAGATTTAAAAGACTTTGACTCAAAAGAGTTTGTCAGAGCTTTGTTTGAATAAATATTAAAAAGGTCAGCAAAAATGCTGACCTTTTGTTATTTTGCTTAAAATTGTTTTAAGAAGCGCACATCATTGTTGAAGAAAAGTCTGATGTCGTCAATGCCCCATTTTAGCATGGACAAACGCTCAACTCCCATACCGAAAGCAAATCCGGAATAGACTTCGGGGTCAACACCTACATTTTTTAATACGTTAGGGTCAACCATACCGCAGCCTAATATTTCCAGCCAGCCTGTACCGGAACAAGTGCGGCAGCCTTTGCCTTCACACATTATACATTGAACATCAACTTCCGCGGACGGTTCAGTAAACGGGAAAAAGCTGCTTCTGAATCTTGTCGGTCTTGATGCACCAAAATACAGTCTTAAAAATTCATTCATCACACCTTTTAAATCAGCAAAAGTGGTGTCTTTATCAACAATTAATCCTTCAATTTGGTGAAAAAGGTTATTTTTTCTGGCGCTGACAGACTCTTTTCTGTAAACGCGTCCCGGAGAAATTACTCTGATAGGAGGTTTGCTTGTGAGCATCTGGTGGATTTGCGCTCCTGATGTTTGGCTTCTAAGGACAACATTAGGAGCAACTTTCGTATAGAAAGTATCTTGCATATCTCTTGCCGGATGGTCTTTAGGGGTGTTAAGCATATCGAAATTAAAATACTCTGTTTCAACTTCCGGAGAGTTTTCATTATGAACGAGGGAAAATCCCATACCCTGAAATATTTCAACGATTTCATCGATAGTTCTGGTAAGCGGATGGACTTTTCCGTACGGAACGAAAGAACCCGGCAAGGTTACATCAATTCTGTCTTTTTCCAGTTTTTCGTTGAGTTCTTTTTTGTACAAACTGTTGTACTTTTCGTTCAGTGCCGTTTCAATCTCAGAAGACACTTTGTTTGCCAGAGGTCCAATGATTCTTTTTTCTTCGTTTGATAAATCTTTTAAATTTTTCTTTATATTGGTCAACTCGCTCTTGCGGCTGAGATATTCATTTCTTATTTCTTCGAGTTTTGTTGTGCTTTCGGCGGTATTGATTTCCGAAAGTGCATTTGTACGGATATTTTCCAAAGTTTGCTGCATTTATTTTTCCTCTGTTTGTTATCTTTACATGTTATTATACAACGAGAAAAAATTAATGAATAAATTAGTTAATTTTAAGTAGTGATAATATTTATTATGAGCGTATATACAAAGGTGCGAAGCACACGCGAAGCGTAAGTACGGCTTTGCCGTTGTATTTTTGGCTACAGACTCTTAGTATTTACGCACAAAATTTTCAAGAACTCTGAAAAAACGATTAAGTATCGTTTTTTTAGAGGTATGCTAAGTGAGATACGAAGTATCTCCGTGCAGTATAATAATTATAATTTTGAAGATAAATGAACGTTCAAAAAACTTGCAGTTACAATAATAGACTTGCCGCTTCTAACTTAATTCAACATTTTACGGAAAACTATGCATTGCCTTTTACAAATATTATTAAAAACAGATTGGCGCTATTACGGTCTGCTTTGTATTGCTAATTTGCATTTTTACATAATAAATATTATTTTCGCATATTTTTCTGAACAACTAATAATCGCAAGGTATTATAAAAAAGAGCTATTTTAATATTTAAAAATTTATAGTAAAATCAACGAAGAAATAAACAAAGAAGAAAGAGGCATCGATGGATATAAAAAACTATATGACTGCAAAAAACATAAGTTTTTTTGTACTCGTTATTCTTTTAATTTATTTAATGATAAAAATGACCGATGTTTTTCTTTTGATATTTGCAGGTTATGTTATCTCAAGTGCAATTAATCCAGCCGTAAACAAACTGGAAAAGAAAATGCCAAGAGGTGTTGCTGTCGGGTTGATGATAACACTTATTACAGTCATAACTCTCGGTCTTTTGATACCTATAGGCGTGCTGGCTTTTAAAGAGATAAAAGAGTTTATAGTACAGCTTCCGGCTCAAATTTCTAATCTGCAAGATTATTTAAGCAATTTAAAAATTGCAAACTACAGTGTATCAAGCGTGTTCGGCTTTGATAAAACTATCGCAAACTCATCTACTCTTGCCAAAGGTATTATTGATAACTCCATAAACTTCACAGTCAGTATAATAGGTGCTTTGACTGTAATAATAACACTCGGAATAATTGTCTTTTTCTTTTCAAACGACAGGGACAAAATCCAAAACACAATGCTTGCTCTGTTTCCTCCGACAATCAGAGAAAATGCTAAAAAAACAATGGATGAACTTGAAACAAAAGTCGGCGGCTATGTTACCGCACAGGTTTTGTCTATTACACAGGTTGGTGTTGTCACGGCACTGGGGCTTATGCTTTTGCGGGTTGATTATGCAATATTTCTCGGTTTAATAGCTGCAATAATGGATTTGGTTCCTATCGTCGGTCCGATTGTGACGTTCGGGCTTATTATACTTGTTTCTTATACAAAAGGACCTTTGATTTGCATACTGGCATGTCTTGTGCTGATTCTTGCGCAAACTATTGAAAATAACTGGGCAAAGCCCTATTTCTTTTCAAAATATATGGACATGCATCCGCTTATTGTAATATTTTCCTTTCTTGTTGCCGCTAAGTTTTTAGGCGTTATCGGAGTAATTCTTGCGCCGGCTATTGCTGCGGTCGTGGTGGCATTGTTTAAAGAAATATACATAATACCCATGAACGAAAAGGATACGAATGAATAATCAAGGTGAAATTTTTCTCTATGAACGAGCTGTAAAAAGCAGCCCTGAAATTAATATCTGGCTGGCATTTCCGGCGATACGCAATTTCGGTCTTTCATCACTGGGGTATATGTCAATTTTTAAAACCCTTGATTCAAGGTCAGACTATTATGTAGAAAGAATTTTTACTGATACAAAGTCTGCTGAATTACCTTTGAATAAAGTGGATTTGATGGGATTTTCATTTTCTTTTGAGATAGATTTTCTCGGAATTTTTAAAATTATGGAAACTTTTAATATTCCTTTTTATTCAAAAGACAGAGGAGAAGATTTTCCTTTAATTTTTGCGGGAGGTCCTGTCGTTAGTGCAAATCCGGAGCCGTTCTGCGAGTTTTTTGATTTTATTATGATAGGTGATGCAGAAGGAATAGACACAAGAATCGTTGATTTTATAAAAGAAAATAAACATCTTCCCAAAGATCAACTTCTTAAACTTCTGTCTGAAAAAGACGGAATTTATGTTCCATCTTTGACGGAGTTTGAAAATGATACTGTTAAAATGAACGGAAAACCTCTTTCTGTGGAAAAAGTTTCCTGTAGTATTGAAAATACAATAACAACTCCTGTTTTGAGTGAAAAAAGCTTTTTCTCAAATACTTTCATTATTGAAATAGCAAGAGGCTGCGCCCAAAGATGCGGTTTTTGTATTGCCTCGTATTTGAACCTGCCTGTCAGATTTGCGGATTATGAACAAATTATTTCAGAAATTGACAGAGGACTTAAATATACAAATAAAATTGCTCTTTTGGGCGCACTTATCTCAGCGCATCCGGATTTTGATAAAATCTGTGCATATATTCGGGAAAAGAAAAAACAAATCCCTGATTTGGAAATGTCAGTATCTTCACTAAGGGCAGATTCTATATCACCGGAGGTTGTACAAACTCTTGTTGAATGCGGACAAAAACATGCAACGATAGCTATTGAAGCCGGCTCTGACAGGCTCAGAAAAGTAATTAACAAAAATCTTACGGAAGAACAGATTTTTAAAACAGTACGAATTGCCCGGGAGAACGGACTAAAAGGCTTAAAAATATATGCAATGATAGGGCATCCGACGGAGACAAAAGAAGACATTGAGGCAATGGTAAATCTTGCTGAAAAATTAAAGAAAGAATTTAAAACTTTTGATTTTACGTATTCTTTTGCGACGTTTGTGCCTAAATCTCATACACCGTTTCAATATTGTGCACGGGAAGACAATAAGACGTTAGAAAAAAAGTATAATTTTCTGAAAAAAAGATTTCATCAGCTCGGGATAAAAATACGTCTGTCCAGTATAAACTGGGACTACTATCAGGCGCTGTTATCCAGAGGAGACAGAAGACTGTGTAAATATGTAGAAGAAGTGTACAAACAGGGCGGGAACCTGGGGGCGTTTAAAAATGCATACAAAAAACTCAGGGCTAAGAAGCTTTTGCCTTCCTCCGATGAGTTTGCACTAAAAGCACATGAACTTTCAGAGCCGCTGCCGTGGGATTTTATAAATGTTTATCCCGGTAAAGAAATCCTGAAAAATGAAAACGGACGGCTTCTTGAAAAACCTTGCTGTGCAAATAAAATACTCTGATTGAGGGTATCGCGGGGGATGTTTGTTTGCAATTATATATATAAGTATTAAAATATAATAAAATTAAAAAAATAATTATAATTGGATTGAGTTATATGAAAAAAATCAAATTTACGAACCTGATTGCGGATACGTTTTCATCGTCTAAGATAATAAATTTTTTAATATTTTTATTTTTCGCAATCATTTTGACGGGTATTCTTTCTGCAAAATACTTTTTGTTTCAAAGTATTATAAGCGATGACAACACCAGTAAAAAAGATATTGTTGCTTATAAAACTATAAAAGTTGTGGACACATTTAAAACAGAGCAAACCAAAAAAGAGGTTGCCCAAAAAATAGAACCTGTGCTTACACCGGCAGAAGATTCTTATATAAAAAATAATTTTAACAGCCTGGAACACAGTATTTCTGAAATACGCGCTAAAAAAATAGATTACAATGCGAAACGCGACGAACTTAATATTCTCTTTGATATAGACAACAATTACGACAGGTCATATGTGCTTAATTATCTTATTAATGTAAAAGACGAAAAACTTGACACTCTGTTTAAAAAATCCGAAAAAAGCCTGGATAGTATACTGAAACAGGGCGTTACTGAAAAAGATTTTGAGGCAAAGAATATTGCAAATGCTGTTTTGAAAAATGCGCATTTTGAAGCGTCAAAAGGCGAGCTTAGAGTAATCAGCGCACTTTTGGAACAGGTTATAGTCCCTAATATGATAGTTGATGAGTATGCTACGGAAGTAGCCAGAAAAAATGCGATAAACTCCGTGTCTCCGACAGTTGTGACTTTTCATAAGGGTGAAAAAATCGTTGTGGCGGGTGAGCCTATTACAAAACTAAAAAGAGACGCTTTGATAAAATCCGGATACAATGTTCTTGAACTCGATTATGGCGGAGTTGCGGGAATATTTGTTCTTGTTGTATTCGGAATGATTTCACTGCTTTATTATTTGCAGTACTTTGAAAAGCAGTATATGACGAAGAATTATCTGTCTATTATCGGGCTTATGGCTGTTGTTATGAGTCTGACGGCGATGTTTTTGCCGGAAGAAGCATCTTTTTATTATCTGCCTTTCCCCGCAATTGCTATATTGCTTGCTATTTTTACAAATCCGAGAGTTTCGTTTTTATCGAGTGCAATTATAATTTCTGTAATTTCAATTGCTATGCAGCTTCCTATTCAATATGCAATAGTATTTTTAATTGCATCATTGATTTCAACTATTGCAACTGCAAAAATCCGTTATTCAAGACGATTTGATTTAATAAAAATAGGTCTGGAAATAGCTCTTGCCATGTTCTTCCTCATTCTTGATATTTACATAATAGAAAATAATGTAACAGACATAAATCCGATTCTGATATGGAAAGATTCTATCATCGGTTTTATAAACGGCATATTGAGCGGTGTTATAGTACTCGGTACAATACCTATACTCGAAAGTGTTTTCCAGATTGTGACACCGTACGGACTTGCTGAACTTGCCGATCACAACCAGAAACTTTTAAAACGTATGCAAATGGATGCACCGGGTACGTTTGCTCATTGTCTGATGGTTTCAAATCTCTGTGAAAGTGCTGCAGAGGCAATAGGTGCAGATCCGGTGCTTGCGAGAGTCGGCGCACTTTACCATGATATAGGCAAATTGAAACGCCCGCTGTTTTTTGTGGAAAACCAGACATATCTCGGTATTGAAAATCCTCATACAAAACTTAATCCGAGATTGAGTAAAATGATTATCACAGCACACCCGAAAGACGGATTGGACTTGGCTAAAGAATACGGGCTTCCGCCTGTTATTCAAAATTTTATAATCCAGCACCACGGTGATTCGCTTGCTAAATACTTCTATAATCAGGCAAAACAAGAAGAAGGCGATGAAAAGGTTACGGAAGAACAGTTCAGATATTCAGGACCTAAACCCAACACAAAAGAAACTGCGATTCTGATGATTGCCGATGCAGTGGAGTCTGCTTCAAGAACATTAAAAGACCATAGCGTCGAGGAACTGGATAATATGATTAATAATATTATTCAAGACAGATTGAATGACGGTCAGCTTTCTGACAGTCCGTTGACGCTGAAAGATTTGAAAACAATAGCCTCAACGTTCAGTAAAAATCTTAGAGCTGCACACCATCAAAGAATCAAATATCACGAAAATATTATTCAGGAGCTTGAAGATAAAGTTAAAGCAAAGAAAAAATTTGTGGCGCCTGAAAAAATCATGTCTCCCGACGAAGAAAAAGTAGAAAAAAAGATTCAAAAAAGATTAAACAAAAATAACGATGAAGAATAAAAAAGAACTCAACATTTTTCTGGAAAATGCTTATGAAAATTTTGAACCGCAGATTGACATGCGGCAACTTACGGACAATACGAAAAAGATGATGGCGTTTTTTCTGGATAACGACGGCTGGGTTAAAAAATCCTGTTTGGACGGAGAGGATTTTGAGACGATAAGTTTTGATATAGTTTTTTGCAATAATGAAAAAATCCATGAAATAAACAGAGAGTACAGAGACAAAGACAGACCGACGGATGTTATTTCTTTCGCTATATTTGCGGATAGTGAACCCGAGGAGCGGTTTATTTTTGACGGTGAAATAAATCTCGGCGAGATAATAATTTCCCTGGACAAAACAAAAGAACAGGCTGATGAAAACGGACACGGTTTATATGATGAATTGTATTTTCTGCTTGCTCACGGTATACTTCATCTTGCAGGTTATGACCACCAGACGGAAGAAACTCTGGCTGAAATGTGGAATATGCAAAAAGAAATGACAGGAGCAATAAATGTCTAAGTATACATCCTCTGGTTTTTTCAAAAGTCTCAAAAATGCGCTCGAAGGGCTTAGTGTTGCTTATAAAAGCCAGAGAAACTATCGCTTTCATTTGCTTGCCGGTTTTGTAACCCTTCTTGCCGCAATACTATTAAATTTTAAATGTATTGAATACTGCGTGCTCATTCTTTCTATAGGTTTTGTAATAGCTGCAGAGCTTTTTAATTCTGTTATTGAATTTACACTGGATGCGTATTTTAAAAACCAGTATTCTACTATGGTCAAAATGGCTAAAGATTTGTCTGCCGGAGTTGTTTTGATAGCGGCAACCACAACGGTTCTTATAGGCGCAATGCTTTTCGGCAGAAAAATATTGCTGCTGTTTCTTTAGTATTCCAGATTCAATTTGGGTATTCTCAAACCGAAAACTTTTTCTATATCAACGCAATTTATCATTATATCAATCAAATCACCGGGTTTAATGTATTGAAAATTTTTGATTTCAGGGATGATTCCGAGGATTTTTGCGTTTGAATAGTCTTCAATCAGCCGCGGCGCTGTTTTTACGGCAACATCGTCTTTGTCTTCCGGATATTTGTTTATAATAACACCTGCAATTTTTATTCCCATAAGCTCTGCCTGGTTTATTGTCAGAAGCGTGTGGTTTACCGTTCCTAAATCAGGACGTGCAACAATAACTGTCGGAATATCAAGAAGTTTTATTACATCAGCCATTGTCTCTCTCTGGGTTACCGGAACAAGAAGCCCTCCGGCACCTTCAACCAGAACGGTTTCGCATTTTCTCTTTATCAAGCTGAAATCTTTTGTGATATTTTCCATATCAATATTTATGCGTTCGAGTTCTGCAGCGATAAACGGTGCAGCCGGCTCTTTAAGAATGTAAGAACAAAGGGTTTCTATGTAAAAATCCATTTTCTTTACAAAAGCCAAGTCCGGAGATACATAAAATCCGTTACGCTCAATAGCTCCGCTTTGAAATGGTTTGTAGACGCCGGCTTGATACCCGAGAGACTGCATAACTGCCGCAATCCCTGCTGTGACAACTGTTTTTCCTACATCTGTATCTGTTCCTGTAACGAAAATATGCATAATTATTTTTTCTCCTGCTCTGCCAGTTTTTCGGCTTTTGCAAGCTGATTTAATAGTTCTTTGAGTTCTCTTGGTTTAATATACTTAAACTGTCCTTTTTTCATTCCCTGAATATTCACTGTACCGTGGCTGATACGTTTTAATGATATTACAGGATGTCCGAGAAAGTCTAGCATTTTTCTAATCTGCCTGTTAAGTCCCTGATAGAGCGTAACCTGTAAGACAGTATCTTTTCCGTCGTATTCAACAATCATCGCATCTGCATAGGCAATTTTGCCTTTTTCAATTTCTATGCCGTCTGCCATTTGTTTCAGGTGTTCAACATTCATTTTTCCCTGCGCTGCAACTCTGTAGACCTTTGGTATTTTGATTGACGGGTGGGTGAGTTTGTATATCAAATCGCCGTCGTCAGTCAAAATAATCAAACCTGTAGAATCTTTATCCAGTCTGCCTGCGGGTTTGAGTTTTTTAAGTTCTTCAGGCAGAATGTCATAGATGGTTTTTCTTCCTTTTTCATCGTCCATTGTGGTTATGTAGCCGGCGGGTTTGTAATATTTTACGTAGGTATACTGCACTCTTTTTATCTCTGTGCCGTTCACTGTAATTTTGTCTTTTGTTGAAACAAGCATACCAAGTTCCTCGGCAATTTTTCCGTTCACCTTAACACACCCTGATTCGATGAGATCATCGGCTTTTCTTCTGGAGCAGAGACCGCTTTGGGCAATAAATTTATTCAGTCTGTAATTTTCTGTCTTACCATTCCTTGAATTTTTCATATTACAATAATGAATAAAAAAATGATAAATTACAAGACAATATTAAGCCTGTTTAATTTTTCTTTTTAGTCTGACCTTTTTCTTTCTCTTTCATAATCTGTTTTGCCTTTCGTTTTTCAGAAAGAGGAATGCCTCGGAGTTTCATATCGTCAGGTTTTGTAAACACGCTTACCAGAAGAACATCTGTGTATTTAGGCTGTAAATGCGCATAATCAAACATAATTACCCCCGAAGCTTTGAGTTTTCTGCTCTGGTGGATTTGTCGTAAAAGGTCATCCGGGTTTCCGTTCATAAACGGAACAAAAAGTCCGGGATAGATTTTTGTACTCGGTTGTGAATTTATTTTTATATCACGTATAAGATAGTCAGCAGTATCTTTGTCGCAAGTGAGTATGAGCGGAGTGAAACCGTCAACATAATTGTAAACAGACCATGTTTTCCAGTCTTGCATTTTGACTTCCATACTTTTCAGTCTGTCAGGGAAAATAACTGCAGTAAGCGGGATGTTCTTATTGTATGTCATCAGTTTTGCTTTATATACAAAATCTGTAATTTTGTTCTGTCTGTATCTGTCCCAGTATGTCCATTCCTGAGTTCCGTATACAAGTTCAATCGGGTCAACACCGTATATTCCTTTAAATTCATCCCGGGCGTACTGTGTGAATCCCCAGTTTGATAATTCATATCCTGCAAATTTTGCACTGATACTCTGCGGATACCTTATGTAATCCAGGTTTATACCGTCAGGGTTGTATTTGTCGATTATTTCTTTTAAGAGAGCAAGAAGATATGTATGGACTGCCGGATTTGCAGGGTCAAGGAAATATCCGTTGTGCTCCGAAAGAGAAGCAACCGGTATGGTTGAATTGTATTTTGCTTTTGTTACATTTGCCCATTGCGGATAGACGTGAATAACGTTTAAGGGATTTTTGTTCGGATTTTCGTTGCCTGCATAGAAGGTCTGGAACCAGATATGAATTTTCATATTCCTTTTATGCGCTTCTTCAATCCATATTTTCAAAGGATCGAATCCGACAAACTCGTTTCTCTGATTTTGAACTTTGTATCTTGCAAGTGTTTCGCTCGGGAAAATGGTTTTTCCCTGAAAGTATGTTTCCAAAAATACATTGTCTATACCGAAGCTGTTGATTTTGTCTAATGTCTTTTTTATATCCTCGGGAGTTTTTTCAACCGGTCTAATCCAGACACCCTTAAATTCTGATGCATAATAGGGAATAGCGTGCTGCAGCGCTTTGTTGGCGCAGGTTATTGCCTGGGATGAATATTTCTGGGTATCATCAGGTTTTTTTGCAGCCTGAGTCAGATTTTCCTGTGCTTTGTTAATGTAGTATTTTGAATAATAATCGTTGTAGAAAGTATCTTTGCCTTTGTAGTAGCTGATTATTTGACCGACTTCTTTGATTTTTTCTCTTGTTGCAAACAAAAAGCTATCATTTGTAAGGTAGGCAGTGAGTTTTTTGTTCTCTGAGTCAACCGTGATTTTTGTTCCGACAAGCAGATTTTCGTTAATCCAGTTTTTTGCTTTTCCATGCCCGCTGATTATAAATCCGTTTGCCGGTATAATAGAGTCTGCACCGCTTATTTGTACAACCGTGTTGTCAACTACTATTGCCTCTGCCCCGAACTCATTTGTTCCTGTTCTCAACCCCGAGTTTTTTGTGTAAATAATTAGCTGGTTTGCCCCCCTGCCGCCGGGAAAAAATCTGCCGGTAAAGCTCGGGTCTGTTAACGGGTCGATAGCGTTAATTTTTATCTCAGACTGTTTTAATATTCCCTCGAACGGCGGCTGATTACCTTCCGGCACCGGAACTCCGGCAGGAGCAGACATAACCGGCATGCCGACAAGAAAAATACAAATTAACAAATCAGCTAAAAATTTTTTCATAAAGTCACTTTATTTGAATATATTCTTAATATTATTTAACGGCTCTTTTCAAGAATAGTTTATTAATAAATAATTAAAATCAACTAAGTAGTGCAGATTTTGTATTATCATGAGAAAAAGACAGATAGATATATAAAGGGGCGTTGCCTATGGAATATAAAGATTACTATGAAATATTGGGTGTAAAACGTGATGCAACGGAAGCTGAAATAAAATCAGCCTACCGTAAACTTGCAAAAAAATACCACCCTGATGTTAATAAAACACCCGAAGCTTCTAATAAGTTTAAAGATATAAACGAAGCGTTCGAGGTTTTGTCTGACAAAGAAAAACGTTCAAGATACGACAGCTTAGGTTCTAATTGGCAGCAGGGCGCAAACTTTACGCCGCCTCCGGGGTTTGAGAATATAAACTTTGACTTTGGCGGTTTTGGCGGCGGAAATTATGGAGGTGCGACGTATACAACCGGAGGTTTTGATGATTTAGGCGGTTTCTCTGACTTTTTTAAAACCATTTTCGGCGGTTACAGCAGTCAGGGTGCCGGTGGTTTTTACGACAATTTAGGCGGTATGGGGGCTTCAACAAGAAGGACAACAAGAAGAACAGCTCCTGAAGAACCGAAGGTTGATTTGAATATTACACAGACTATTAACATAACTGCAAAAAATATTTTTGATCAAAAACCTGTTTCCGTGAAAGTAAACAGCATTGAAAAATGTCCGAAATGTAACGGAGTCGGCTCGGTATGTTACAATTGCGGCGGTGCCGGAGTCGTTAGCGAGACAAAAAGTCTCAACATAAAACTCCCCCCGGAAGTCAAAGAAGGTCAAAAAATCAGACTTAAAGGAGAAGGCAAAACTTCTTCCCGCGGTCAGCACGGTGATTTGTATCTTGTTGTTCATTTTAACGACAAAGAATATACAATTAACGGTACGGATTTGACAAAGACTATCGAAGTTACTCCTGCAGAGGCTGTTATCGGCTGCCAGAAGGAGATAAAAACTTTGCATGGCAACATTAATATAAAAATACCGCCAAAGACCTCTTGCGGCGCAACATTAAGACTTAAAGGTCTCGGACTTCCAAAAAAAGGCGGCGGTTACGGTAATCTTAATGCAAAAATCAGTCTTAATATCCCAAAAGAGCTTTCAGACAAAGAAATCTCTCTTTATAAACAGCTTCTTGAACTTCAAAGCAAATAGTTAATAAAACAGGTTAAGCTATAGAACTAGCTCCGTTCAGTTTTTATCTGTTCGGAAAGCCGGAAAGTTTAACCTGTTTTTGCTTACCCTATTGGTATAATTATTTAATTATATTGGATTGATTGTTTAAATGCATTGAACTGTTGAAAGAAAAGATTCATGTTACTCATATTTTGAAAAACTTGGCGTATTTCATTAAAATATTCATTAAAAAATTGTACATTATTTTCATTACTCTTAGATGTGGAGAATGGTCTAACATTGGTCTTTTCAAGAAGATCTTTATATGTCGGATCATTTTTTAAAGCAGTATATTCTTCAACAGTAAATGCTCCGTCACTTCCTGCATAACTATCAATTAAATTTTCAATTTCTGCTGTATAGTACCGTTTGTTTTGTATGTCAAGGTTATTGAAAATGCCTGCTTTGACTTCTCCTTTTGTAACTTGCCCGTCATTTATCATACCTTCTGAATTATCAATCCAGCCCATTTCTATTTTTGAAAAATTACTGGAAGAATGGTACGCATCAAGAACATTACCCCATTCTTCACCATTCAAAAATTCTGCCCATTCTTCTTCTTGCAGTATGCCGTCAGCACCAGCATAGGTCTTCATTGCTTCCGGGATTTTATCCGTTAATACTTTTAATCTTATATATTCAGTAGAACCTTCTTTCAGTCCTGCAAGCAAACCGCTTACATTAATGTCTTTGTAGGCTTCATCAAGTGTGACTTTTCCATCTTTGTTTGCATCTATTCTGCTTTGAAAAACTTGGGTAATTGAGTTTAAATATTCTTTTGAATATTTACTGCCGTTAATAGTCATAATTCTTTCCTCTCTGTATCTATATATTATATATAAAATGTATCTTCATTGAAAAATTGCGTTTTTATATTTTCTGATTAAAATAATGTTACAATTTATAAAACTTAAAATTACTTAATTTCCGGGCAATTGTTAGGTGCCTTTTGTTTTTATAGGCGTGGAAGTATGTATTTTAAGTGAAAGTTCAAATTAATGCTTGTTACGAACGACAAAATCATTAATGCAGTAAATTGGTCAGGCAAAAAGCTTAACTCCGTTGAGCAAAGGATTATTCTCGGAGCAACGGCACTGGCTACACAGCCGTTTTTTGATTACTACAACAAAAACGTGGATGAAGACACAAGAAAAGTTTCCACTGCAAGGACAATCGCAAAAATCATTGCCGGTACTGCTGTCGGTATTGCTGTTCGTTTGTTATTCATTAAAGGTTTCAGAAAGTTCTCAAACTATGATTTGAAGATTGTTAACGGTAATATTGAACAAATTCTGCCTAAAACGCCCAAGGATATCTTTGTGCCGATTTTTGCAAAGGTTAAAAAGGGCATGACTCCAAAGGAATTTGAAAATGATTATGAAAACTATATAAAAACCGGCGGGGTAATCGGGGCTTCTATTGCTATGATAGCTACTAATTTTCTCCTTGATGCACCGTTAACAAATATTCTTACGAACAAAATGACAGCTCATATGAATTTGTCTGACAAGTGTGATGAAAAAGGAACGGAGGCGGAAAATGCAACAGCCTAGTCTTTTTCAGAATTGTCTGACAAAAATATGGGATACATATTCAAAAGATGTCGGAAAATCACTTATACACCTCGGGGCTGTCGGCTGGTTTTTTGGCGCTCTGGCGCAGGTTGGAGCACTTGCGTTTAATAAAAAAATAGACAAAGAAGAAAAGAGCTTTTTGTTCCCTCAGGAAATTGCCGACGGGGTAATAAACGTCGGTCTTTATTACACAATATGTCAGGGAATAAAATCCCTTGCTGACTCAATTGTCGACAAAGGTAAGTTTATACCCGAAAGTGTAAATACTTCGTATGAAAAACTTCTCGCAAATAAAAACCTGTTCACTCCTCAGGAACAGGCTAAAATATTCGGCAGCAAAAAAAATATAACCAAAACCCTTGCGGCAGTTTGCGATGCTAAATTTATGAAAAATCTTGCACCTGTTGTCCAAAATTTTATTACCAATGAAATAAAACCGGCAGCCGCAAATCTGGGAAGCTGGAAAAACGGAATCGGCACTATTGCTACAATCGGCGCTTCTGTTCTTGCCTGCAATGTTATAACCCCCTATACGAGAAATATAGTAGCAAGTAAAATTCAAGAGAAAACTGGCAAAAATACTTACTACGACTATAAAGCATACGGAAAAATCTGTTCTTTTTCACAGTCTAAGACTTTCAGCAAATTTAAGATATAAAAAAAACCCGGACTCGGGCTTTTAAAAATAAAAAACTTTTTTTTGCCCTGCATCCAGGAATGTGTGTATATGTGTGTGTTTATATTATCAATATTTCGGCTAGTAGTGCTAAATGCACAATGTGTGTTGTTTATATTTTGTATAAAACGTTGTCTTCTGTAGTATATGTAAGATATTTTTCTATGGCTTTATCAAGAATTTTTGCTTTTTCCGTATTTTCTCTGGAAAAAAGTTTGTCAATAAATTTTGCAAAGCCTGTAGCTTTTTGATTGTTTGTTTTTACAGCCTGTACGAACTGGTCAGCTATAGCCTGTTGAGTAATATAAGCTGAAGCCGGTGTCTGTTTAAAAGACGGTACTGTTGCATAGTGTTTAGTGGTGGCTTTATTTATATTAGAATAGTCTATAGCATTTATTCTATTAACTTTCATTTTTCTCGTCCTTATGTTGTGAACATGAATTAAGTGTTTTTAATACACTATTTATTATATTTTTATTATGAATCATATTGTATTTTTTGTCAACCCCTTTTGATTAAATCTTTATATTTCCTTTAGATGCTTTTAGAATAAGGGTTTTGGAAAAAGTGCATTTTGTACACTTATTCTGATATAATCTTACACTTTTTCCTGCTAAAAATATATACCCGACCGGCTATAAATTTTAGTACACTGGTCTAATTGAAAAAGATGCCTATTCAAGCTTAAATAATAGACATCTTTTTCATACTTCCAACTTATTCTTAATTCCAAACAATCGGGCAGGCATGCCCTTTTTCTTTTTTATATAAAACTAATTTTCTGTTTTATCCGGGTTTTGGTTTTCTTCCGGTTTTGATAAACCTGCTTCTTCGAGCGTTTTTATGAAATGGATTGCTGCTGCTTTTTGTATTTCTGGCGGAACAACCCTTAACAGCTCAACGGTTTTAGAAATAATCGGATCCTTATCATACCAGCGGTTGCCGTTTATTGGTTTTACCATTTCATAAAATTTATCTATGGTTTCCTTAGAAACTTTTTCTTCTATTTTTTTCAAGAACACTTCTGCCTGAGCTTTCAGCTCATCCTGGTAGTTTCTAAGTAAATCCAAAACTTCCATCAAAACGGGGTCATGATCGTACCATCTTTTATATTGAGGCTTCATTATATTTACCTTCCTGCAATAGCTTGGGTTCCACAGTCTCATCATTATATCTTATAATATCTGCACCAATATTTCTGAATTTTTCTTCAAAATTTTCATATCCTCTGTCGATATGGTGCAAAGATTCAATTTCGCTGACGCCTTCCGCCATAAGAGCTGCAATAATCAACGATGCTCCTGCTCTCAAGTCGCTTGCCTTTAAATTTGCGCCGGTAAGTTTTTTTACGCCGCGTACGAGAGCGTGGTTTCTTTCCTGATGGATATCTGCACCCATTCTTCTGAGTTCAGGCACCTGCATAAATCTGTTTTCATAGAGGCTTTCCGTGATTATACTAACACCGTCCGCCGTTGTTAACATCGCCATTGCAAGAGATTGCAAGTCGGTAGGGAAACCCGGATATGGCTGTGTAACAATATTCACTGCGGAAAGGCGCTGTTTGCAGCTGACTTCTATGACCGAGGGTTCTAAAAGCTTTATATTTGCGCCCATCTTAATCAATTTTGAGTTAAAAAATGTAAGATGAGAGGGCATGACATTTTTTATAATCCCCTTGCCTCTTGTGGTAATAAACGCTGCCATATAAGTACCAGCTTCAATTCTGTCAGGTATGGTTGCGTATTCAATGGGGTGTAGATTTTCCTGTTTTACACCGTTTATTACAATCTCTGATGTACCTGCACCGGAAATATCAGCGCCCATTGTGTTTAAAAAGTTTGCTAAATCAACAATCTCTGGTTCTTGTGCTGCGTTTTGTATTCTTGTTGCCCCTTCCGCCAAAACAGCAGCAAGCATAAGATTTTCGGTTGCACCGACTGACGGAATATCAAGATAAATATCCGCACCGTGGAGCTTTGCGGCTTTGGCATGGACATATCCGTTTTCTATCTTTATTTTTGCCCCGAGTGCTTCAAGACCTTTTATGTGAAAATCAACTCTGCGTTCACCGATTGCACATCCTCCCGGCAAGGCAACAATGGCTTCTTTACATCTGGAAACAAGCGCTCCGAGTACAATAAAAGAAGCGCGCATTTTGCTGACCAGTTCGTATTTAGCTGTAATGCTTGTTATGTCGGTTGCTTCAATAGCAACGGTTTTGTTTACTTTGTCATACTTCGTTTTGACGCCGAGTCCCTCTATTACTCTAAGCATAATTTGGACGTCAGTGAGTTCAGGAACATTGTAAATTTTACTTTCACCTTTTGCAAGGAGAGCAGCTGCCATCAATTTAAGCACTGCATTCTTTGCACCGCCTATGGAGACTTCGCCTTTTAGCTGCACACCGCCTCGTATTTTTAGTTTTTCGGTCAATTGTCCTCCAAAAAGTTTCTATTCCTTCTATTTATTATCATAATATAACCAATAGAAATTGTCGCAAATAATTTAAATAATGTAAATTATATTACAATTTGTAGTTTGCATCAGCTTGTTTTTCGTAAAATGTTTGAACTCCTATCTCTTTTAGGTAAATATTTTTTAAATTCCAGTCATACAAAGGAAGCTGTTCTTTTGAACCGGCATCCTGTTTGTCAGCGGGCTGCGGGGGTGTTTTTGGTGTTGAACCTACCGGATTAATTTCAGACGGTGCCTTAAGCGGATATTCAAGCTCTGTTTTTTCACCGGCGGGTTTTTTGTCTGTCTTATTTGCAGCGGGTTTTATGTTTTTGTCATCGGTTTTTACCGGAGTGTGTTTTATAAAGTTCTGTTGAATAATTTTGTCTTTGGGTTGTTTGTAAATAACCGGCTGAACAATTTCCTGTTTTTGGGGTTGCGGCTGTGCATTAATTTGCTGTATATTCAAGTTTTCAGTACTGCCCGGTGCCGGCTGGGACGGAGCTGTAACTCCACTGTTGTTTTGTTTTTTCGGTTCTTTTTCTACTTTGTCTTTGACCCAATCGGAAAATTTGTTAACTTTCTTTTTAACTTCTTGTTTATGAATAACAGGATAATAAAGTCTTTTGTCTTCGTTTACGTGCATTTTCTTAAGTTCGATAGTTTTGGGTTCTTCAGGCGGCTGTAGTTCCGGGTTTACATTTTTGTCAACAATAGGCATAACGTGCTCTGCCACGCGTGTTGAATATTTTTTGATTTTGGAAAGCTGTGCATATCCGGGAGAAAATTGTACAGCGCCGATATCGAAGTTTTTTGCTGAAATGTCTTTTATATACAAATCCTGCCACAAGATTTCATTTGTTTTGCAATCAATCAAGGTCAAAAGAGTTGACAGCTTGTAAGTCGGTCTTACTACATCCATGCCCGAGATATTCAGCTTGTTCCACCAGGTATCCTTGAGGAAACTGCTTTGTATATCAAGACCGCTTGTAACCATAAGTATATAGTCTGCATTCAGTCCTCTTGTTAACCTTTTGAGGTTTACAAAATCAATATTGTAATTTGAGCTGTATTCGCGGAAAAAAGTGTCTTTATATATGTTGAGTTGATTGTTTGTGATTTTAGCCATTGTGTCGCCGAGCAATGGCGCTTTTATTCGCCTTGACTGATTCAGGGCGTTAATTATATCAGTGGCAATAATATCCGCTGCAGACCCGCAAATTAAATAAGTTGTGCCGTTTCTGTGTGCTCTGTCGCTGATGACTGCAACAACCGGAGTTTTTTTCTTTTGATTTTTTTCTTGTTCTGTTATTGCAAAGCACTGAGTACAAACAGCAATGAGAGTTAACGCCAAAATCCCCAGTCTTATAATATTTTTCATTATCTTCCCTTTAATTTCGCAATTCCCCACACAATATTATTCCTCATTTTTTAATAATTTGTATCCCTTACATAATGGATTTTTCTGTGCGTTAAAGAATTTATAATGATAAATATCACAAAAATATGGAATTATAGGTTTATGCAAAGTAATCAAGAACTTTTAGATATGGCAAAAGCTGCCTGTGAAAACGCGTATGCACCATATTCAAACTTCTTTGTAGGGGCATGTGCACTTTATGACTCCGGCAATACTTACGTCGGATGTAATGTTGAGAATGCTAGCTACGGACTTTCGCTGTGCGCAGAGAGGAATGCGATGTCCAACGCAATTGTTTCAGGCGAAAAAGGCAAACTTGTAAAAATTGCAATATACAGTAAAAATCAGAAAAATTGTATGCCTTGCGGTGCCTGTCGCCAATGGATGGCTGAGTTTAAAAAAGACAAAGACATGCAAATTATCATGGAAAGTGAAGATAATAAATGTGCCGTCTTTACAATAGAGCAGCTTTTGCCGTATGGATTTATGTTTTAATTACTGCAGGAAAAAACAGTTAGAAAAAAAGCCGGCTGTAAAAACCGGCTTTTAATGAAGTACTGGGATAGGATAAGAAGATATTATGATACCGTAAGTTTTTTTGTAACTTCTTTTTCTGCAACGACTTTCGGCGCTTCAATTCTTAAAACGCCATGTTCAAGTTTTGCGGTCGTTTTTTCAACGTCAATTTCCTGAGGGAAGTAGATAGTACGTGAAAAATCCCCGTATTTAAATTCTGATTTTCTGAATGTTTTTGTGTCCTCTTGGTGTTCCTCGTGCTTTTTGGCATTTATGGTAAGGTGGCTTCCGTCAATATCTATGTCCAAATCTTCTTTTTTAACGCCCGGAAGTTCAGCTTTTACGCAGTATTCATTGTCTTTTTCATGAATTTCTACGGGCATTGCATATTTGTCCATTTCTTCTGAGAATATGTACTCAGGAAATAAGCTGTCAAAATTTCTGCTCAAAATAGAGCTGATTTCATCGTTGACTGATTTTATAAATCCATCCGGTGTTTTTTTTATTAAGAATTTCATAATCTTAACTCCTTTCTGATTTCTTTCCTTCAACAATTGTATTATCGCTCTGTTTTTCAAAAATCCTTCAAAAGTTAACTAAGATTTAACAATTGTGCTAGTATGGTTGAAAGGAGGGAGATATGAAAAAATTCAGGCATTTAAAAACCGGAAATACGTATGAAATGGTACGCGATGATGTAATAAACTGCACAAACGCCAATGACCATCAGACAATGGTACTCTATAAACGCCCCGATTACCCTGATTTGATATTTGTAAGGGAAAAAGAGGAATTTTACGAAAAATTTGAGCCTATTGAATAAAAAGCCGTACCATCAGGTACGGCTTTTGGGTATTTAAACTATTTCAAAAGTTCATCGGCAAGCGGATACTCAACCCGTCCGTTCAGCTCGAGGTCGGTTGTTCTTAGCTTTTTCGCAACCCTTTCCATCTCGTCTGTCCAGACAAAATTTCTGTTTATGTAATCTTCCGCTTTGTTAAAATCCCTATCAATCTGGATTCTGACTATTTCTTCGAGCATTTTCATTGCGGTCGGAACGACTTTATCCATATCAACATGAATAAGTCCGTTTTCATCAACACTTACTGCCCCGTGGTCTAAGAAATATTTTGTCTGCATAACGGAGCGTACTCTGTGTGCTTGTGAAATCGGCGGTTCCGATTTCATAAAATTGCCGGCACAGAAGGTGACGATAATTTGTTTCTTTTCTTCTTCCGTGTACATGCCTTCTTTGACAAGAATATCCAGAAAAGCCATAGAACCCATATCGGCTTTGTTTTCTTCAATAATATTTTTGTATTTTCCGAGCGCTTCTGTTCCGTTTTTAGGTCCGAGAGAATGTACATTTTCGTGACCTATAGTGAATTTGTGCGATGCTTCCGCATCAAAATATTTGTGTAAACTTTTGTCTAAAGTTGCATCAAGCCTTTTTTGGAGCTTGTCTTTGTCTTTTATTTCTCTAATTTGACGGTGATAAACATTTCTTCTTCCGCCTCCGATAGTCAGGGAGAGCTTGTCGTTGTTTGGTAGGTTTTGCGCAACTGTAATACCGCCTCTGTATGCACCTTCATCACCGTATAACGCAGCTAAATCAACATCAACCATCGTTTGTTTGTCATCGCCTTCCGTGATATTTTGTTCGTATTCTTCTTTAAACGGCATATATCCGGCGAGCATTGGAATGTATTTCTTTATTTTCAACAGGTTTTCCGTACCTTTTTTGTTGATTATTCCTATTCTTATACCTATGGAATCTTTGGACAGCGGCTCAATTCCGTTGTCTTCAAGGAGTTTTTTCAGTTCTTCGTTCTCAATAACCGTACCTGTAAGCATATCGGCGTACTGTTCTCTTGAAATCGTAAACTCTAAAACAGCATCCTCCTGCAGTTCTGCCCATTTTTTGTCTGCATAAGCATCGAGCATGGGGTCATTATTTCTGAGGGCGTTTGCCTGTAGAGTAAGATATTCGTTAAAATCTTTGTTTGTGGAGGTTTTTGCGGCAATCTCAAGTTCGTCTGCTGCTTTTGAAAATTCGTCTTTGAAAAATTCCGTATAATCAATTCCTTTTAAGTATTCGCCGTCTCTGACAACCATAGAGCGCTGGGTCAGAATATTTTTTACTTCACCGGTTTTGCCTTCTTTAAGCATTTTTATCAAAATCGTATGAAATTCTTCTTTTGTAAGGTCGGACGGGTAAAAACCTTTTCCGTCAGAGGACGTTTCGCCTTTTGCAAGATAGACCATGTTTGATTCTCTGTCGATTGCGCTCATTCCCTTCTGGGCGTTGAAAAGTATCAGGGAAAGTCTTGCGAGTTCATTGCCTTTGGCGGTTTCGTCTTCCAAAAATTTTTTAAAATCTTTGTTTTTTTCATTGTCTTGTCTCAAATAAACGTCTTCGAGAATTTTTCCGGCTGTAAGCAAATGAAGCAGCGCTTCTTTGTCGCCGTCCGAAAGATTTTTGTAAGATTCATGCTCTGATGAAATCATAGTTTTAGTAAGCAGATATGTTTTGTCTGTCCTTTTTTTGAGTTCTTCTTCGGATAGGTTGAGTTCAAACATAATTTCCCCTTTTCTTTTGTGATATGCAAGACGATTATAGCGTATTTAAAACGGTTTTCAATACATGCTTATGGAGTATTTAGTTTTTGTGCCGGATTGTACTTATCTGTGCTCTCCAACTTTAGTATGAAAAAGTTCTAACTTTAGTACAATTTAAATAATTTGTGTAATGTGTATACTGTATAATGTTACGGGCTGGAATACCAGGTCGGTAATAACTACTCACCACGCCGGTATTCGGCAAAAATCGCAAATTGAAAAGTAAATAGAAAAACAAAAGACGTATTTTAAAATACAAAAAACTTCTGTCATCCTGAAGCGGATTTTCGTACGGGTGAAAACCCGGGGAGCGAGCGCGAAGCAGACGGCAGCGCAGCGTAGTCTGCGACAGCAGCGAGCGAGAAGAAAATCCAAGACGCTTGTGTTCAGGATCTTACACACTTCGCATTATGTGCTGAACGCAGCGCCGGCAAGATGCTGAACATGGAAATATTAAAGCTGACACAAACGTCTGGCGCTTCAGCATGACAGTAGTAAAGCAGGTTGCGTCGATTGACGCACAGGCAACAACCCCGCTGGACACCTGCAGCCAATATGACGTCATGCTGAACTTGTTTCAGCATCTGTACAAACAGCGCGGGCAGCTCCCCACCCTAACCCTCCCCAAGCAGGGGAGGGAATAAAACAAGCTTGGAGCTACTCCTTCCCCGACTTGGGGAAGGCTGGGATGGGGGTTGGCAAAGTAGAGCAGGACGCGTCGATTGACGCACTGTCAATACCCCGCCGGATTCCGGCAAAGAACAGGAAAAAAATAAAAGTTAAAAGGGAAAACAAATGATAACCACAAATTTCAACCCGTCGGTCTTAACGACGCAGAGAAATTTGAATAACGCAACAAACAGCCTTAACACCGCGCTCGAACGCATGAGCACGGGGTATAAGGTGAATTGTGCTGCCGATGACGCTGCAGGCATGTTTGTTGCCTCCACCCTCAACGCCAACATCAGAGGTCTCCGTCAGGCACAAAAAAACGCCCAAGACGGCATATCCCTCTTAAATACCGCCGAAGGCGCTTTATCTAACATGACAAACATCTTAAACCGCCTCCGCGACCTTGCAGTCCAGGGTGCAAACGGAGTTTATGAAGAAAGCTCGAGAGAGGCTATCCAAAAAGAGACTGAGGCATTGAAAGCACAGCTTTTGCAGCTTCACAAATCAACTGCGTTTAACGGCAAAAACGTTTTCACAGGCGAATCTATCCAATCTGACAACGTCGCAAATGCAGGCATTGCAACTATTTCCACCCTATCGGGGGGGGGGGGTAAACAGTACCTTGTCCGCTAATATCAGCACGGCAAGTGTTTCAGCCCTATCGAATGATACAATCCCCGCCGGTTACACACCCATATACACAGTCGAAGACCTCGACAACATTCGCAATAACCTGAACGCAGACGGAAACATCGTCGGCAACTACATCCTCATGAATGACCTCGACCTGTCGGGTATAAACTGGGAGCCGATAGGGCAAGTATATACGCGTGATGATGGACAATATGCGGGTTACTTTCAAGCTGTATTTGACGGAAACGGACATACAATAAAAAATTTATATATAAACAGACCTGATGAAAAATATATTGGATTGTTTGGAAGTCTTTCTAGTGGAGCAAAAATTACCAATCTTGGTTTGACTGATGTTGATGTTACCGGAGATAGCTATGTTGGTGGACTTACTTCTTCTACTACTGCTGGTACTGAAATTTATAATTGTTTTGTAACAGGCGAAATAAAGGGTAGTGATATGTTTGTAGGAGGTATTTGTGGCGTTTCTGGTATATCTGGTAAAATATCAAATTGTTATGCTGATGTAGATGTTATTGGATACTCTAATGTTGGTGGTTTAGCCGGTGCCATAATTTGGAATAGTATTCTATCAAATTGCTATGTCTCTGGAAGTGTGTCTGGAAATGGAAATGTTGGTGCTATTGTGGGACTTAGTCAGACCGGTATAGTCGAAAACTGTTTTTGGTTAGAAGATACTCCGGGCAGCACAGATGGAATCGGAAACGATCAGGGCACGTCGAACAACAACTCCGGGCTTACGTCAGATGAAATGCAGAACTCCGACCATTTCACAGATGCAGGCTGGGATGAAAACATCTGGGATTTTTCAACGGGCAAGCCTACGCTAAAACCCGTTCCCCAGCCGCCATCAGCAGACATATCCGAAAACATAATCAGACTGCAGATAGGTGCAAACTCTACAGACAGTTCGGCAATTTTTATCGACACGGGTTTCAGCCTTGGTGCAATGGATTTTGACTTTATGAGTGAAGACGGCTGCGCTGCCGCAATCGATGAAATCGACTCGATACTTGAGCGGATAAACACAAAACGCGCTGAAATCGGCGCAACGATTAACCGTATAAACTCAATCCTCGACTCGCAAACAACGACCACGCAGAACTATACCGCCGCAAAATCGACGATTATGGACGCGGATATTGCAAACGAATCGGCGGACTTTGTGAAGAATCAGATTCTTCAACAGACCTCCTCTGCGCTCCTCGCGCAGTCCCAAAACCTCCACGCGTCAATAGTCTTGTCGCTGATAGGGTAGACTGGGAGTTTTGCATGTAATAATGCGTCATCCTGAGCTTGTCTCAGGATCTGCACCGTTGGGGGATTATTCTTTAGATGTCGGATTTAGTTAATTTTCAACGAATAACAGAGATTATTAGCAAAATCGACGTTAGTACAGATGCTGAAACAAGTGTCTTGGATTATTGGCGTTCGCTAGGTTTTGCACTCCGCTTTGATTTGCTTTGCAAATCCCGCGTCGTCAACCTTGCTCACAAGGGGCGTTCCCTTCGGTCAGCCCCGCCAAAATCCGCCAGCATGACAGTTTGTTTTAAGAGAAAAGTACGCCATGCCGACCTTCTCCCAAGAAGATGTAAATATATATTAAACCCTCTCCAACAAACAAAGTAAACACAAACAAAAAGCGTTTAGTCTATTCTAAACGCTTTTTAGTGTATTATTCTCTTATTTAGTCTGGTTTTGCTTTAAATTTTTATCCGTTTACTCTTTCTCTCGATATCCCTTAATCAGTCTAGTTCTGCCTGTGTTTTTTACCCCAAATCTGCAGCCAAGTTTTGCTAATCCAGAAGTGCTTCAAGGATTGCTGCATTTTTTGTTGCAATTGTATTTTCACGAATCCTGTTTCTGTGAATATACGTTCTAAGTGCTTCGCGAATAAGTTCACTGCGTGAACGGTTTTCGGCACCTGCAACTTTGTCGATTTCGTCTAAAAATTTTTCCGGCATTGAGATAAGTACTCTTGACATATTTTCCTCCTGTGGCTTAATTAATTTCTCTTTTGTCTCTCGTATTTATATAAACACAAAACAGAAATAAAAATTGCCACTTCTGTATATATTGTTTATAAGTTTTGTAATATAACTTAACATACATCCGAAACTCTGTGCTGTTACCGTATAATAACGTTATGGAAAATTTAAGTTTGAAATGTTATGCACATTTGGGCGATGCTGTGTATGAGGTTTATGTAAGAAAAAAAATCATTCATGTTACCTCAAATCTTGCCCGTCTTCATAAGCTGAACACAACTTTTGTGTGTGCGGCATTCCAGTGTGATGTTGTTGAGTACTTAGACCCGTATCTCAATGAAAAAGAAAAAGATTTGTTAAGACGCGGCAAAAATATACAAATATCCTCAGCTCGCCGGATTAATCAGTCGTTACACCGTATTGCCACCGGATTTGAGGCTTTAGTCGGATATTGGTATCTTAATGATAAAACCAGATTGGAGCAGATTTTTTCGTTAATTGATAAGTTTATTGCTTCTAAAAAGTTAATATAACTTGAATTTTGATTTTTTGTATTTTATAATTGTGTCACTCACCATCCTCGATGCAGATTAAAATGCATTAAGAAAGGAAAAAACAATGGCAAATATAAAATCAGCTAAGAAAAGAATACTGGTTGCAGAAAGAAACAGATTAAGAAACGTTGCTGCTAAGTCTGCTATTAAAACTGCTTCAAGAAAAGTTCTTGAATTAGCACAAGCCAAAAATGAAGAAGCTTTAAAACCGGCGTTAAGCCATCTTTATAAATTGTGCGATAAGGCTGTTTCAAAAGGCATTTTGCACAAAAACACAGCTTCAAGGAAAAAATCAAGACTTACAATAGCTGCTAACAAACTTCTCACGAAGTAATTGTAATTTTGATTTACCCAAAACGCGTTTCTTTATTTAGAAACGCGTTTTTCCTATTAATTTTTTGTATAGGGATGTGAATATTGCGGCATTGGTGTAGCGTCAGATTTGACAGTTTTTATCCTATATTCTTTTTAAATTCTTTTCCGCCTACAATTTTCAGGTGGCGTTCATCACCTTCACCGACGCTTTCAGATGTCAAATTGTGTTGTTCTACAAGTTCGTGCTGCATTTTACGTATTTGAGTATTTTGTGGTGACAGTTCGACATCTTCTCCGTCTTCAAGAACTTTTTTTATTGCTTCTTTTGCCTCATCCAGTGCTTCTTCTGTTTCGTCATGGAATACACAGACATTGTCATCTTCAATGTTTAGCGCTTCTTTGAGCACTTTTTGTACCTGAGAGGTTGAGTTTGAGCGAACATAATAAACAGGCAGTCTGTATTCATTTGCAATACTTAGGATTTTGTTGCCGCCTTTGGCAAAATTTTTGTGAGCAATAATTATATCGGCATCGTCTATATTTTTTGTCAATTCTGCATCAAGATTCAATCTTTCAATTGCTTTATCAACAATAGAACGGCTTACTGCGTAGATGTATATTTTTTTGTAACCCTTTGCTTGTTTTACGTACTGCTGTCTTGAAAAGCTGAATTTTAAGCTGTCTGATGCCTGATTAACTTTTTCGTCAAGTTTGTTGATTTTATCAACAATAGTCGCAGGTATACTCTGGTCAACTTTTCTGATTTCAGGTTTTATTGGCCAGCCTCTTAAAATGCAGTCTACGGCTTCTGCTGTGTCCGGATAAACTGCAAGGGTATTTCTGTCAATAATTTCTATAACTATATCAAATGTAGGTTGTTTTTCACGTTCCAGTACAGTTTTTTGACAAGCTCTGCGTTTTGCCTCATCATCTCCCAGGGTTACTGACTGAATACCTCCAACCAAATCCGAAAGAACCGGATTTTTTATGAGGTTTTCAAGTGTATTGCCGTGTGCTGTGGCAATAAGCATAACACCGCGTTCTGCAATTGTTCTCGCCGCCTGAGCTTCGGCTTCTGTCCCTATTTCATCAACAACAATAACTTCCGGAGTATGATTTTCGACTGCCTCTATCATCACGTCTTTCTGAAACTCGGGCTGTGTAACCTGCATTCTTCTGGCATGTCCGATAGCGGGATGCGGTGTATCGCCGTCGCCCGCGATTTCATTTGAAGTGTCAACAACAACGACCCTTTTGTGCAAATCATCTGCGACAAGTCTCGATATTTCTCTGAGCTTTGTTGTTTTTCCTACGCCAGGTCGTCCTAAAAACAAAATACTTTTATTTTGTACGACGAAATCCTTTATACAAGCTATTGTTCCTGTTACAACTCTGCCTATTCTGCAAGTCAGACCTACAATTTTTCCCTGTCTGTTTCTTATTGCGCTGATTCGATGGAGCGTTCCCGGTATGCCTGAGCGATTGTCGCTTGTAAATTCCTGAACCCTGTCGGTTATGTATTTTATATCTTCCTCGACTACATTTTCATCTCCGATGTATTCAATACTTCCGTCAGAATGCCTTATTTCTGCCTGCCTGCCAAGGTCAAGCACCAGTTCAATTACATCAAAAAGCTTGTCGGCATCCACATATTTTGTTATTTTCGGGGGTAAAATCTCAATTAACCTATCCAGGTCACTGTGAAATTGTACGTTGCTCATATTTTCCTTTCAATCAGCTCAGATATTGTGCCTTTGAAAAATCTCCTCTTTTTTATTAATTACATTTATATTATAACATTATTTTTAGTTCTTAACATTATCTGTCATACTACTAGTGTAGTAATTTTACATATCTTTATAAAAACAATCAAAAAGTAATTAAATCTTTATGTTTGTTTTATTTTGATAAGTCTACAGTGCCGGGGAATTTGTCCTGCCCTGTTCTGATTTTTGTAATAAGGTATTGAACCTTTGGAATGATTGTGGAAAGGAACAATGCTGATATTCCCATTGCAACTCCCATATATAGCCCGTTTCTTGACATGTTGCGCTTGTTTGCTTTTAGCATTGTTTCCCAGTTGACTTCTCCGCTTTCAGCCATTTGAACAAGTGATTTAATATAGTTAAATATATTTTTTCTTTCACCTTCAATAGAGTTTTGTGAGATATACTGATATTTTTCTGTCAGTCTGTTTGGATGACCTTTAGATTTAAAGATGTTGTTCAATGTCGTTTTTATAAATCCGGCATCACGAGCAACGCCGCCTTTAAAGATATCTTCAACCTGTGAACTTGTAATAACACGGTAAGTAGAGCGTTCACGGGTTATTTTGTTAAATTTTGTTTTTTCAGGTTGAAGTTCGGACATTTTTTCTCCGAGCTGAATAAGATTTTGTGCTTTTGATTCGTCGGTGACGTTATCTTTAATTAATTCCTTATATCTTTCGACACTGATTACACCAACTTCTGGTTCAGGTATTAATTTTAGTCTCTGTGCCCATTTGTCGGATTTTATTTCAAATATACCGAAAAGTTTTTTGCGAGCCGGTGCCGGTTTTGGCGGGAATAATTTTTCGTACAGGACTTTGTCTTCGGCGGAAAGTTCTGCTTTTCCAAGCGCAAATTTTTCAAATTCTTCTGCACCCATAGAAGTTTTTCCGGCTTCTTTCATCTTTTCAAGCAGATAATTATGGACTTCCGCAGATGTTGTCGGATTCAAAACTGTGTTCAAACCATTGAATTTGTCATGTTTGTTGAATAAGCCGAATATCCAGTCAGTACTGAAACAGTAGAATATAATGGAAACAAGGTCTCTGAACAGAATTTCAACCCGTTCATCTTTGTTTCTTGCATTTATTGTTCTGCCTCCGACTGTACCGACATCCGTACCGAGAAGTTTGTAAATTGCGTTTTCGTCAAATTTCTGGATAATTTGTGTCAAAGCAGCGGCAGATACACCGAAAGACGGATTTTGTTTGTTTTCTTTTGCTTTAAATTCATTGACAGAATTAATCGAAACATTTTGTGCTTTCATAGCCTGCGTATTTTTGTGCGCAGCATTTGTAATAATCATTGGCTTTGCTGCTTTTAAGTCGGTTTTGACTGCCGGTTTTTGTGGTTGCTGTTGTTGCTTGTTGTCATTAACTTTTCCGTGCTGGAAGATATATTTTGTAATTGCCTGATTTACTTTTGGAACAACAAATCCAATGAATGCACAGGCTGCAATCAGACTCAGTATAACTTTACCAAAATAGAAGCTTGCAAGTCTTTTTTCATCGAAATATTTGTTGCCAAGATTGTCGAGTACAAAGTTTTTAAACGGCTGTCTTACTTTGTCATGACCTACATCTATATCGGTTTTGGGCATGTGCATGAATTTTTGACCGATAGTTTGGATAAGTTTACCAAATATTGTTGCACCGAAAAGCCAGAAAATTGCAGCCAGAGATTCTTCTGTTACACGTTCTCTTGCTTCAACAAACCCGTCTCTTTGGTAAGCCTGATAAGTTCTGCCCAGAGTGACAGTGGATTCCAGCAATATTACCGGAAGGATAACTCCGGGTTTTCTCAAACTCGTAATAAAATTTCTCGACTTTGACAGGTTGGCTGTGTATTTTGATATGTCATTAAGTTTAATATTCAAAATGCTATCTCGTTTATTATTTTATACATAATCCTTGTTCGATGAGGAAATCGTTTTCGGACTTTTGACTGATTATTTCTGTTAGTGTTATCAAAAATTTTCAGACAAATGTATAAGTAACCTCAAGAATATTTTTGCATAAACAAAGTCATATAATCATTTATATTGTTACACTTATTTACATAAATTAGCATTTCTTTTGTTTTACAATATGATTGTTAAAAGAAATAGATATATACGTATAAAAGTTTGTACGTATAATCGCCGGACGTAAGGAGAGATTAAAGGTGGATTTAATTACATTAACCATAAAATTTTTAAAAGTTTTGAGCAACATATTCGGAAGCTACGGACTTGGAATTATTGCGTTGACTGTTATAATCAGACTTGCGATGTGGCCTTTGAACGTATCGCAGCAGCGTTCTATGAAAACAATGCAGCAGCTGCAGCCGAAAATGAAAGCCATTCAGGACAGATACAAAAATGATCCGACCACGATGCAGCGCAAAATGATGGAGTTTTACAAGGAACATAAATTTAATCCGATGGCGGGTTGTCTTCCTTTGTTGATACAAATGCCGATATTTATCCTTTTGTATTCATCTTTGATGAGTCCTCAATTTATTTCATTAGCAGGTCACTCAAATTTCTTGTTCATAAACAGACTGGATGCTACATTGAGAGGTAACGCCGGAATTTCTCAGGACGGAAGTTTCAGTGTTACAAAAAATGATACTTTTATGCTGAATAAAAATATAAAAGTGTATGTCGGTGATGAAGTTTTGCAGGGCGCAAAACTGTCGAATCCTAAAAAAGCACTTAAAATTCAAGGTGATATTATACCGGGACAGCCTGTTGATTTCAAAATCAGCCTTGATGAACTTGATTTAAAATTCAGCCAGCTTGAAAAAGTTACAAAAGCGGAAGTCACAATCACGGACAACAACACAAGAGAAGTTGAAAATGTTACATTCACAAGACAAGGTTCTATACTTGCCGCTTCTGTTCCGTCTGTTGCTGCGAAATCTTCATTCAATATTGACGTGTTGATTTTGGTTGTGTTCTTTGGCGTAACGATGTTCCTGACACAAAAAATAATGATGGCAACGAACAAAAATATGCAGGTGGATCCGGCGCAGGAAGCAATGCAAAAGACTCTCGGTACTATGATGCCTGTAATGCTTACGGCAACTTTCCTTTTTATACCGATTCCCGCAGGTGTTCTTTTGTACCTGATTTCAAGTAATATTATTCAGGTTGCACAGACTGTTATTATTAATAAACAACTGGATGTTGATGAAGCAAAAAGAAAGGCAATGAAACTGCAGGAGGTTGATTTGTCTAACTCGAAAAAAGTCGAAGCAAAAGAAATTAAAAACGTAGATAATACAACAGATAAAAAATAGTTAAAATTATTGATTGTTAGAAAAGCGGCGTTGATTTTTACCAACGCCGCTTTTCCTTTATTTACCGCTTGTTTCAAATTTCATTTTTACACCCATTACCGTTAAAACCTTGTGTTTTCGTTTGTTTTTTGAATATTCATTTTTTATTGAAAAAACGGAATGGAGTAAGTTTTTCTTTTCCTGTTTTTTGGGTGATGGTGCCGGCGCAATTATTTCAGTGCAGCCCGGTATCATTTCTTTTGAATAAATCCAGTCTTCACGGCGTATTTCCATTTCTTTGTTCACTCTGTACAAACAGTCATCACCAAGCATTAAGCGGTGGCGCATTTCTTTGTATTCTACTTCGTCTATGATATTTTTGACCGCAGTTTCCAATTTGTTTTTGAATTTGTAGTTCACATTGCCGTAAAAATCACGAATTTTTTGATATTCCGGTATTTCTGTTATTTTGCCTACAGAAAGATTATTTAGACCTGTACCGGCAAACCAGCCCAGCTCATACGCCATTACCCTGCAGAATTTTTGGGCTTCAAGCCGTGCTACTCCTGTCAAACCTTCTATTGCAAATTTTGAAGAACAGTATGCAGCACCTCTGTATCTAGGTAGTAAGCCATGCATCGATGTGTTATTTATAATTGTACCGTTTTTGTTAGCACGGAAATACGGAAGAAATTCGTATATTGTGTTAAAGGTTCCCCAGTAGTTTGTTTCAAAGACTTCGCGCATATGAGACATTGTTTCTTCTTCTATTGTTATGTTTCCGCTTAGTCCCGCATTATTTGCCAGAACATCAATTCTTCCGAATTTTTCTATGCCCTGCTGCATTGCTTTTTTTATATCTTCAGGTTTTGTTATGTCAACGGAAAGACAAAGTGCGTTCGGATGGTTAAAGTCAGGAACCCTTCTTGAGACTGCTATAACATTGTACATTCCGTCTCTTGTTTCTAATAACTGACGGCACATCTCATGCCCGACACCGGTAGATGCTCCGGTTACAAACCAGGTTTTTATTTTAGACTTGTCAATTTTTTGTCTGTCTGTCTGTCTGTCTGTCTGTCTGTCTGTCTGTCTGTCTGTCTGTCTGTCTGTCTGTCTGTCTGTCTGTCTGTCTGTCTGTCTGTCTGTCTGTCTGTCTGTCTGTCTGTCTGTCTCCCCTCTGAACCGCTATTTTATTTTTCATTATTTTTCCTCCTTTGGTTTTACTTTTAACTTGATTCTGACTCCCATCAAATTGACGGCTTTATATTTTTTGCCTCCGGAGTATTCATTTCTTACCGAAAAGACTTTTTCCATATTGGACAGTTTTACGGTTTTGGGTATTTGTGATATTGCGGTATTGTTGGGGGGTGTGGGAATTCTGGCTTGTTTATCATTTTCTATTGTTGTAATTACTTCAAATATAACCGGTGCATTGTAATCCTTTTTGCAAAAATCTTCCATTTGTTTTGACAGAGATTCTTTGGTATCGGCGAATATGTATTTGAATCCGTTCGCTTCAGCCCAAGATTTTGCTCCGTTTTTATTATGACCCGCTGCTGTTACGAGAACTTTTTGTTTTTCTCCCCACACTTTTTCCATAATGGGATTAAATCTCATAGCCGCACCTTCATTATTGTTTACGAGTATTATTCGTAGATTTTTATCAATATGTCTGTTTCCCAGGATATTCATGTCATAAAAGAATGCCAAATCTCCGGTCAATAAGAAAACCTTTTTATTCTTATTAACCAGCGATTGTCCGACAGCAGTAGACAAAGGTCCGTCTATACCAAAACCGCCTAAGTTGCAAAGTACATCCACTGTTTTTGACAAATTAAATAAATTCATACCGTCGAGTGCACTCAAAATCGCCAGATGCAAGATGCTGTTGTTTGGAATGTGTTTTGCCAGTTCCCGGGATATAAGGGTAGTCGAGAGCGGAAAATCAGGATATTTTATTTCTGATATTCTTGAATTTATTATTCCGAAGAAATCAAAATTTGCCGGCTCGTCATTTTTTAATTCATTGAATATATTCTTTTCCAAACCTATTAACAGTTTACGCAGGGGTCTGTTCATACGTGCACTGTATTTGTAATTTTGGGTAATACGCCATAAAACGGCATTGTTAAAAATTCCGCATTTGTTGTATACACCTGAAATGCCGCCAAGGTCTATTATTATATCCGGTCGAATATCTGCGTTTACTATATATCTGAGCTGGGCAATCAAAACTTTGTTTTCTCCCTGATAATTTGATGAATGATCGCAAATAACAGGGATTTTGTAAGATTTTGCAAATTCTGAAAGTGCACATTCTTCTTCTTTTGTGAATTTTTTATGTTGACCGATATGGACAGCAACTTTTTTGTTTTTTAATTCTGATTTTAATTCGCTAAATTTTTCATAATGGTATTCTGTTGTCCAAATATCTGTTGGAAGTTCTTGGTTATAATCATATATATTCGGACAATTTATATGTACGGGCATGTGATTGTATTTAGCAAGTGAAAGAGCCGCATTTATCTCTAAAAGTACGTTAATTTTGTCTTTGTCATCTTTTATTTCCGGCAAAGTTACAGAAATTGCTTTTATATCATTTTGAGAAACGCTTCTGTCGGTGTATTGAGGAGCAATATTGTATTTATGGGTCCACGGGTCGTAGAAAGTACAGGCAACAATTGGAGTCTCGCTGTAATATGCTTCTGTCAATCCTGACATATAATTTCTTGCTGCGGTCGCTCCTGTACAGGTGATTGCAACAGGTTTGTTCAATTCATTAGCCATTCCTATTGCTACGTAAACCGCACTTCTTTCATCTATAACAGAATAACAATTAAAATCCTTATCTTCTTGAACAAGAAAGTTGAATGTTGAATTTTGCGTACCGGGGCTTGCTACTATTGAGTTAATTCCGTATGCCTTTAGCAATGCTATTAAATAATGCACTGTTTTGTGTGACGCCATTAAGTAATCCTCCTGTTTATGCGGTAATTGTTTTAAAAATCTGCTGTTGCAGTTTTCATATTACTGGCTCAACAGATTAAAAAAATCTTATCATAAACAGATATAATATATTATATTTATTAAGCTTTGTTTCGGCAGTTTTTTGACGGGTATTTTTAATCCGAAACCATCATCGGTTCAACGAGTTTTAAATTTAAGTCCTGGTCATCCTGGATTTCTGTTTTATCACCGCGCTGCAAGACAGCATGCATTGCGCCGGTTTCTCCTCCGTCGCTTAGTCCCCATAGAATAGAATTTTTTAAATCAAGCCTGAGAATAACACCGACAAGTCCGCCGATTGCTCCGACCGTAGTTCCGACTGCCTTATCCACAGCCTTTTTGGCAGCTCTGTCAACATTTGTCACAAGAAGAACAGTCTCTGTATTCAGACGGAAGCTCTTGCCATCCGGAGTTATAAGTTCATTGAAAGCAATCTCGACACTTTCATTTCCGTATGAAAATCCGGCTTTTTTTATATTTTTTGCTTTGCCGTAGAGTATGCTGCCTGCCGGCGCTATCAAAACATCATCGTAAATAAAATCGCTTAATAATGTAGCCGTAAGGCTGTCGTCTGTCGATAAGCTTGCCGTGCTTATGTCAGGCTGGAGTTTTACGTTGATTTCCGAACCGACAGGTACCGTCAGCACTCTGCCGTTTAAGGGTTTTGTCTTTTTTAGCTGTTGTTCTGTTGTTTCTGCGCCCTCCGCACTGTTTGAGTCCGTCGCATTTTCACCTGCAGTTTCTTCGTTATCAGAGGTGCTGTTTTCGTAACCGATGTTGAATTTTTCCGCTTTACTTTTAAATGCGATTGCTGATTCTTCAAATAATTCTTCTAAATCTTTATTTTCTTTTTTCTTGTATTTAATGCCTCTTTTTTCAAATTCCGCAAGCACAAGGTCATCAACCATATAATTAAGGTTAGTAAAATTATAGTAGTAACAGTCATTCTTGTTTTGTTTAAACAAAAGTATATAGTATTTGGGAACCATCGGGTCTGCATTTTCCGGCAAAACATACATGTGCTCTGAGCCAAAAACTTTGTAGCCGCTTGATTTAAGCATCTGTTTTACGATTCCGGTTGCTGTTTCAATATTTGTCTTTTTTAAAACATATAATTCTTCATACCCTTCAGATGCAAATGTTTTGATACTGCATACTAAAACCAAAATCATTGTTGTGACTATTCTTAATACAATTTTCATATATATCCCTATCGTTAATAATAATGTTATACTTTATTTATTATGAATGATGTAAAACAGACATTGTCTATTATACCAGAACTCAGCGGTTCTTATCAATTCTACGATAAAACGGGGGAGATTATATATGTAGGAAAGGCTAAGAACTTGAAACGCCGGGTGCATAGCTATTTTAACAAAAATCATGATTCTCCGAAGCTCAGAATTATGGTGCCTCAGATTGCGCAAATAAAATTTATAATCACGGATTCCGAGGTGGAAGCGCTTATTCTGGAGTCGCATCTTATAAAAAAATATAAGCCTAAATACAATGTTCTGTTAAAAGACGACAAAAAATTCCCTTATTTTGTTATAACTGATGAAGAATATCCGCGAATTGTAGTTGCCCGTAAGTCAAATCGCAACAAAATCAAGGGAAAATATTTCGGACCTTATACTGATTCGAGGGCAATGTATTCAACTCTTGACCTTTTAAAAAAGCTGTTCCCGCTTAAGCAGTGTAAGACTCCAAAATTCAGAGACAGACCCTGTCTTTATTACCAGATTGGGCGTTGTTCGGCTCCTTGTCAGAGGCTTATATCTCCGGAAGAATACAGAGAAATTTTGAAAAATGTGGAATTGTTTTTGACCGGTAAGCAGCAAGAGCTTGTTGAACAATTAAAACTTGAGATGGAAAAATACGCACAGCGGCAGGAGTTTGAAAAAGCGGCAAGATACCGGGACAGTTATTTTGATGTCCAAAAAACCATGGAAAAGCAGAAAGTGGTTTTTGAAAATACTAATATTAATCAGGATATCGCCGCTGTATATTTTGAAGGCAATTTGTACGTGGTTTCTCTTTTACAGATTCGTCAGGGCAGATTGACTGATAAAAAAGATTTTGAGTTTAAAAATTTGAATCTTACTTCCGAACACGAGGTTTTGAATACTTTTTTGAAGGAATATTATACAATGTGCTCGGATTTTGAAATTCCGACAACTGTTCTTGTTCCGGATTTTCTCGATAAAGATGAAATGCAGTTGTATTCTGAATGGTTGTCTTCCAGAGCCGGAAAGAAAGTCAAATTTGTAACAAACAAAAGCAAAAGAAATATAGAACTTGAAAGTCTTGCGCAGAAAAATGCAAAATTCTATTTTGAAAAGGTAAAACTCCAGACGCTTACGGAAATTCAGCGTGATTACAATGAAGTCGGTTCTTATATACAAGAAAAACTCGGACTTAAGAACTTTCCTTATGTGGTCGAATGCTTTGACATTTCTCACATACAGGGCACAAATACCGTTGCTTCAATGGTGCGTTTTGAAAACGGTATGCCTAAAAAATCAGGCTACAGGAAATTTAAAATAAAATCTACAGAATCAAAACCCGACGATTTTAAGTCAATGCAGGAAGTTGTAAGAAGACGCTATAAAGGCAAGCTCTCGGAATCTATGACTAAGCCGGATTTAATCATAATAGACGGCGGCAAGGGGCAGCTTTCTTCCGTTATGGAAACATTTAAAGAGGAGGGAATTGAACAGCAGGATATTGTTTCTCTTGCAAAAAGACTGGAAGAAGTTTTTCTCCCTAACCGTTCGGAGCCTGTTATTTTTCCGGTAAATTCTCCGGCTCTGTATTTCTTTCAGCGGATAAGAGACGAGGCTCACCGATTCGCAATAACTTATCACAGGCAGTTAAGACAAAAAAATGCAACAAAATCCGTGCTTGACGAAATAAAGGGGTTGAGCGAGGAAGGCAAAGAGCTGTTGCTAAAAAAATATAAGAATATAAGAAAAATATCTCAGGCAACAAAAGAAGAACTTTCGCTCACTATCAGCAAACGGGCAGCAAAAGCTGTATTTGATTTTTTTAATGAAAATCCTCAAAAATAAAACTGTATGCGTTTTTAGACGGGTGAAAAGAAAAAATTTGCACTCAAAATGCATTGATGTTAATATCTAAATTTAGACGCGTAGAAAATATAGAAATTTGCAATGGCTAGAAAAAGTGCTGCGGTAAAATCTTCCGCTGAAACTGAAACAAAACAGAAAAAAACTAAGTCTGAAACAAAAACAAGCAAATCCTCAAAGGGCAAAGCGCTTGTTATTGTAGAGTCTCCCGCAAAATCAAAAACCATAAAAAAAATTCTGGGAGACGATTATCAGATTGAGGCAAGTTACGGGCATATCAGAGATTTTCCGCCTAAGGTTCTCGGCTTTGATGTGAACCATGATTTTGAACCCTCATTTATTGTGATTCCTGAGAAAAAACAGGTAGTAAAAAAATTAAATGAACTGGCGCAAAAATCAGCCAAAGTTTATCTGGCATCCGACCCTGACCGTGAAGGAGAGGCTATTGCGTGGCATGTAAGACAGGTGTTAGATGTGCCTGATGACAAAATATGCCGTATTGAGTTTAATGAAATTACCCCCAAAGCAATTAAGAACGCTGTTGAACATTCCAGAGATATTGATATGCAGCGTGTTAAAGCACAGCAAACAAGACAAATTCTCGACAGGCTGGTAGGCTATAAAATAAGCCCTGTACTTTGGGAAAAAATGAGAAATTACAGGCTTTCTGCCGGGCGTGTTCAAAGTGTTGCGCTTCGTATGATTTGCGAACGTGAGGATGAAATAGAAGCATTTGTCCCTGTTGAATACTGGTCAATAAGTGCTGACTTAAAAAAAGGAAATGCGCCGTTTAGTGCGGAATTGACAAAATATAAAGATAAAAAAATTGAGATTAAAAATGAAGCGGAAGCACAAAAGATTGCTGATGAATTAAACGACAAAAACTTAAAATATGAAGTTACAAAAGTTGCATACAGAGATACGCAGCGCAAGCCCTCCGCTCCTTTTATCACTTCTACGCTGCAGCGTGAAGCTTCAAGCAAACTCGGTTACGGTGTTTCAAAAACCATGCAGATTGCACAAAAATTATACGAAGGTGTTGAAATCGATGGTGAACCTGTCGGTCTTATTACCTACATGAGAACGGATTCAGTCAGAATTTCCGACGATGCTGTTGCTGCGGCAAAAGATTTTATCGTTTCTGATTATGGCGAAAAATACTACCCAGAAGTGCCAAACAACTATGTAAAAGGTGCTAAAGGCAAAAACGTACAGGATGCGCATGAAGCTATTCGTCCGTCATATATTGAAAGAACACCTGACAGTATAAAAAAATACCTTACCTCTGAACAATACAGACTGTATAAGCTTATCTGGTCGAGATTCATTTCTTCTCAGATGGCTAATGCAAAAATAAAAAATACATCTGTTGATATAAACGCCGGAGATTACTTGTTTAAAACAGGCACAAGTAAAGTCGTTTTTGACGGTTTTTTAAAGGTATACAATGAAGCCGACGATGAACTTGATGAAAGCAAGATTCCTGATTTAAACCAGGGTGATGTGGTTAAACTTGAAAAAATAAATCCGAAACAGCACTTTACCCAGCCGCCTCCGAGATTTACGGAAGCCTCTCTTGTAAAAAATCTGGAGGAACACGGTATCGGGCGTCCGAGTACCTATGCGCCTATTATTTCCAAAATTCAGCAAAAAGGCTATGTTGAAAAAATAGAAAAGGCTTTGGCGCCGACTCTCCTTGGTCGAACTCTCTGTAAACAGCTTATACAATATTTTAAAGATATAATGGACTACAAATTCACTGCCCAGATGGAAACAAAGCTAGATGATATAGCGGAGGAAAAAGCTGTTTGGGTAGATGTTTTGAGAGATTTTTACGATCCGTTTATCGGCGTTGTAAGCGAGGCAAAAGATAATATGCCAAAAGTCCTTATCGAGTCGGATGTTCTCTGCCCGAAATGCGGCAAAAAAATGGTCGTTAGAACAAGCAGATACGGAACACAGTTTTTAGGATGTTCGGGATATCCGGAGTGCAAAACAATGCTGCCGCTTTCAAAAGACGGAAAGCCTGTTCAGGTTGATGAAAAAAGTGAGGAAAAGTGTGAAAAATGCGGTTCTGAAATGATTGTGAAAATAGGACCATACGGTAAGTATTTGCAATGTACAAACGATGAATGCAAACACAGAAAAAGACTTCTCGTTACAACCGGTGTAAAGTGCCCGAAATGCGGCGATGGTGATGTTATTCAACGAAAATCAAAATATGGCAAGGTTTTTTATGGCTGCAGTAAATACCCGGATTGCGACTTTGTCTCCTGGAATGAACCGGTAAATGAAAAATGTCCGGAATGTTCTTCTTATTTAGTTAAAAAGATAACAAAAAAAGAATCTTCGCTGCAGTGCTCAAATCCGAATTGCTCCTTCTCAAAACCGTTGGAGGCTGAAGATAATGATTAAGCTCGCAGTAATCGGACATCCCCTGACCCAGTCTCTTTCATCTGTTATGCACAATGCAGTGCTGAAAGAGTTAGGGATTGAGGGTGAATATGAAACCCTTGATACTGAACAGTCTGACCTTGTTGACAGAATAAAACAGATGAAATCGCAGGGATATATGGGTTTTAACGTAACTATACCCTTAAAAGTACCTATAACATTATTTCTTGACGAAGTAGATGAAATTGCAGATATTGCCGGATGTGCCAATACCGTGAAAATTCTTCCGAACAAGTCGCTATATGGCTATAATACGGATGTTTACGGCTTTATGACCGCAATACCATCTGATATTCAAGCCAAGCTAAAAGGTGCTACAGCCGCCGTTTTGGGAACAGGAGGGGCGGCAAGAGCAGCCGCAATAGGTTTGTGCAAACTTGGTGTAAAAGAGATTAACTTTTATGCAAGAAATGTAATAAATGCCAGCAAAATGGTCAATTTTTTACGTGAAAAATTTTATGAAGTGAATTTTAGTTTAAAACAGCTTGAAAGTATGACTTCACTGGAAAATAATATAATGCTCGTTAATACTACGCCTGTCGGTATGAGAGGGCATGGAATGGGTTTGAGTCCGATTGATGAAAAATTTGTGAAAACACTCCCGGAGGGCGCTGTTGTATATGACATAATTTATAATCCGTTAAAAACAGAACTCCTGAGCTATGCACAAAAAAACGGTTACAGATTGATTACAGGACTCGATATGTTTGTTCACCAAGGGGCGAAGGCTTTTGAAATTTGGACAGGTAAAAAGCCCAAAATTGAGATTATGAAAATTGCCGCATTGGAAGCATTAAGCGGACTATAATAAAAACTCTCCCGTATATGAGAGAGTTGGAATGAATGTTAGGTTGAATATTATGAGAAATGTGAGGGATAAGAATTTTTAACCTTTTATATCGAAATTTATTTTTGGAGATTCCTGCCTTAGTATTGCTCCGGTATTGTAGGACATTAAGTTATATTTTTCTATTTCTTCAGCAATGTTGCCGTTAAACACATTTTTGTTTTCTTCGATAAAATTAAACAATGGCTGCCAGACGCTATTGACCCTGCTTTGAATAGTATCTTGAGATTGTTTAATTGTTCGTTTTGGGACTTTTATGTTTAAGCCGAACGGTTTCATCTCATCTGCCATTGTTTTGCATTGCTCCTTTGAGTTGTATCCCTGTGTTATATATATCGGACTTCCCTTTTAAAAACTTTAATGATTTTTTCGTGTTTGTAAACAAAAATTTACAAACTTGTGTTAAGTTTTGTAAAAACAAGTTTTTAGGCGGATTTTCAGATGTCAAATTTTTTAATCCTGTTTTAATTTAAAATTCAGATAAAATATTTGCATTGTTAAATAAAAAATCATTAGATAAATGTCAAAAATCTGTTTTTTAACAAATTTTAACAGCAAAAAAATTTTTCACGTGATTTGTATTTATATAATGACTTGGTATTATAAAGAAGTAGAACGATTAATACTTGTCTGAACAGGAATTTTGAGTATGTTTGATTAGTCGTCAGTTTTATTTTACACAGTCTGTTGATAAACATTAGAGATTATGATTGAAAAAGTAAGTATACAGCCGCAAATAAAATACAGCCACAGTACTTCGGATTTAAGAAATACAGCGACCGGAGTTTTGCAGCCTCAAAATGCGCTTTCTTATACAAATGCCCAAAAGCCGGCATTTAAGGGGATTGAAGGGATGCTAGCCAGTGGGGCAAATTCCTTAATAGGCGGTGCTACCTGGGTTTTACAGCAGTGTAATGTAAATCCGATGTTTGGAGTTTCTTTGATTGACTGTTTGACGGCGATTTTCCCCAGAACGTGGGTTGACGCAAAAACAAACGGTTTTGCTGCTGCTGAAACATTCAGGCGAGAATCCTCCGGTCTTATTGTAAACTGTTTAATACCGGGATTTATCGTTTTAGGTGTTGCTAAAGTGCTTGAAAAATTTGGTAAAGATAACAAAGGCTTATCAAAGTTATGGGCAAATCAAAGAAGTACAGAAACGCTTTCCGGCTATTTCTCCAATGCAAAAGGAAACACTGCGGAATATATCAGCGGTGTATTTAAAGATATTGAGTTTAATTCAGGCAAAGACTGGAACAAGATAGACCTTGATAATGCGGAAGTTAAAACTGTTCTTCAAAAATATCAAGATGTTGTAGATGGTAAAATTGCAGGTAAAGAAGCCTCGAAAGTTTTAAAGGAAACGGAACTTGCCCTTTTAAAACACACAGGCGGCGCTGAAAATATAAGGTTTATAAAAGACAAAAAACCTCTCGGGCAAAATCTCAGCTTGCTGCTTCGTGATATGTCGGATTTGAAACCGTTTTTTGCTAAACATATCAACGATTTGAGCAAATTTGAAAAACAGATTGAAAAATTTGTAAACAAAAAGAGTTTGGTTGGACTTGCTATAGTCATACCTCTTGCTGCTTCAATGCAATCTATCAACAGATGGATTACCCGTATACGCTCGGGTCAGGAAGGGGCGCCTATTTATAAAGATTTTGTCAGCAAGAAAAACAAGAAAGAAATGACAAAAAGCGAAAAATCCAAATTCTGGATGGAGAAAATCGGTGCTGCTGCATTGATGGTTGCGGTTGCTTACGCCTCATTAAAAGACAAATCAAGTTTGAAAAATATATTTAAAGGTTTGCAATTTACAAAGAATATGCCGACAATGGATCAGTGCCGATGGATTGCAACAGCTACATTTGCAAGCAGAATGCTTGCATCGGAAGACTCGAACGAACTGAAAGAAGTCACATGGAGAGATATTGCAACCTTTGGAAGTTTATATATGCTGTGTGATTATGTTCCAAAAGGTGTGGCTTCTTTCATTAAAAAAGTTTTCAAAATAGATCTTTTGAATTATACTAAAGAAGCTCCGGAAAAAACAAAAAATAAGTTTAAACAGACGATGCAAAATTTCAAACACTGGGTAAATGATATCCACCTGAAGACCTTTGATGAAACTGCATTGATGCTTAATAAATATCCGAACGCAAAAAATCTCAGAGCAATTTGCGAACTGAGCAGTTTAGGATTTTCAATGCTTATTTTGGGAATGTTTGTTCCGTGGTATGTAAGAAAGCAAACAGAAATAAAACATAAAAAGGAACTGGAAGAAAATTTGAACAGCTATCACCTCCGACCAATGATTAATATTGACAGACCTTCTGCCAGACGTACATTTCAGGCATTCGGGATGATAGGCACCCCGCAAAAACAAGGTAATTAATATGCAGATTTTAAGAACAGCCACACCAATCGCCGATAACAAAAATAACATAAAACATAATTTTAAAAGTTTAGGTTCTGCCGGAACGCAGGCACTAAACTATCTTGCGACGAATCCTGCCGTCGGGGCAATACTTGTTGACGTTGGTTCAATGGGCGTGCCTCGTACTATAGTGGATTCTACAAGAGGTGTTGACGCCGGAATAGAAACAGGTGTTCGTGAATTTTCAAGTACATTGAATCACGCTGCAGCAGGTTTTGTCGGTCTTGGAGCCGGTTATTTGCTTTCGCAGGCAATTAACCGTTCAAATGGCGTGAAAGCTCATCAGATGTTTATAAATGAAGAAGCTATTGATTTATTCAGTGACTTTGTTGCCGATACAAAAAATGTTGCACAGGATTATTACAAAACATTTTTTGAGAACCTGAAAGGTCTAAATGGCAATCAGTGGCGTGCATTGAAGCCGGAAACTGTTAATGAAGCAGCCAATATTATGACTGAGATGGGTGAAAATTCATATAAGGTCAAAAAATCTGTAATGGCTAAGGTAAAAGCACTTGTAACAGGAGATATAGGTGCTAATGCTGATATAAAAGTTGCAAGAGGTGAAAAATTTGTACAAAATTCTCTTGAAAACCATATCAATAATGCCGTAGCAATAAGGAAAGCATATTTAGACAAGGCTGTTCACGATGCAAAAGAAGGCGTCAAGGCAATACCTGTGGAACAATTCCGTGCTTCATTAAAGAAAACGAAAGGTGCTACTGCAATACTTGGGCTTGGTATTACGTCTGCAATAGGTATGAGCTTGCAGCCGCTTAATATGTACTTTACGAAAAAACGTACAGGGTCAGACAAGTTTGTAGGTGTAGATACCCCTCCGGATAAATCTTTAAAATTTAAAATATTTAAAACTGCCTCAGCTCTGGTGATAGGTTCTGCAATGATTGCAACTATTACCAAAAAGCCAAAAGAGCTATTGTCTTTGCTGCAGTACAAAGGTGTAGTCCCTACTATTAACCAGTTTAAATTTATTTATGGTATGACGATTATGAGTCGTTTGATTGCTGCAAGAGACAAAAACGAGTTTAGAGAAGCTGCTACAAAAGATTCGTTAGGCTTTGTAAACTGGCTTATCTTAGGAGGTTTTGTTTCTAAAATTTGTTCTTATCTTTTTGATAAAGAATTAGTAAACCTTGACAGAAATGCAGCAAAAATGGAAAAAGGAAATGCTCTTTCCAAAGGCTGGAAATGGATTACCCGGGCAGCAGAGAAAAGTCACGATGAACTTATACAACCGTTACTGAAAAAAGCCGGTATCTCGGTAATTGATGAAAAAGGTAAAATAAAACCATACAGGGTGCTTATTGATGAATTGTACAAAAATGCACCTAAAGAGATGGCTGATGACATTAAGCTTCTGCAAAAACGCATAAGATCTAAAAATATAGCTCAGTTGTTAGGATATGCATATTCAGGAATTGTTCTGGGATATGGAATACCGAAGTTGAACATAGCAATTACAAAGGCTGTTAATAAAAATAAGAAACAAGAAGCTCCGCAAAATACAGCAGCTGCATTTAATCCTGCAATAAATCAAAATAACAAGACGTTCGGTGCTTTTTTGAAAGGAATAAAATGATTGACAATTTGAAAGGAATGTTTAAAACCGTTGTCCCCAAACGTGAAGCCTACGAAAAAGAGATTAAGCAATTAATTGCGAAAAAAACAGGCAAAGAAGGTTATGCTGCACTAATAAAAAGAGCTGCGCCGGACAGAGCGGATTTGTATAATAATGCAATGAGAGAAATTGCTTTATTGAATTTAAAAATTGATGATAAAATTGATGAATACAATAGATTTGTGGCTAAGGAAAATGCAGTGCAGAAAGCTTTTGACAGACTAAACGGTTTTGACAAGTAATTTGGGATTTTTCCGGGAAGTCGTGTAAATATGAACAACAATATATCTTTCGGGGCAAATTTTATACAAAAATTGCCTGTTCAAAAATATTCTTTTAAAGACAAAAAATATATTCCTGCTTACGCGAATTTAATTGCTATTAACCCTCATGATATCAAGGATGTTGCAGCACTTAATAACATTGCGAAAGTATTTGGTGATGATAATTATGTGAACAATATGAGTTATGATGCAAAGCTTGCATATAAGCGTCATAGCACGAACGAGCGGTTTGCAGCGTTTTTATTAACGAAACAGTCCGGTAATTTTGAAAATATAGATGCAAATAAGGTTCTCGGAGCTGCAGAAATTTTAAGAGTTAAAAACAGAGAAATTGACCTTGTTTACTTACAGACGGATCCGTTTCTTGTCTATTCACTGTTACCCAGAACTGTTAAAAATGTCGGTGGTGCTATACTTGATTATCTGAAACAAACTAATGATAAAATTAGCTTGATTGCGACATCTGCAGAGAGGTTTTATTTGAAAAACGGTTTTAAACCGGTCTCTCCTGATTGCAGCTTGCTGGTATGGTCAAAAAGCCCGGAAAATAATGCTTTTATGCTTAGAACATTTTTGTAAATATATTTTATAACTCTAATAAGAAATTTTTTCTTGTAAAATTGACTGATTATTATTTATTAGTGTTATATTTCTTTACAATTTTAAACTTTAGAAAATATAATTGCTGTTTAAAATAGCCAAAATAAACTCTAAAGCGTCGGATATTAGGGCAATTTGAAATATAAAAAACATATTTTAAAATTTTGCGCAAAAGATATTATTACAAACATATTTGGATTGTTTGCAACCCTAATCTGCACATCACCCATTTCAATACATTTGCAAAGATTGAGCTTGATAAAAACCGTTGGATTTTAAAAGTTCCTTGCCTTCAGATTTGCAGTTTAAACGATATTTAACAACTATGTTACTAATAGCAGGATTTTATTGCGTAATAATTACAAATTATCCCACGGAGACCGTGGGTTCGCAAGAAACGAGGGAAATCGGAGAGGGTGGGACGTTTTGAGCCACTGTAAAAAAACACATGGTTTGATTTCAATTTTCATATAGTTTGATTTTTTTTGTTAACTAATATACTAAATTTTCTCAAAATTGTTGGCAAATTTTTTCAAATTCCTTGTCTCTTTTTAGTCTGAAAAAATCCAGTTTGGCAGTTTGATTATTTTTTTGGGGGGGGAAAAAATAGTATTTTGATTTTTCAGCATTTTTTAACATTTTTAAATAAATATAATATTGACAAATATTTCATTAAGATTTAGTATAAATACACTAACTTAAGGAAAGCATGGGTGAAAATCCCTCACTGGACCGCAACCGTTAAAGTCGGAATGCTTATTTTAGTTGATGTTACCACGGAAATCTGGGAGAAAATTTTTATGAAAAATTCTATTGTGAAAAGCAACGAAAAGGTTGTTAATTTGAATGCGGTTAAGATGCCTTTTATTTCTTATAATGAGGAATATAAAAATTCTGCAAATATTGCATTGGTTGACAATTATTTGAAGCAGTTAGATTGGAAAGTTAATGAAAATTCTAATATGTCTTATTCTATTCAGGGGTTAAATAATTATATTGCTTCAGAAATTAGTAAAGAGTATTGGCTAAATAAGATTTATCCTGCAGATGTTAAAAATGCTCATTTAAATGGAGATATTCACATTCATGATTTGAATATTATTTCTGTTTATTGTGTAGGATGGGATTTGAAAGATCTTTTGATGGAAGGGTTTAGAGGTGTTAGAGGAAAAATAGAAAGTGCTCCTGCAAAACATTTTAGAACTGCTTTAGGGCAGATTGTCAATTTTATGTACACTATGCAAGGCGAAGCAGCAGGGGCTCAGGCTTTTTCTAATTTTGATACTCTTTTAGCTCCTTTTATTAGATATGATAATCTTAATTATGAGCAAGTAAGGCAAGCTATGCAGGAGTTTGTTTTTAATATGAATGTCCCAACAAGAGTTGGGTTCCAAACTCCTTTTACAAATATTACTATGGATTTGACGGTGCCGTCATATTATGCAGATCAGCCTGTTATTATTGGTGGAGAATTGCAAGAAAAAACATACAAAGAATTTCAGCCTGAAATGGATATGTTGAATAAAGCATTTTTTGATGTGATGATGCAAGGAGATGCTTCAGGTCGAGTATTTACATTCCCTATTCCGACTTATAACATAACAAAGGATTTTGATTGGGATAATGAGAATTTAGTTGGTCTTTGGGAAATGACTGCGAAGTATGGTATTCCATATTTCTCTAATTTTATTAATTCTGATATGTCTCCAGAAGATGCTCGTTCTATGTGTTGTCGTTTGAGAATAGATAATAGAGAGCTTGAATATAGAGGTGGCGGTTTATTTGGATCTAATCCTTTGACGGGCTCTGTCGGGGTTGTAACTATAAATCTTCCTAAAATTGCACAGAGTGCAAAAAGTAAGTTTGAATTTTTTGAAATACTCGCTGCAAAAATGGAAATTGCAAAAGAAAGTCTTGAAATTAAAAGAAAATTGCTAGAAGACTATACTGATAAGAATTTATATCCGTATACTAAGTTTTACTTAAGAGATATAAAAGCTCGTTATGGAGTATATTGGAAAAATCATTTTTCAACAATTGGTCTTATTGGTATGAATGAGGCTTGTGAGAACTTTTTGCAAGATGATATAGGAAGTTTTAGGGGTAAAAATTTTGCACTTGAGGTAATGGATTTTATGAGAGACAAGATTGTAGAGTTCCAAAAACAGACTGGTAATAATTATAATCTTGAGGCAACTCCTGGTGAGGGAACTTCTTATCGTCTTGCAAAATTGGATCATGGTAAATATCCATATTATACAAATTCAACACAATTACCGGTTAATTATACTGATGATGTTTTTGAAGTGTTGGATCATCAGGATGACTTGCAAACAAAATATACTGGTGGAACTGTTGTTCACATTTTTGCAGGAGAAAGAATTAAAAGTATCGAAACTATTAAAAATCTTGTTAAAAAAGTTTGTAATAACTATCACTTGCCATACTTTACTTTTTCTCCTACATTTAGTACTTGTCCAAATCATGGTTATATTGCAGGAGAACACTTTGAATGCCCAGAGTGCGGAGAAAAATGTGAAGTTTATTCGCGTATTGTAGGTTATATAAGACCTGTAAGTCAGTGGAATAAGGGTAAACAAAAAGAGTTTTGTGATAGACAGACTTTTGCTGTTTGTGAGTAGATTATAAAATTTTTAGGGGTGTCAGTGTTAATACGCTGGTACCCTTTTTAAGTAAAGATTGGAGAGTAGATAATGCTTATTGGAGGTTTGCAAAAAACTTCATTTTTGGATTATCCTGATAAAATAAGTGCAATTATTTTTACTTTAGGGTGTAATTTTAGATGTGGATATTGCCATAATCCTGAATTAATAAATTCTATGACGGCAAAATATTCAGAAGAAGAAATTTTTGAGTTTTTGAATAGGAGAAAAGGTCGAATAGATGGCGTTGTTATTACAGGTGGTGAGCCTTGTATCCAAAAAGATTTAGTTGAGTTTATAAAAAAGGTTAAGGATTTAGGGTTCTTGGTTAAGTTGGATACTAATGGATGTTTTCCTGAAATATTACAAAAATCTATGGCTTATGTCGATTATATTGCTATGGACATAAAAGCTCCTTTAGATAATTATTCAAAGATAGTTAATGTCAATGTTGATGAAGAAAATATTAAAAAAAGTATTAATTTGATTATGAATTCGGGTATTGAGTATGAATTTAGAACTACTGTAGTTAGATCTATGTTATCGAAAAATGATTTTGATAACATAGGTGATCTAATTTCTGGAGCGAAAAAATATTATCTTCAAAAGTTTATTCCATCAAAAATTTTGGATGAAAATTTAATGAAGGAATCAACTTATACTGATGAAGAATTTTCAAAGATAATATCAAACTTAAAAACGAAAATAAACACAGTAAAGTTAAGATAATAAAATACTATACTTAGTATATTAATTTAATGTATAATAAATTTTTAATTATTTGCACAACTGGACTTTACCCAAATAATCATTTTATCCGTACACTTCAAAATCGGTGCGTAATTCAGTCATATTAAGACAACCTAAATCTATCCGTACAGTCCGAAAAAAGTCCGTTTCGGAAGTTTGATTTTTTGGCTAAACTTAATTTTCCGACCTGAAAACGCCCTCATAGAGCGGGCTGTCCAAAATAATCAAAATATCCGTACAAATCAAACCGGTCGTTAAATTACAGCTCGAAACAATTACAAATTATCCCACGGAGACCGTGGGTTCGCAAGAAACGAGGGAAATCGGAGAGGGTGGGATTCGAACCCACGGTGAACTTGCGCCCACACAGACTTTCGAGGTCCGCACCTTAAACCACTCGGACACCTCTCCTTGATAAAGCTATTTTACTACAATATTTTTCAAATGTCATTTTAAAAAATATTATCCAATAGTTCTAATTGCATTTTCAAAAATATGATAAACATTGTCAGTATACTGATAGGCTGCCGGATCTGTGTCGAAAACGCCGTCCCAATGGCGTTCACATTTTGTCCAGGCGTCGTAGGCTTCCATTTTTTTTGCGTTAAGCATTTGTTCATGGGTGTTTGTGTATGGTGAAAGCGGGAAAATATCAGTCAGTTGCATATAAGAAGGCAATTTATCTTCTTTGTAATCATATCCGAACAGACAAGAATTTAGCCTGTTGAGTCTTTTCCAGGACTCATATTTTGAGCTGCCCCGGTCATTATCATTAGAGACTTCAGGTCCTGCGGCGTATTCACGTGAATATTTCTGTTTTTCTGCTTCCCATCTTACGCTGGAAAAATCATCTGCTTTGCCCCAATCGGTGCCGGCAGTAAGCCCCATTTGTTTGTATCCGTAGTAATCATTGCATTTTTCACCGATAAATGATAAATCGTGTCTTCCGGTTTGTTCCCTGATTTTATAGAGAATATAAGCCATTTGCATATAGTTTGGCAAACTTCCAAGTCCGCAATAACCGTTGGGGTCAATAATGTGTTTTCCGCTGTCAAAATATATTGCATCAAATCCCAGCTCAATGCCCCAAACACAGGCATCAATAAATGCTTTTTCATGGTCATACCAGTTAAATTCTCTGCCTTGAACTCTAAGTTGGTTTGCGGATAACGGCATTCTGAATCCTGTTTTAAAACCAAGTAAATGAGCCATATCGTTAAACGCCTTCACCTGTTCGTCCGGTCCCATTCTCCTGTTGAGTCCGTCATCGCTGAGAGTTGCGCTGATTCCGGTGTGCAGGTTTGCGCAGTACAATGATGCGGCATCGTCATATCCGTCACCGTAAAAAGCGGGATAGAGCTGCGAGAGCAGTATGCAATTCGCAAAGGAATTGGGGGATGTCGGAATGGCAGGCAGTATCTTCATAGCGCCGAGAAGTCCGCCTGTCAGCCTGTTGCTGTTGTTATCGTAGGTTGCAAGGATTCTGGGATTTATTTCTATATAGTTTGCATATCTTCCCCATTTGTCACCAAAATTCGGTGATGGGATATAAGGCGGTATACCGGGATACTGGTTATCAGGTTTTATTAAGGTACATAGAGATTGTATAACCTGCTCGGTGCTGCGCCTTAAAAGCTCGGGGGGTCTGGCGTTTACCCATTTTTTTGTACCTACCTGATAGAGATGCTCTTTTGTCCAGTTGTCTTCATAAATTTCATTTCTGCCGCTTGCTATCCAAAATAATTTTTTTAAAGGCTGTTGGTCTCCGTAATAACCTTTAAACGAGATATTCATTTTGTTTATAATGCTTTTTTGTGCATCATAAAGACCAAAGCTATTGTTTTGAATATCTTTGGTGCCTGAAAATCCTGCTTTTTTTCTCTCCTTTTTTACGGGTGATGCAAAATTTGATAACGCAGGCAAATTTACTATATCATACTTAACCAGCATATAAATATCAAACCACAAAAATAATAATTTGTACTAGTAACAAAATGATAAGATTTTCGCGGTTTTATTGTATTTGAAACACTTGTAGATTCAAATAAAAAAAAGCCACTCGATTGAGTGGTTTGTTTTCTGCATCCTAATGGTCTCTTTTGTGTTTATTATTTAGGAGTTTATATGTGTTCGGGGTTATTGATGTTATTTAGTGTTTCGACTACACTTAACCTTACTATTTAATTATGACATCACAAAAAATATTGTCAACCCTTTTTGTAATATTTGTTTACAGAACGTATAATCCCTATATAATATAATATTTTTTGGCTTCCAAAGAGGGTTTGTGTAAATCAGAGAAATATAAATTTTGGCAAATCTTTTGCGAAAATGGTATATGTAATTGCTTTTTTGTCATTTATGGTATTATATGAAGATAAACAAAAGGAGATTGCAAATGATGAGATTTAGTGCCTCTATGATTGCAGCCGCTGTTTTATTTTCTGCATTGTGTTTTCCGGCTGCGGCTGATGTAAAATCAGATATAAAAACAGAGTCAAATACTGTTAAAAAAGAGGCTGCTCAAAACATTGCAAAGACAGAATCAAAGCTTGATGCACAAACAACCTCACAAAAAAGCGAACAAAAATCGGAGCAGAAGGCTGCAGTAAAAACGGATACGCCAAAAAGTGAACAAAAACCGGAGCAGAAGGCTGCAGTAAAAACGGATACGCCAAAAAGTGAACAAAAACCGGAGCAAAAACAGGAGATTAAAGAAATTTCCTTTGTTGTGCCGGCTCCGGAACGTGAAAATTCAATACTTAGACACAAAAACGCAATAAAATATGCAAATGAAAAACTGGCAGCTGCAGCTAAAAACATCTCTGAAAAATACTGGTATCCTATATATCATGCTGCGCCTCCTGCTAATTGGATGAGCAATCCGAACGGGTTTGCATATTTTAATAAAGAGTATCATTTGTTTTACAGGCATAATCCATTTGCTCCGAATTTAGAAAAAATTTACTGGGGACATATGGCAAGCAAGGATTTGCTGCATTGGTCGCATAAACCTATTGCTCTTGCTCCTACGGACAATTATGATGTAAATGGTGTTTTGTCAGGCAGTGCAATAGAGAAAGACGGTCTATTATATCTTTTATATTCCGGAAACTATAATACCGGCGGTCATAAGTCACAGATGGTGAATCTGGCAATGAGTAAAGACGGTATAAATTATGTGAAATCCGCTAACAATCCCGTTGTTCTTAAACCTCCGGCAATCAGAGGATTAAAGATATCAGGAGAGCATTTTAGAGATCCTTTTGTTTGGAAACACGGTGATTGTTATTATGCGCTTGTCGGTACACAGAATATCCCTACAAAAGACGGATTAATTCTAATATATAAATCTTCTGATTTAACAAACTGGAAATTTAACGGTATTACAGCAATTGGCAACAAAAGTGAAATTGGCTATATGTGGGAATCTCCTGCTTTGGTTCAGGTTGGCGGTGTTGATGTTCTTGCTATTTCCCCTCAGGGTATAAAACCTAACGGCAAGAGCTTTTTGAATAAAAATCAGTCCGGCTGGTTTGTCGGGACTTTAGACTACAATACCGCAAAATTTAAACAAACAGGTGCTTTTGGTTTGTTTGACAGAGGATTTGATTTTTATGCCCCGCAGTTTATAAAAACCGGTGACGGAAGGGTTGTAATGATAGGATGGCTTGGAATGTCTGACTCTCCTACTCCGGAAGCTGCTGAAGGCTGGGCGGGCATGATGAGTATTCCGCGGGAACTGAAAATTGTTAACAAAAAAGTTTATACATTACCGATTGAAGAAATGAAGAATTTAAGGGGACAAACAGTCTCTTTAAAAGACAAAGTCATTGAAAATGAAAAAAGTTTTATGCAGATAAACGGAGATGTGTATGAGCTTGAAATAGAGGCTGATATGGCAGAGGCTAAAGGTTTTACACTTGAATTGAGAGCTTCTGATACACATAAAACAGTGATATCTTACAACAAAGAAAAATCTTTGCTTATTTTTAACAGGGACAAATCCGGAAAAAGTTTAACAGGTGAAAGAGAAACACCGTTAAAATTAAATAACAATATACTAAAACTGCGTATTTTTGTCGATAAATCATCAATAGAAGTTTTTGCAAATGACGGAGAAGTTGTAATGAGCAGTCGTATTTATCCTGACAAAAAATCAACCGGTATAAAATTTATTGCAGACGGAAAAGTAATGCTTAAAGTTTTGAATTTTTACAAAATAAAAACATTGTCTGAAAAATAGTAAAAATTCAAAAACTAACAATATTCTTATGCAGCAGGGGCAAGAATAATAATTACATTTCTTCCTTCGAGTGCAGGTTTTTTCTCAACATTTATTGCTGTATCTTTTAAGTCTTCGAGGAATCTGTTTGCAAGATTAAACGCAAGTTCAGCGTGCTGCATTTCACGACCTCTCAGCATGATGACTATTTTTACTTTGTCGCCTGATGCAATGAATTTTTTGATATTTTTTATACGAACATTATAATCATGTACATCAATTTTGTATCTTATTTTTATTTCTTTGATTTCAATGGTGTGTTGTTTTTTCTTTGCTTCTTTTGCTTTTTTTTCAAGTTCGTATTTATACTTACCGTAGTTCATTATTTTTGCTACGGGTGGAGCTTGGTTTGGAGAAACAATAACTAAATCTAAATTTTTTTCATCAGCCAATGCTTGTGCTTTTTCTGTTGATATAATGCCGTAATTTTCACCTTGACTGCCTATAAGTCTAACTTCCCGGCATCTTATATTATGGTTTACCAACGACTGTTCTTTTCCGTGACCTGAATAATCTCTGCTAATGGCTGTTCTCCTTTTTTCGCTATTTTATTACTTGTTTACTATTAATTTATTTTAGTGTGAGTGGAATCTATTGTCAACACTGCTTTTCTAAATTCTTATATTGTTTAATTCTGTATATGCGTTGATAATCCTGTTTCTCGTCTGAACTGCCATTTGCATGGTGAGGTTGGCTTTTTGTGTTGCAATCATAACGTCATGCACGCTAATATCACCGCCTGCGGCAAAAGTTTCAGCCGCTTCGTGTGCTTCAATTTGAGACTGATTTAATGAATTTAGTGTATCTCCAAATGCATTTGAAAATTCATGGGCAGTTTTTTCGACCGGAGACATTTTTGAGACATCTTTTTCTTCCGGTGTGTGTTGTACTTCAATACCCATATTTTCAAGCCCGACATTCATTTGTATTCCGCTGTTTAAGGCTGGTGAGTTGTTTAAAGCGTCTTGTGTTTTTTGAGATAAGATATTTTCAAAAGGCTGTGCGTTTAAACTTTCAAGCGCCTGATTTGTTTTTTGCAGTTGTAAATTAAAAACCTTGTTGTAATTGCCTATAGAATTAATTTGTCCCATCGGACCCATTGCACTCATTTTATTCTCCCTATATTCTCATTGCTGCAGAAATCATTCCTTTTGTTGTTTCTGCCGTGGCTGAATTGGCTTCATAAGCACGTGATGCTGTAACCATATTCACCATTTCTTCGACGATATTTATATTAGGTAATGTTACAAAACCATCCTCATCTGCTTCAGGGTTTGAAGGGTCATAAATAGTTTTGTACGGGTCAGGCGAATTTGTTATTTCCGCAACTTCAACACCTTGTGCGAGTTCTCTTTCATCGTATGAGATACCGCCTCTTAGTGCTACTACACCGTTAGCCTGACTAAAGTATGCTTCGTGTTGTCCGTCCGGAAATGCAGGTGCTGTACTTCCGAGTCTGTCCTGATAAATTGCTTTAAAAGTAACATCTTTTCGTACATAAACCCCGGGTGAACCGTCAGGATTTCTTGTGGTGTTTATGTTTGCAATATTGCTTGCAATAGTGTTCATTTTTACTTTTTGGGCATGCATACCTGATGCACTGATATCAAAAGAACTAAAACTCATTTATTATGCCCCTCCTGTTCCTATTGCTGTTTGCAATTCACCGAGTAAACGGCTTTCAACCGTAGCAAGTACGGAGTATTGAGAACCGGCTTTTGCCATATCCATCATTTCTTCTTCTATATTTACATTGTTACCGTTCCCGTAATCAATGTGGCTGTAGTCTCTTAAAACTTCCGGTTTGTAGGTTGCATCAAAATCAGTCTGACCTAAATAAATCATTTGTTCTTGCGGAAGTTTTTTTGCCGCATCTGCAGTAATCGGGTTACGATAAGTGTCTGTGTTTTTATAAGCAAGGCTGTTTTGCATTCGCAAGTCTCTGCGTATGTTGTCTTTTTCAATAATCTCTTTTAATTGGTCTTCAAAAACAACATCTTTTCTTTGATAATCAGGGGTAACAGCGTTTGCCGTATTTGAAGAAATAGCTTTTTGACGTTCCAAAAGACCGTCCATTGCAAGTTTTGATACTTCTATTGCTCTTACATTAAATAAATCCATTTTGTCCTCCTATGCCTTAGGTATAAGGACATCGAAAGTTGTTCCGTGTTTGTCAGAGGTACGTAAAATCAAATCGCCGTACAACTCTTTCATGTTTTCTTTTGAAATATACAACCCGAGCCCGTTGCCGAGAGTTTTTGTTGTATAACCTTCTTTGAAAATGTTTTGAAATTCTTTTGGCTCAATACCGCAGCCCGTGTCAGTAACGCTGATTTTAAGCATATTGTCATCGGTTGTCTGCATTTTTATATTTATACTGCCGTCTTTCTCTATAGCGTCAATTGAGTTATAAATTAGATTGATTAAAACATTTATCAGTTTGTTTTCATCAGCCATAATTTTACAATCGCTGCATTTTTCTAAATTTATAACTATATTCTTTTCTTCAGCAGCAGGTGTTACCATGCTGACAATAGTTGATATAAATTCTCCGGCGTCAAGTTCTTCTATATTGGGCGGCTGAATAGTTCTAAGTTCTGAAAGCAATTGAGAAACAGCTCCGCTTGATTTTAAAATACAGTTGACCGCGTGTGAGATAGATTCTTTTGTTTCTTCCGGCAGATTTTCTACTCTTTTATTCGCAATTTTTGAGTACAATTCTATTATCGAAACATGGTTCCTTACATCATGTGCAATACTTTTTGATTTTCGTGAGATATACCGATATTTTTCGTCAGCACTGGTGTTTGCTTCGAGTATAGAGTTTTCAGCATTTGATACTATATTTTCTTCAAGAATAGAGTTTGCAAAATTAATAAACTTATTCACTGCATTGTTTAGTGTTTCATTGCTTCTTCTTTCCGGGGTAAATTCTTTTGTGTAGCGCATAAGATCTATTTTTGAATTTCCGGATATAATATTTACAACGCTGTTAACCGTTCTTGAGTTCAGCATATAGCAAAGAACAGAGGAATCTCCTGATTCTTCTGTTGAATAGTCCCAAATCAGGACTACAGAGTATCTGGGTGATAGTATTACTAAAAATTCTGTCTCATCCCATATATTTTCACGTTCAAGATTTTCATATTCCAATTTGTCAGAAAATGAATAAATATCAGTGTGTATAAAACCAAGACGCTGCAATACCCCGTTAAGACCGGTTGTATCTTTTAACCTCATCAAAACTAGAGATTTGTGATACTGCGCTTCTATCAGTGCTTCGAGTGCAAAACGGAACAAACCGTTTATTACTTCTTTTTTCACCGGTTTTGTTTGTGAAAGGTATATAAAATCTTTCAATAAATTCTTTTTAGGGTACAATTCGTTATTCATATTCGTTCCAAATCTTTAGTGCTGATTCTCTAAACTAGATAGCTATTTTTACTTTTCTCCTGTTTAAAAATCCGTTATTCAATGCGTATAAAACAGCTTGTGTTCTGTCATTTACCTGGAGTTTCTGGAAGATGTTGTTTACGTGGGTTTTTACTGTTGTTTCGCTGATAAAGAGTTTTTGCGCAACTCCTTTGTACGTAACACCCTGCGTAAGCAAATCCAATACTTCTTCTTCTCTTTGTGTTAAATAGTTAAGCAGATTTTCTTCATCTGATATACTCTGCAATTCTTCTTTGAAGGATTTTTGGAAGTATTCAAAGAATCTGGACGATAATGTGTTCGGAAGATAAATTTTTCCGGCGGCAACTTCGTCTATTGCGTATATAAGTTGAGCAGAGGCCATTGTTTTTAAAATATAACCTTTGGCTCCTATTTTCATTGCTCTGAAAATAAGATCGGGGTCATCATAGCCTGTCAATGCGATAGTTCGCACTCCCAAATCTAACTTTTCAATTTCTGCTATCGCACTTAAACCGTCTTTTTCAGGCATGTTAATATCCATTAAAACGATATCAGGACGATATTTTTTAATAAGACTGATTGCAACGCTTGCGCTTGTTGCAGTAGCTACTACGTCAAAATCGCTTTCAATTTCAATTAACTCTCTGACCCCGTTAAGATGTTCATAATTGTCATCGACGATAATGATTCTTGCCTTTTTCTTAAATTCTAGACCTCTTCTCATGTACTCCCCCCAAGATATTTTTTTGTAAAATTAGATTCATGCAAATATATTATTCACATGCTCTATATTACCCCCAAATAATGTAGAAACTCATCGACTAAAAGATTGAAATAATTTTGCTAAGGACTTCATAATCTGATGTAGACCAGGTGGTTAATGTGGGGCAAGTTTTTTGATTTTCCAGTAAATGACAAAATACTGTATAAGTACTATAACTACAGATTATATTCCATTTTTTGGTTTAATTACTTTATAGGAAATTTTTATTTGCAATACATCGGGGTTTGGGATATTGTTTACAGAGGAGCAGCCGTACAATCGCGCAATTTATTTGTGAGGAAAGTCCGGGCACCCAAGGGCAGATTGCCGGATAACGTCCGGTGCGGGCGACCGTGAGGATAGTGCCACAGAAATGCAGACTGCCGATGGCTTTTCTAAGCACAGGCGATGGTGCAACGGCGGGGTAAGAGCCCACCGGCAATATCGAGAGGTATTGGCCAGGTAAACCCCAATCGGGTGCAAGATTGACAGGAAGGCTAAGACTGCCCGTCATCTTCCGACAAATCGCTTGAGTTTGCAGGCAACTGCAAATCGAGACAGATGATTGTATAGAAACAGAACCCGGCTTATGAACTGCTCCTTTATTTATATTTTAGAATCAGACACATAATTATAAGACAATGTTAATCCGGCATATCTTTAAAATTTTATTCTTTAATTGCGCCGACAACATTGTAAACAAAGGCACCGGCAACACCGAGGACTATTCCCGGAATAACATATAAAGAAGTAGAACGATTTGCTTTTATTGCCGCATCAAGAACAGTAGAAGAAACTACTTTTGCTGCTTTTACGCGTTCTGCAATTTGTCCTGCATAGTGGGCAATAGCTGTTTTTACTTCCGGCGCTGCATTTTTTATTTCATTTTTTATATTTCTTAAATTATCAGCAGCGGGGTGTTTTTCTTTTCTTGCAATTGCTGCAATATTTTCTAAACATTCCTGTTTTACAACTTTAATATTTCTATCCACAAGCGTAGCCGATTTGTTCGGATAAAAAGCATCCACTTCGTCCATTTCTATGGGCAAATTGTGTTTTAATGTATAACCGACTAACCCGCAGAAAGCTCCCGTCAACGGTAAGCTTGCTCTTTTGGGTTCGGTATTTTTAATTACGCAAACTTGCATAGCTAAAAATTCCTTTAACTAATACCCTTGTGAATATTTTGTTTTTAATTCTTTTTGATTAAGTTGGTTTTCTCTACCACAATTTAAAAACGCAGATAAAAAACTTCTGAATTTCTAAATTTTTAACATTTTATCATTATAAATGCATGTTGTCAATGCTTTCATGTATATTTTCATAAAAATAATATTAATTAATTGTAATGTGTTTTATTTTGACTTGACAAATTGTTAGTCGTGACTTACATTTTTGTAATAAATAATGAGGTATTATGAATATATCAGCTATAAGGAATACTATTTTTTGTAATAGAAGATTTTTTCAAACAAAACAAGAGGTATCTTTTCAGTCTAATCCTACTCCTACACCATCTCAGTATAATGACCTGAGAGTATTTTATCATCATATATACGAATACAAAAAAGGATTACGAAGCCTTGTTCTTACTACAGAAAAAGCTGACAATCGATGGATAATAGAGAATAAACTGCAAAGAGAAAAAATCCCTTATGTCATAAATAATGTTAATGGCAAAAATATAAATGTTTTTTTTGGGAATAAAGACTGCATAAGAGTTGTCTCAACTTTTGACAGCAGACTTGATAAATTAACTCCGGAGCAAGATTTCATGCTGGGGATAATGCTGGGGTATGACAAAATTCTTCAATGTCGAAGGTATTTTGTAATGAGGGATAAATACCAAAAACGAGTTTCCGGAAATGGCAATAAGTAAAATTTAAAGAAATGAACTTTGAATTTAAAAATACGTTATAATAGTGTAAACATTAAAAATGGAAACTATATGTAACAGTGGAAAGGTAGTTTGTATGAAGAAAAAGTTTTTATCATTGTTGATTGCCGGATGCTTAATTGCGGGAATTGGGCTGAATGCACAGTGTTTAGCCGCACAAAAAGGTCATCATTCATCTAAAACTCAGCATCATCGTGTTGTCAAAAAATCATCGCATAAGCCTGCAGCAAAAAGAGCTTCAAATCACACTAAGAGTCGTTACGATTTAAAACAGGCGGGTCGAAACAGCGATGTTAAGAATCGTAAAGCTGACACAAGATTCAGTGTAAAAAGAAATAATAATAAATATTCCCAAAAACCTTCTCCCAAGAGTAAAAAGAACTTTAAGAATGTGAATAACAAAAAAGGTAATGGTCTAAAAAAAGGTCATTATAAAAAATAACGTGACAAAAATTATAAAATAATGTAAAATAGAATTGTAAAAAGTATTGGAGACGCTTATTTATAAGATGGCTTACGGTTTGATAATTTATTATCACTGTAAGCCATCACTAGTATTTGCAATTTATTCTTGTTCTGATAGAATTTTTTTAGAACTTAAGAAGGAGTTTGAGGTTGAGAAAAAGAACGATAATAGCACTGGTTTTGACGATTTTGTGCGTTTCTTTAACAAACAGATACTGGCTTATCTTTAAGCCATTTAACGTCAAATTTGATATTAAGGGAAATGGTGTTGCCTATGTTGAAGTTCTTTTGAATAAGAAAAATAATGCTGATTTTAAAAAAGTCAAAAGACGCGGATATGATATTGATTTGTCCAAATCATCAAAATTTTATGTAACTTTTTCTCATATAGCATCTCCAAAACGCCTGAAACTCGCTCTGGATAAGCCTTTTGACCCAGTGGGGGGGGGGGGCTAAAAGCCTTGCTATAACAGGGTTAGAGCTTAGAGACGGAAAGTATAAGATTAATGACCTTGAAAATTTTTCAGCAGAGAATGCTGATATAAAAATTGAAAACAATTCACTCATTATAATTCCAAAAGCAAAAAATTTTTCTATAATTTATAACAAACCGCTAAAGGTTCGTTCTTCAGTAAAATTTGATTTTAAATTATTTGTAATAATTACGGTTCTTTCGTTTCTTTTGTTTTATAAACTCACGGACTATCTTGCAGATTTTAAGACTATTAAAAATCAGTCAAGAATGGATATAATTTTTCTTTTGGTATTCTTTATTCTGCTATTTGTTCCGATGAAGAAGTTAGACAATAAAAGATCTTCGCTTAAAGAGCTTCGTATGTTAGCTAAGTATCAACCACTAATTATTGATAATAAAATAAATTATAACTGGGGTAATAATTATAATAACTATTTTTCTGATCATTTTTATTTACGTGATGAAATTATAAAACGTTTTGATATATTTAAATATTATCTGTCATATAAGAATTATGTTCTGCCGGGGCATGCCGTATTTAACAAAGAATCAAATATCGGATATTTGATAGAGCCTTATTCATTAGCTATATATGATGAATTGCCTGAAGAAACAGTGAAACTTATTATTTCAAATTTAACAAGATTAAACAATTTTTGTAATTCTCACAATATAAAATTTTATATGATGGTTGTTCCTCCTAAAGAGGTTATTTATTCAGAATATAATATTTATAAGCCTGCCGGAAAAAATGAAAATTTTTATCAAATATATAATTATGCAAAGAAAAATACAGACTTAAATATTGTGTTTCCGTCAAAACAATTTAAATCTTTGACGAAAGAAAATTTTGTATTTTTTAAATCAGATCATCATTGGACACATTACGGAGCATTCACAGGATATACGTTATTAGCTAATGAAATAAAAAAGGATTTTCCTGATTTTGAAGCTGAAACAGTTGATGATTTTAATTTAACCAAAAGTAAACTGGCTTTGGGGGGTGGTTTTAAAAGAGAATATATTACAGGACTAACATTGTATCAATTAAGTCTTGTTGACAAAAAAATAGCAGAAAAGGTTTTGGATGTTGAATATCCATATTACACACATAAAAGACATAAGAGTTTAAGAGTAGATATTGATTATAAAAATCAAATAAAAGATTTTTATTTCCCTGCGAAAAATAATTTAACAGCAATAGAGATAGGTAACAGTATGTCAGAAAACTTTAATGATTTCCTTCCATACAGCTTTAAACATCTAAAATATATCAGGGCAAATAATTCAAAAAGAAAATTTACGGACGAGATGAAACTGTCCGAATATGAAAAAGAAATACTAAAAATGAAACCGGATATTTTAATATTCACGTTTTCCAGCGCTCATATTGTTCCAATGAAAAATATGTATGAAAGAGAGAATTAAATGCTTTTCAGTTCTATGACGTTTGTATTTTTATTTTTACCGATATTGTGTGTACTATATCTTTGTACAAAAAAGGAGCTGCACAATCCGATACTGCTTGTTGCCAGTATAATTTTTTATGCGTGGGGCGAGCCAAAGTATCTTGCTATAATGCTTTTAACCATAATAGTAAATTATGCCGGTGCACTTGCGATTGAAAAATTTGAAAAGCACAAAAAACTAGCACTCATATTGACGATTTTAGCAGATTTGGGATTTCTTGCATATTTTAAATACTTTAATTTTGTACTGGATAACATAAATCATATTTTCTCAATGGATATAAAATTCATTGAGGTTATGTTGCCTTTGGGGATATCTTTTTATACATTTCAGGCAATGTCGTATTTGATAGATGTGTTTAGAGGTGAATGTAAAGCTCAGAAAGATTTTTATAAACTTACATTATATATCTGCCTGTTTCCGCAGTTGATAGCCGGACCTATTGTAAAATATCACGATATAGCCGAACAAATCGATGACAGAGAAGTGAATTTTGAAAAGGTTCAGTATGGCGTGAAACGATTTATAATCGGGTTGTCTAAAAAGATGCTTATTGCCAATACTCTCGGCGCAATCGCCGATAAGATTTTTATCCAGTCACCCGATACGTTTTCGCCGTTAGTTGCGTGGCTAGGCGCTGTGTCTTATTCGTTCCAGTTATATTTTGACTTTTCCGGTTATTCTGATATGGCTATCGGACTCGGATTTATTTTCGGATTTAAGTTTATGGAGAACTTCAATTATCCGTATATATCTAAATCTATCACGGAATTTTGGCGCAGATGGCACATATCTCTTTCAACGTGGTTTAAGGAATATTTATACATTCCGCTTGGCGGCAATAGAAACGGTCTGAAACGGACATGTTTAAATCTGGGGATTGTGTTTCTGTTGACCGGTCTGTGGCACGGTGCAAGCTGGACTTTTGTAATCTGGGGTGCTTGGAACGGGTTATTTATTATCATGGAAAAAATTACCGGCTGGGCAAAAGAAACTGCTTCAAAACCTGTGAATGTGATAAAACATCTATATACGATATTTATTTTTGTGCTTGGATGGGTCGTTTTCAGGTCTGATGATATGGGTTATGCGTTTGAATATATTAAAAATATGTTCGGATTGGCAAAAGTCCATGATATTGCTTATTCATTGCCTTATTATGTTGATTCGTATGAGGTTATTATGCTTTGTGCAGCGTTGATTTGTTCAGTACCGATATTTAAAAATATATTGAATGTGAAACGTGAGAATAAAATTTTGTACGGGCTTGTAAATATATGGCTGCTTTTCCTGTTTATCCTTTCTTCAGTAACGATAGCAGCCTCTACTTATAATCCGTTTATATATTTTAGATTTTAATAATTGCAATTTATTCTTGTTCTGATAGAATTTTTATATAGTCAATTTTATGCCGATGTGATGACTGACCGTAGCGAAGCGGAGAAAATTCAGATTAAGGTCTACCGATTTCATCACAGAAGCAAAAAAGTGAAAATTGAATATATGTTTATGCCGATGTGATGACTGACCGGAGCGGCAGCGGAGACAACTCAGATTAAGGTCTACCGATTTCATCACAGAGGCGAAAAAAGTGAAAATTGAATATATGTTTATGCCGATGTGATGACTGACCGTAGCGAAGCGGAGAAAATTCAGATTAAGGTCTACCGATTTCATCACAGAAGCAAAAAAGTGAAAATTGAATATATGTTTATGCCGATGTGATGACTGACCGGAGCGGCAGCGGAGACAACTCAGATTAAGGTCTACCGATTTCATCACAGAGGCGAAAAAAGTGAAAATTGAATATATGTTTATGCCGATGTGATGAAATTGGTAGACGTGCTAGACTCAAAATCTTGTGTGGTTTGCGCCACGTGCCGGTTCGACTCCGGCCATCGGCAATTTTTAAAGACTCCTTCGGGAGTCTTTTTTGCAGCCGGAGTCGAACCGGTTTTGTGTATTGTTTCAAGTACTTTTGAAATTGCGAATACTTTGAGCAGAATCCCTTAAAAGCCCAAATTACCTAACACTTATTCCCTCATCAAGATATTTAATAAGCGGATAGATAAAGTATTCTATTATACGTCTTTTATTTATCTCAATTTCAGCATTAAGAGTCATACCAGTGGAGAGCTGTTTTTCTTTTCCTTCAACCATTAACGTATGTTCTTTCGGGGTTATATAAACCTCATAAACTTCTCCGAGTTTTTCATCTTTTATACTGTTTTGAGAAATTGATTTAACAGTTCCGTGCAAAATACCGTACTTTTGAAACTCAAATGTATCTATTTTTATAGAAACAGGCATTCCTACTTTAATAAAGCCGATATCTCTATTTAGTACCTGTGCCTTAATGAGTAGAGGCTGTTCGACCGGAGTCAGCGCAATTAGTTCCTGGGCAGGGGTTACAACACCGCCTATTGTATGAATAAGCAGTTTGTCTATATAGCCGTCGCATGGAGCTGTGATTCTTTGATTCTTTGATTTTCATTGCTAAATGCAATCTGTTCTTTATTCGCTTCAAGTTCATTAATTTGTTTTTGAGTGCTAGCTAAAGTATTCAGGTTCTGAGCTTTAAAATCTGCTCTTATCTGAGCTATTTCACTTTGAACCTGATTTTGCTGTGCTTTCAGCCTTCTGATTTCTGCATCTGTTCTGTTTACGGATTCTTTCAAACTTGTAACTTTATTCTGCGCATCCTGATAATCATTATATGCAATAACATCAATTACATTTTTGAGTCGTCTTTCTCTATCTATGGCAGAGTTTAGTTGGGACTGGTAATCTCTTTTTTGTGCAATGGCAGAAGATATTTGGTTTGATAATTGCGCAATTTCCTGCTGTTTTGCCATAACCTGACTGTTCATTGCTGCAAGATTTTCCTGATAAAGTCTTTGCTGTGTTTCAAGTTCTTCTGACAGTTCTTTGTTATCTGTTTTAGGAGAAAACGCACTGTTATTTCCGCTTGATTTCAAACGTTGTGCCTCTATTTTACTCTGTTCTAAATTTTTACTTGCACTTTTTAGCTGTGCATCAGTTGTCGATGTATCAACAGAAATTAGTAATTGACCTTTTTTTACAAAATCGCCTTCTTTAACAAGTATTTGTTTTACAACACCAGTTTCAAGCGGCTGGATAATTTTTGCTTCGCCGTCAGGAATTACAATACCTCTTGCGTTTACAACAATATCGATTTTTCCTATAACCAGCCACAATGCGGTAATAATGATAAGTGCCGTCACCGTCCAAAACGTAAATCTGCCTAAGGGACTGACAGGAGAATCTTCTATTTCACTCAATAGTGGTTTAAATTCGTATGAATCGTTTATATTTTTTACACAATCAAGTATTTTGTCTTTAATTTTAGTTAGCATTTACAACCTCCTGCTGGCTGTATAAAAATCTGTAATATCCTTTTTCGTGCTGCATTAGTTCATCATGTCTGCCTGCTTCGATAATCCTGCCTTTATCCATAACAAGTATTACATCACAGTGTCTAACAGCAGAAAGTCTGTGGGCAATAATAAATGTTGTTCTGCCTTTTGTAATTTTACTCATATTGTTAAGTATTATTCTCTCTGATTCATAATCAAGAGCTGATGTTGCCTCATCCATAATAAATATGCGCGGATTTGTAATCAATGCACGTGCAATTGAAATTCTTTGTCTTTGTCCGCCTGAAAGTGTCGAGCCTCTTTCTCCAACCTGTGTATCATAACCTTCCGGAAACTCTGAAATAAACTCGTGAGCGCCTGCCATTTTAGCAACATTCATTATTAATTCAATAGGGGCATCAGGTTTTGGCAGTGATATGTTTTCTCTAATTGTTCCGGCAAAAAGATAATTCTCCTGCAATACAACACCTATGTTATACCTGAGCCAGCTTGGATTCATCTGTCTTACATCGACTCCGTCAATATATGCAGTCCCTTCATTACAAAGATATAGACGCTGAATGAGTTTAGTAATCGTACTTTTTCCGCTTCCGCTTCGACCTACTATTCCTACGCTCATTCCGGGTTTTACAAAGTAACTGAAATTATTAATTACATATGGAGCATTGGGAGAGTATTTAAAACAAATATTATCAAACTTCACAGAACCTTGGATTTGTGGCAGCGTTATTGCCTGTGAGGATTGGACTTCAACCGGATTATTTAAAATATCGCTTAATCTGTCAACACCGAGCAGGCACTGCTGAAATTCATTCCAAAGATTTACAAGTCTCAGGACAGTGGCAGAAAACTGGTTAGAGAACATCTGAAATGCAATCAATTGACCGATTGTTAATTTATTATCTATAACAAGTTTTACACCGAAATAAAGAATGCTGATTGTCATTGCTTTTTGAAGCATACCGGACAGAGCTCCTGCAATGTTGCCCATATTAGAAAGTTTAAAAGAGGAATTTATGTATCTTGCAAGATAATCCTCCCATTTTCTTTGCATTCCGCCTTCTATTGCCAGTGATTTAACTGTCTGAATACCGGTCACCGATTCGACAAGGTATGAATTTGACTGAGCACCCTCTGAAATTTCTTTTCAAGGCGTGAACGCAGTTCTGGGGTAATTATCAGATATGGGCGTAAGAATTTCATCAGACCCGTTGAATGCAATTCAGGTTGCTCCTGGATTGAAAATTATTGGCAATTTGAAAAACGGATGGCAGCCTTATGCAGGTATAGCTATTGTTATGAACTTCCTGGATGAATCAAAATTCAAAGCAGATGTGGTAAGTTTGCCGCAAATGTCAATAAGACCCTTTGTTTCTTACAATGTAGGTGTACAGAAACGCTGGGGTGAAAGATTTACCGGTTATATTCAGGCATTATTCAGATCCGGCGGCAGAAACGGTGTAGGTTTCAGTGCCGGTTTAAGATGGCGCATTTAATATTCATCTTTTATATAACGTCCAATGGGGTTCTGCTAGCACGACAGAAAATGAACCCCTTTTCTTTATGTATTTATATTTTTGAATAATTTTTTCACTATACCTCCTAAACCTTTGGCATGAGGTATAAGAGCTTCTTCATGGTACTGTTTGTAGCTGTCTACAATGTTTTGCGGAAGTTCTTTACCGTCTTTAAAAGTAAAAGCGATAAATTCAAGATATTCCAGTTGTTCTTGCAAATACAGATTATCTTTTGATGAAATATCTTCGTCCGCTTCAAAATGACATAAAGCATGCCACGCTGTCTGTATAGAAGCATCTTCTGAATCTTTAGGGAACAACAACAGCGCTTCACGCACGTTAATACGCTCGGTCAGTACGTTTATGATAATATGACCGACATACTGCCGGTCTTTTGTGTAATCAACAACTTTGACATTTTTTGGTTGCAGACTACGTTTATGCAAATTGTTCAGAAAGTTGTTGATTATATCTATAATATCCATTTTAAGCCCGTTTTAAGCTATACCAGAGCCTTGTTGCACTCTTTTTCAATGGCTCTCATTAATGATACCATATCATTATCAAAATATTGCTTAGCCAGCTTTTTAATAGCTTTATTTGCCATTTCACTTCTTGAATTTACGGTTTTGTAGAAGAACTTTTTGCCCTGTTTGTATCTGACGAGCATATTCTTTTCCACAAGTCTGTCCATAACTGTTTTTACTGTAGTGTAAGCTCTTGAACTTTTTGATGCAGCGTTAAGATGTGCTTGAACATCATTGACTGAAACATCTTCTTCGCTTTTGTCTTCAAGTTTCCAGATGGTTCTTAATATTTCGTTTTCTAAACAGCCATGGCTATAGTTCATTATATGCTCCTTTGTTATGTTAGTATCCAATCATTGATATAGTAATACAAACCTATAGTTTTTTAAACCATATCAAATTATTAAAATTGTATTTTTTATTTTCAGATTTAAAGATTTATTTTCAATTTGTTCTGAGTTTGCTAAACTCGAAACTCGGTCCGAAAGACCCGGAATTAGTAGAGCTGCCGAGTTTTATTACTCGTCCTTTCATTTGAGTTTCTTGTGTTTCAGGTTCTGCTTTAAACGCGTTTTTTACGTACAAAGCACTTTTTGTATTTAAAACATTTGTCTGTGTTTTGGTGCATGCTGTTACAGACAATACCATTATACAGACTATAAATATAGAAATTAATATTTTATATTTGTTTTTCATAGTTGGTTACCGGCATATTATCTACTACCAGTATAGCATAAATTCTTTATTTTTCACTAAAATTGCTATCTTTGTAGCAAAAGTGAAAGTCTTAAACTTAAGAGTTGCGAGCTTATTGAACACATGTTAACTTTTGTAACTAATTTATGTTTATTATATATCAAAAAGAGCAATTTTTTATATCAAAAATTGTTTATATAAGTACGAGAGATAAAAGAGATTTAAAACCACGAAAACCAATACATATTAGAGATACGAGAATAGAGATTTTTAAACAACACACTTACTTACTTATTTACTTCACTTACTTTCACGCACTTCACACGGGAGGAATGAAAAAACATTCATTCCAAAGGCTTAAGCAATTAAGCCTTTTTTTTTGTTTACAATTGGTTGCAACAGTAAAATCGTTTGTGCTAAATTCTAAGAATGGATGAAAGATTTGATATTATTTCTATCGGTGAAAGTTTGATTGAACTTTCTAGCGACAAGAGTCTTACTTATGCGGAGTGTCTGACTAAATTTTATGGCGGGGACACGTTATGTACTGCTGTAGCTGCAGCAAGGCTTGGTTCAAAGGTCGGTTATATTACACGGGTTGGTAATGACCATTTTAAAGATTTTCTGCTGGAAAGTTGGCAGCTTGAGGGGCTTGATATATCGCAAATAAAGCTGGTAGACGGCTATAACGGATTATATTTTATTGCCCGTGAGTTTGACGGGGAAAAAGAATTTTCGTACTACAGAAAAAAAACAGCGGCGACAAAACTTTCTGTAGACGATATTTCAGAAGAATACATAAAAAATGCTGAATGTGTTTATTCTTCAGGCGTAACCCAGTCTCTTTCTATTTCTACAAAAGAGGCAGTCGAAAAGGCTTACAAGATAGGAAAAGAAAACGGTGTTATAAACGCGTATGATCCAAATTTTGATTCACTTTTATGGACAGAATCGGAAGCGTTTGATGCATTTGAAAGTATTCAGGAATATATAGACATAATTTTTTTGAATTTAAAACAGGACGGAGAAACTGTCTTTGGTGTTGATAATGTCGACAATCTGATAAAATATTTTTGGGACAGGTCTATACGAACTGTTGTTGTAAAATCTGCTGCAGACGGTGGTTATTTCCTTGGAATCGATGGAAATATAACCTTTGTTGATTTTTGGACAAAAGAAGTAATTGATACAACATGCTCCGGTGATGCTTTTAACGGTGCATTTTTGCATGGGTATATCTGTGGCTTGCAGCCGGTAGAAGCCCTGAAACTGGCATCAGTGGTTGCAGGATTACAGTGCCAGGGTATTGGGGCAATAAAGTCAATTCCGTATAGAGAAAAGGTTGAGTCTGTTTATCATGTCTGGTAATTCTAAAAAAGCAGTTGTCTCAGGATATTACGGGTTTGACAACTTTGGGGATGAAGCAATATTAAAAGTTATTGTTTCAAATTTAAAAAAGAATAATATAGATGTCTGTGTTATTTCTAAAAATCCCGATAAAACAGCTAAGAATCTGGATGTTGAAAGTGTATATACCTTTGCTGTTTCTAAAATTATAAAAAATCTTAGAGTTTCTGATGTATTGATAAGCGGCGGTGGAAGTCTTTTGCAGGATGTAACAAGCTTGAAAAGTCTGTTTTACTACCTGTTTATTATTTTTTGTGCAATAGCATTAAGAAAAAAAGTAATAATTTTTGCTCAGGGTATTGGTCCGATAAACAATATAATCGGAAGGTTAACTGCCGGAATGCTCTTAAAACATTGTTCGTTTGTGACAGTAAGAGACGAAAAGAGCCTTTTCCGTATGCGGGAGTGGGGCATTGCCGCAAAACTTGTTAATGATCCTGTTTGGGGTATTGAAGTTAAAGAGCCTGTAAAAATGGAGAGAGTCGGTGTTCAGCTTCGCTCCTGGAAAAATTTGTCCGGTAAATATCTTGCGGCACTGGCAGCACAGGTTGCAAAGAATTTTTCTGATAAAGAAATTTATATTTATTCATTTCAAGATGCTTTGGATTTGGATATTTGTAAAAAATTTGAAATGAATTTAAAAATAGCGGATTATACATTGAAAACAAGAATTGTATCTGCAGTCGGAGTTGATGAAATTGTACAATCCGTATCAAATCTTGAATATATGATAGCCATGCGCTATCATGCTTGTCTTTTGGCTTTGAAATACGGAGTAAAAACAATGGCATTGAGTTATGATGAAAAAGTTCAGAAGCTTGCAAACCGCTTTTGCATTCCTTGCTCAGACCTTGCTGATATTGAAAAACTCCCGGATTATTTTGAAAAATTAAAGACTCTTGATGCTAAGAAAATACAAACAGAAACAGAAAATCTCGATTTCGATTTTTCTGAAATTTTATCGGTGATAAAACATTAAGGCTCAGCTTTATATACTTGCGAGTTCATCTATATTCTCAAAATTATCCTTCATTGTCCAAACGCCGCAAGGGCAGACACCTGCACATATTCCGCAGCCGATGCAACGTTCTTCGTTTGAGACATATATTGTGTTTCCGTTTGCGTCAGTGTATTTTGAAATAGCCTGTTCAGGGCAAGCATTCATACAAAATTCACAATCTCTGCATAATCCGCAGCTAAGACACCTGTCTTTTTCATTCCAGGCTTCAATTTTTTGTACAGCTTCGGCGGAGAGTCCCTGATAGTATTCTGTTTTTACTCTGTCTCTCGGCAATTGAGGTGCTTTCTCAAAAGTATCCAATTGTTCACAGTTAAAGAGGTGTACAATATTTTCAGCTGCGTGATTGCCTTCTGCTATGGCATTTGTAAACAATCCTTGCCTGATTGAGTCTCCGGCAAGAAAGACTTTCGGGTTATTTATACATCTTTTATACTCATCCAGCTTTACAAATCCTCGTTCATCAAGGTATTCAGGACTTAGAAAACCAAAATCAGGTCTGTCGCCGATTGAAATTATTACTGTATCTGCCGGCAAAAATCTTCCGTCTTTCAGATAAACACCTTCATCAGTTATTTTTTCCGTGAAACAAGGATACATGATTTCTGCGCCGAGTGATTTTGCGTGTTCAATTTCTTTGTCAAATGCTGCCGGTTTTTGTATGTCTATTGCGCAAACCTGTTCGGCACCCATTTTATATGCACCTATAACAACATCCATTGCCGCATTTCCGGCACCTATTATTACTACACGTTTGCCGATTTCAGGACGTTCACCTCTGTTAATTTGTTTAAGAAAATCAAGACCTTTTATTAGTTTTTCGTTGCCTTCTACCGGTATTACTACCGGATTGTGAGCGCCGCAAGCTACTATTATTGCATCAAAGTATTCGTTTATTTTGTTAAATACTTCGGAGTCAACCCGATTGCCGAGTGTAAAGTTTATTCCCGATGTCTTTAATCTTCCGAGTTCTTTATCCAGATATTCTTTGGGAAGGCGTTCAACAGGGATAACCTGACGGAGTTTTCCGCCGATTTCTTTGTCTTCATCAAAAACTTGTACGCTGTATCCCCTCATTTTTAGCTGCCATGCTGCAGAAAGTCCTGCAACGCCTGCGCCTATGACTGCAATTTTTTCCGGTTTTGTTGTCGGAAAAGACGGGGCAATAACATCGCGGCTCATTATACCAAGGTCTGCTACTTTTATGTGTTCATCAACATATCCTCTGCTGCATTCTTCCATACAAAGATTAGGACATAATTTGCCGCATACGGAAGCCGGAAATGGGCTGTAATTAAAAACAAGCTCTATAGCTTCTTTCAGCATTCCTTTTCTTATTAAATCTATCCTTTTTTGTGTAGGAATGCCGATAGGACAATGATTTTCGCAGGGTGCCGTCATTGCTGAATTTTGCCAGACCGGGTAACGAAGCCTATGGTCACCTTTGGATACTATTGGTGCAACTTTAAAATCATCTTCATAAACATCGGAGAAGATACCGCCCTCAACCCAATTGTTTTTTCTAAAATCTTTAATAGGTATCAGATGATTTGTCTTTCTTTCGTCAAAAGATTTTGCGACTATTTTTTTCCACTGTGAAAAATCACAAAGCCTGTCAATTAGCTCTGTACGATTGATTTTATCTAAAAATTCTAATATTCCGTCAGATAGAAAATTTTTGTCATTTTCATCAAGTTCTGTTATGTAAACATCAGAGGAAAGGTCTTTTACGTTTCCCCTGAAATATATTGTGCCGCCTACCATGCCGACGCAGGAACGGCTGCCAAGGACGGATTCTGCGTTTTCGCAATCAACACCGCACACAACCGCAGTACCACCGCCCATAAATTCAAATGAAAACGAACCGGTGTTTTTTAATACCCAAAACTCGGGAGCAGGGTATTTGGGGTCGTGTTTCATTAAGGCGCCCGAGCGTGTTCCAACTCTGCCGCCAATATATATTTTACCGCTGGCGGCGCAGTGCGCGGTTGTGTCTCCGCCATCGCCTTTTACAATAATTTCTGCACCTGAATTTAACCAGCCAACATCAGCAGGGGCTGAACCTTCCACAACAATCTTTGTTCCGGGCATGCCCATTGAACCGACACGCTGTCCCGGGTTTTTGACTTCAAATTCAAGCGCAGAACCGTTGTCTGTCCAGAGCGGACCGCCGATATTATGCTGTCCTGACGCGGTTATTTCAAATTCAGTGAAACCTTCGTTTATTTTTTCATATATAAGTTGTAAAAGCTCTTGTGTTGAGAGTCTTTTATTGTCCATTAAGCTGTTTATTATAAATTTATTACTCATATTTGTTCCTAGCAAACGTGCTGAATTTCAAGTCTTGTTGCAACGCTTTTGTCTACAGTAACCAGTGCATCCGAACGTCCGACAGGAAGCGAGCTGTTTCCGATAGGTGCCATAAGTTTTTTTAGTTCGGTGTTGGTTGCAATAAAATAGTTCACTATATTTTCAGCAACTTTGTCTACATCAAGTCTGTCTACAAGTGTTCTGTTCTGGGTGGTGATGCCGACAGGGCATAACCCCGTATTGCAAGCGTTGCATTTTCCATAGTCGTTGCCAACGCAACCTGCTATTTGCAAAATTAATTTACCGGTAAATACACCGTTTGCACCAAGGCATATCATTTTAAATGCATCTGCTGCAAGTGTTCCGTTCATGCCTATACCGCCGGCTGCCCATAGAGGAATTTGACCCTGTTTGCCCTGATGTACCGCTGCAAGATAGCAGTCGCGTAACCTCGATACAATAGGATGTCCGGTGTGGTCAAGTGAAACTTCGTGAGCAGCTCCCGTTCCTCCTGCAATACCGTCAAGGAAGAAGCCTCCGACTATGTTATAAGGATCTCGCAGCAGGTTGTTGTATACACTGACACTGGTGGTTGATGCGGCTACCTTTATCGCGACCGGTACTCTGAATTTGAAAGCGGAGTTCATTGAAAGAAACATTTTTTGTACGCTTTCTTCAATAGAGTATAGTCCCTGATGATTTGGCGGCGACAGTAAATCGGATTTAGGGACTCCTCTGATTTCCTGAATATGACGAACAACTTTTTTTGCAAGCAAAAGACCTCCGTCTCCGGGTTTTGCGCCTTGTCCTATTTTTATAAGTATTCCGGCAGGATCTTCTGTCATTTCGGGCATTGTGTTAATTATTCTGTCCCAGCCAAAATGTCCTGATGCTATCTGTAAAATCATGTATTTTAGATATCTGGATTTTAACAGCTTTAAGGGCATTCCTCCTTCACCGCTGCACATTCTGACCGGAAGTCCGACTATCTCGTTTAAATAAGCTGTTGCTATGGCTACAGCTTCCCACATTCTGGTCGATAGGGCGCCGATTGACATATCGCCTATGATAATCGGATATATCCACTGGGTTTTTGGACCGCTCTGTTCCATTTCAAGCTCGCCGTCTTTTACAACAAAAGGAAGTTGTTCCGGCGGCAATACGCGCCCGAAAGGTGCAAGCAGATCAAATGTGTGTCTTTGCGCATCTAAAGACGGGTCAGTCATCTGTGAAATACGTCCGATTTTTATTTTGTCAAGAGTTCGTCCTTCAGTGTGAAGGTTTGTACGACCTCCCCTTTTGGGTGACTCTGCATTTTCTGCTCTGTATTTTACGTTCATACGGTGTTTATCATTGTAAACAGGTTTTATTGCTTCGTTAGGACAAACTTTTGCACACATACCGCAGCCGACGCAATTTTTGTTTGTCCGGACAATCTGTTTTATAACAGGTTCTGTTATCCACTTTACATTTGGTTTTGGCTCGGAACCTTCACTGTAAACTTTTCTTCGTCTTTCGATATCGGGTTTGATGGCATTGAACGTACATGCCGCAGCACATTTTCCGCAGAGAGTGCATCTTTGGGGGTTGTATTCTATCTGCCACATCAAATCGTCTTTCGATATATCATTCGATTTTATTATACGCGTGTCTATTGGTGCCACCTTTCAATTTTTAAGTCATTATCAATTACAACCATCTCCCGCTCGGTCGGATAAATGTCACAAGAAATATCACGATTCGGGAGTACTTCATTTATTCCGGTAACTTCTGATGTAATAATAACAGTATCATCGTCGCCGCCTACAACTACCGGTCTGAGTTTTTTTGAATCACAGACGGTAAATAATGTGCCATCCGGTGTTACGCCTATCATTGCGTTTGGACCGTTGATTTCAAGATGAGCAAGTGATGCTTTTATCTTTAACAGAATATCTCTGTCAGCTCTATTTGTTATTTCATCATATGGAAGCGGGGTTATCACATGTTTAAAATACTTAAGCGGCCATTTGAGAATTTTGTTTACATAGTGAAGTGTGTACAAAAAACACTGCGAGTCGCTCTCAAAGCCAATATACCCTTTGTAAAGACTCTGCTGAAAGAGTTTATTTTTTTCATAAAAAGTATTTTCTCCGTTTACAAGTGCCGTATATCCCTGTAAAAAGAACGGGTGTGCTGCATAACGTACGATATCGTAGTTTGTATTTTGGCGGCACTGGGCAGTTATGATTTTTGCCGTAAAGTCTGTATTTTCATCCCATAATCCAAAATATGTACCTATGTCCCTCGGATCTCCGATTTCTTTAAGCGTTAATATATCCGGCCAGAAAGAATAGACATAGCCTTCATCTGCTTCTTCCAGCGCTTTTCTGAGTTTTAGTCTTGTATCAATAAGCAAATCTTCTTTTTCAGATTGCGGGGCATATTTGTAGGAACGGGGGTAATTAAAAACCTCAAAAACATAATTCGGCATCGGGCGTATATTTAAGCCTTCTATATCAGGGTGGATATCCGGTGTCCATTGCATTACACGTACAAATCCTATGGAATGCAAAATATCTTCGGCTATGTGCATACCGTCATTTGTACATGCCATGGATAACGTCGGCAAATCTTTGTATCCTTCAAAGATTCCCCCTAAATCCTGCATTACAAAAGCAAAACCGGAATTGTCGTGACCCTTTTGTTGTGAACGCATAAGTTCAAGGGTTTTTACCGGATGAAAATATTTTTTTGATTTGATGGCACCTATTCTACACATGCGGCTATTTCTTAATCTCTCCAAACACTCTGCTTATCTAGCATATTTTTTTCCCAGCCTTGTGTCAATATTAATGCTCAAATTTTAATAAAATCTTTATATCGTAAAAAAGAGAGCGTTTGATGGACGCTCTCTTTAAAATTAAGGATTTTTACTGTATTGAATCCATTATCTCATCTGAAATATCGAAGTTAGAATAAACATTTTGAACATCATCGTGTTCTTCCAGTTTGTCCATAAGTTTCAGAATATTTGAAGCTACAGCCGCATCGGTAATTTCTATTGTGTTTTCAGGAAGCCTGGTGAGTTCGGCGCTTTTGTGTTTAAATCCTAATTTTTCCAATGACTCTGTAATTATCTGAAAGTTTTCAACGCTTGTAATTACTTTGTATTCATCATCCTCATCAACAAAGTCCTGCGCGCCTGCGTTTATAGCTTCTTCAAACAATTTTTCATAATCTGTTGATTCTTTTTCAAAACTTATGACGCCTGCTTGTTTAAACATCCAGCCCACACAGCCTGTTTCACCCATGTTGCCGTTGAATTTTGTGAAGTAGCTTCTTAAGTCACCTGCTGTTCTGTTTCTGTTATCTGTCATTGCTTCAATTATTATTGCAACACCGCCGGCTCCGTAGCCTTCGTAGGTGAGTTCTTCGTAGTTGTCACTTGCACCTGCACCTGACCCTTTTTCAATTGCTCTTTTTATGTTGTCATTAGGTAACCCTGCCGCTTTTGCTTTTTCAATGGCTGTCCTCAATCTGAAATTGGCACCGGGATCCGGTCCTCCGAGTTTTGTCGCAACTATAATTTCTTTTGAAAATTTTTGAAAAGCAACGCCTCTCTGGGCATCCACCTTAGCTTTTTTGTGTTTAATTGTTGACCATTTTGAGTGTCCTGACATATTTTATTCCTTTTCTTGTTTTGTTATTCGCAAATTGCGCCCAATGAAGCGCTCTGTACTATTTTAGCATACTTAGAAAGATATCCCTTTGTTTCTTTAGGTTCTTTGGGTACAAAATTTACTTTTCTTTGTGCAATTTCTTCATCGGAAACAAGCAGCTCCAGTTTTCTTTCCGGTATGCTTATTTTTATTCTGTCGCCGTCTTTAATAAGTCCGATAAGTCCGCCCATTGCTGCTTCCGGACAAATGTGACCGATACACAGACCTCTCGTACCGCCAGAAAATCTTCCGTCTGTTATAAGGGCGACTTTGCTGCCGAGCCCTTTTCCTACTATCATTGATGTCGGGGCAAGCATTTCTCTCATTCCCGGTCCGCCTTTGGGACCTTCGTAACATATAACAACCACATCGCCTTCTTGAATTTTGTTGTTGTCTATAGCATCCATTGTTTCTTCTTCCGAGTTAAAGACTTTTGCAATCCCCTCAAATTCAAGACATTCCTTCGCAACACCGGAGGTTTTTACAACAGCTCCGTCCGGGGCAAGATTTCCGTGAAGCACTGCAAGTCCTGCCGTCGTAGTAAGCGGTTTTTCCAGTGTGTGTATGATTTCATGGTCAACCCAGGCTTTTTTTGCTATTTCACTTGTTTTTAATCCGGATACACCTTTTGTGTCTTTAATTTCAGGAGTGTGACCGTACATTGTTTTTAACACACCCGGGATGCCTCCTGCATTCGCAAAGTCTGTCATTGTCGGAAGTGCTGACGGATCGAGCTTTATTATCTGATTAATTTTGTGGCTTAATTCATCAAAATCTTTTAGTGTAATGTCTATTTTTCCTGAGTTTGCAATTGCGAGCATGTGTAAAATAGTGTTTGTTGAACCGCCCAATGCCATATCAACGGCAATAGCGTTTCTCATTGAGTCTCTTGTTATAATATCCGACGGTTTTATATTGTGTTTTACGAGTTCTACTATCTGCATGCCCGACTCAAAGGCAATTTGCTTTTTCTTTGCAGAGACAGCAGATGCTGTTGCGCAATACGGCAGACTCATTCCCATGACTTCGGTAAGACAAGCCATCGTATTTGCCGTATACAAGCCCTGACATGCGCCTGCAGAGGGGCAGCATTCTTCTTCAAGCTCATGCAGTCTGTCTTCCGAAATATCTCCGTTAGACAGTTTCCCTATTGCTTCAAAAGAGCCTCGAATCATTGTCAAAACTTCTTTTTTGCTGCAGCCGTCAAGCATTGGACCTGCTGTTACAACAATACAAGGGATGTCCATACGAAGTGCCGCAATCAGCATGCCGGGGGTAATTTTGTCACAGTTTGTTAAAAGTACAAGACCGTCAAGCTGATGTGCTCCGGCAACTGTTTCAACACAGTCTGCTATAAGATCTCTTGAGGGCAGAGAATACTTCATCCCCGAGTGTCCCATTGCAATACCGTCGCATACAGCCGGTACGCCGAATATAAAGGCTTGTCCTCCGCCTGAATGAATACCTTTTTCTATCTGTCTTTCAAGGTCTCTCATTCCGACATGACCGGGCACAAGGTCGGAAAATGAGCTTGCAATACCGATAAAAGGTCTCTTTAAGCCTTCTTTGGAAACACCCGTTGCGTATAAAAGTGAACGGTGCGGTGCTTTGTGTATACCTTTTTTTACATTATCACTTCTCATGTTTATCCTCCTTGGTTAGTCTGTATTTGCTTCAATTATACAACAATAATCTTTAAATTATGATATAATAAAACACATTATGACGTTAGCAATAAAAAAAGCATTTGATATAACAAAAGAAAATATAGTAACTGCACAGCCGTTGATTGTATTTTTGCTTGTGATAAGTCTTACATCTGTCGGGCTTGCACAGCAGTCAAATAAAATTGCTTTTATAATCTTTTTTATCTCTAACTTTTTGTTAACCACCGCTTTTCTGTCGGGCTGGTTCTATATGGTTAAAAAGACGATAGAACTGTCGAAAGTGGAATATGCAAGAGTTGAAGAAAAATCTGCTGCGTCTTTTGATCTGTTAAAAGACTTTTTCCCGGGAGTGTCTGCGTATTTTGTCCCTGTGACTGTGATATTTCTGATTTATGTATTATTGTCGGCTTGTATTATTTATTTTGTCGGCATTGATTGGGGTTTTGGTTATCTTTCTTCAAATAATATTCATCCTGATAAAATATACCAAACTGCTCTCCAATCACAACAAGCTCTGGAAAAATATTTGTATTCGATGACCTTTGCCCAGATACGCGCAATAAATATCTGGATGATGGCATTGACCTGTGCTGTGACTTTGTTCAATTTTGTTACGATGTTTTGGTTTCCGGCGATTTTTTACATAGAAAAAATAAATTTTTGGACTCCTTTTGTTTCGTTTTGGAAAAGTTTGAAATTTTTGTTCAAGAACTTTTTTGGAGCCTTTGGTATAATGTGTTTTCTGTCTGTTCTGAATTTCATTGTATTTATGATTAATGCGATATTCAGCATAAATATAATTCTGTCTGTTATTGCATTTTTTATAATGTTTTATTTTGCAACATATTATGTAATTTTGATATTTTCGTATTATGACACAAAACAGTAAAGTTATAGCAATTGTAGGTCCGACGGCTTCCGGAAAAACATCTGTATCGATAAAAGCGGCAAAAGCTCTCAACACAGAGATAATATCCGCTGATTCGAGACAGATATATAAGGATTTTAATATCGCTGTTGCAAAACCCTCGGAAGCAGAAATGCAAAATGTTCCCCATCATATGATTGGCATAGTAAGTCCTGATGAAGACTATACTGTTGCAAATTTTGCGGATGAAGCGGGAGAAATAATACAAAGACTGCATAGAGAAAATAAAATTCCTATCGTAGTCGGAGGAACCGGTCTTTATTTCAGAATATTGCTTGAGAATTTTGATATGCCCCGTGTTGAGCCAAATAAAGAATTGCGTTTTGAGCTTAGTAAATTGTCGGCTGAGGAGTTGTACAAGATATTGCAAGAATTGGATCCTGTTATATCTGAAAAAATTCATCCCAATAACACAGTGAAAATTATAAGAGCAATTGAAGTGTGCAAAATGCTTAATATGCCTATGTCTGAAGCTCAGAAAATAAAAGAAACACCGGAGTATGAAGTTTTATGGTTCGGGTTAAATGCAAAAAACAGGGACTTCTTGTATGACAGAATAAACAAACGAGTTGATATTATGTTGGAAAAAGGGTTAGAACAGGAAGCAAGGGTAATGTTTGAAAAATACGGAAATCTCCAGCTTCTGTTTGATACAATAGGTTATAAAGAGTTTTTCGGCTATTCTAACGGACAAATTTCTTATGATGAAATGAAAGACAGTATTAAGCAAAATACAAGACGTTATGCGAAACGCCAGTTGACCTGGTTTCGTAAGAATAAAGAGATAACTTGGTTTGATATAGAAACAATGCCGGATGATGAAATTGCTGAGAAAATAATTAGTGTAGTATAATTTAGGAAAACATATAGTTTACGGTCTTTTTAGCAAAAATTAAGGAGAATTTTATATAAATGGAGATAGTTGGAAAAGAAAAAATTTCAGAATATATTAAAGAACATAAAGAGCCTGTTACTGTTGCAGTAATACTTATAATGTGTTTTTTGTTATATTTTTTTGCATTGGACAATTATCCGGTGCTTGATCCCTATGAATCAAAATTTGTTTCTATCGCAAGATCAATGTTTAACAGCGGGGATTCTGTTGTACTGAGTTTGAACGGAAATTTTTTCTTTGAAACCCCTCCCCTATATTTTTGGATTGAGTCATTCTTTTTCAATATTTTAGGGAAAATCAGTGAAGGTATTGCGCGTATACCGGTTGCGTTGTGTGCGACTTTTGGTGTTTTTCTTGTTTATGCAATTTGCCGTAAAGTTGTTGCCAGAAAAAATGCAATAGTTGCTTCTTCTATTCTTGCTACTTCGTTTATGTACATTATCCTTGCAAAAATTGCAGTAACAGATATGATGTTTTGTTTGTTTACGGGTGTTTCTGTTTATGCCGGAATTTGTACATTGTTATATTCCGAGTCTTATAAAAAATATTTCTGGTGGATTTTTTATATTTTCGCTGCCTTTTGTTTGATGACAAAAGGTTTTATCGGTATTTTAGTGCCATTTATTACTGTTTTTCTCTGCTGTTTATTGACAGGAAAAATCAAAGAAATGTTTAAACCCGTTTTTTTGTTTCCGGGTCTGATGTTCTTTGTGATTATTGTGTTTCCGTGGCACTGGATAATGTTTTCACAATATAATCCTATGTTTTTTAATGAATACATTTTAAAACAACATGTCGACAAATACTGGTATCTGTTTGCAAACGGCGAGCCTGCGCCTTGGTATTATATATTTCTTGCTTTTATAGGCGCATTTATGCCCTGGTTTTTATCTTTTGTTGCTCAGATTCTTGTTTTTATAAAAGAAAAAATAACACAAATCGGAAAGTATTTTACTGAATTGGAGTCGCTGAATTTCCCGCAAAAATTTTTGTTTTACAATGTAATATATTTTGCGGTTGTTATTTGTGTGTTTTCTTTTTTGGCAACAAAGCATCCGGTGTATGTATTGCCGGCTCTTGTACCTGCTTCGGTAATTCTTTCAAAATTCTGGGTAGATTATTTTGAAGAAGACAAACACGGTATTGCTGTAAATATAACAATGGGATTGTGGACTGTGCTTACTATAGCAGGTATTGCCGGAGTATTTTTTATGCCGGATTTCTTTAAAGGTCAAGTAAAACAGGAACTTATGCATATTCAGCCGGAAATATTATTACTCTTGCTTGTAGTTTTAACAATGCAAATATTTGCTTATATAAGAAAGGCAAAAAAAGTTCTGTTTTCATCTTTGATTGTTATGATGACGGGCTTTTCTATGCTTATGTCAGTAGGCGGATTTAATGCAATATGTGCAAAAGGGCAGTATGATATTGTTCTATATTCAATTATTGCAGAGAAAGAAGGTGTGCCGCTTGCGACTTATAATCTGCAGAATAATTACTCGGTCTTGTATTATTATGGCAAGGACTTAATCACTTTTTCCGAAAAACAATTTCCGGATTTGTTATCTTTGTCAGAGTCTTATCCTGAATCAAGAATTATTTTACCGAACAATACATTAAAAGAGCTGTCTGAAGAATATGATTTTATAACAGTCGGTGAAGGCTTAAAATATTCAATGATAAAGAATGTAAAACCAAAAGAGGATTAATCTCATAATCTAATGACAACATTTTTATTTTTATGTAATATAATCAGATAAAAAAGATAAGGAACAGATTTTGTTAGAGAAATTTACCGAAAAAGCTATTAATATTATTTCAACAGCTCAAAAGGAAGCACAAAATTTGAATGAGTGCAAAATTTACCCGCAGCATATACTTCTGGGGATTTTGCAGTCAAAATCAAATATCTGTTCCAGATTGTTGTCATTTTCGGGTTTGAATATTAATGACCTGAGAAGCAGAATGCAGCGTGTAAAGTATCACGTTAAACCTGATAATGTAAATTCTGTTCTTTCCTTTAGCGAGGAAGCAAAACAGGTTATAACAGATGCTTTTGTTTGCGCAAATGAGTACAAAAATTCTTATATTATTCCTGAACACCTTATGCTTGCACTGATAAAAAATGACAGCACCGAGTCTTCTAAAATTTTAAAACTCTACGGAGTTGATGTTGAAAAGTTGCGTTCTACGTTAATTAAGCTCCTTGAGAAAAAACGCAGAAAAATGAATCATCATCCTGAAAACAGAATTTCAGAACAGGAAACAGACGGATATTCAAATATATTGTCGCTTTTTAAAGAACAAGATTTGCAAGATGTTTTATCCCGTGCGGTTGCAAAGCTTACTGCTTCTAACTATGAAATTTTAGGGACAGAACAGATTGTTCAGTCTATTCTTGAAGACACTGATTCTCAATTGTCCCATTTATTGAATGAATACGGTATAAATATTGATACATATACTCAAAAATTGAAAGAAATAAATTCAAGACAGGCTGAATTTGAAGAAAAACAGATTATATTTACTCCGAATGCTTTTAAAACAATGATTTTAGCATTGGAAACAGCAAAAGAGCTTGGCAGTGCTGCAGTAAAACCGGAGCATATTATTCTCGGACTTCTAAAGAATAAAAGCGGTATTGCCTATAATATCTTTAAAGAACTAAAGGTAGAAGACAACAATCTTGCACATAAAATTATTAAACCTATCGAAAAACAAATGCCGGAAACTCTTACTATCTTGCGTTTTGCGAAACAAGAAGCAAGAAACTTCGGAAGAAATGTTGTCGGTTCGGAATTTTTGCTGCTGGGTATAATTGATGAGGCTGTAGGTATCGGGGCGGTTGTTTTAAGTAAGCTCGGTATAAATATTAGAGATGCAAGAATAGAAGTGGAAAAAGTTTTGGGAACAAGCTCAGACTATGTTGATAAGGATATTTCTTTCAGCGAAAGAGCGAAAAGGATTCTGGAAAAGGCTTGGGAACGGGCAAAACGTTTTAATAAAACAAAAATCTACTCTGAAGATTTGTTGTGGGCTATTACATTAGAGCCTAATTCACTGGCTATGCGTGTACTTGCCAATATGGGCGTTGATGTACTTGAAATAAGACAGGGAATTTTAACAGAAATACAAAGGGTCAGCTTAGAGCAGCATAATTAATCGTAATCCCAGCTGTAAATTTGTCCGCAATAACGGCATACGGCATGATGATTCATAAAATTTAAATCGGGAATAAAGGTGTATCCGTCAACAGTTATCACAATATCTTTATTACTGTTATATTCTTGTTTATAGTTTCTTGCGCCTTTATAGTCAGGTGCAAACATCAGTTCAAATTTATCTATTGATTTACAGTTTTTGCATATAAACATCTTAGAGGTGCTTTCTTGATGATTTTTCTGTCATTTCTTCAGTCTGTTCAATTGCTATTTTTCCCGCATAATTTTGTGCATATATCTGTTTATACAGTATTGTGCAGCAAATGCTTCTTAACGGCAGTGTGAAGCCGCAGACAGCCGTTCCTACGACAAAAAGGACAGCGCTTTTTGCCAATTCATAACTTTCCAGTTTGAAAGGTATATGATGTTGAGACAGTGTAAGATTGATTCCGTCTATTGGCAGCAATTTTATAAACTGTTCTGCCGGGTATGAAAGAAAACCTGCAAGATTTCCCGCCTCAAATCCCCAGCTTATGATTCCGGGAATAACCCAATAAGTCGAAACTAAAAGCAATACTAGCAAGAGCAAGGTCTTTGGAAAATTATATTTTACAAAGCTGACACTCATAGAAATTGCGTCTATAGGCGTTGCATCTTCTTCAAGCGCAAATACCTGAAAGGTCAAAGATAAATATATTGCTGCTATTGCTAACAATACCCAGAAAAGAGGGAATGATCCTATGATATAAATAATACTCAGCAGCAATAAAAGCAGAACATATTGAAAAGAGCGTCTTCTTGCCATATCAACATGTATGCTTATATCGTCAAGAGTTCCGCCTTCTATAATGTTGCTTGCCATAGAGTTTAGAGCCAGCACAGAAATCAGGTAATCCCAGAATGCTTTGCAAAATATAAAAAATCCCGGCAATGTAATGACAAGCAGCAGAAGAAAAACAAAAAGAATATTATCAAAAAGCGGGCTTATTCTTGTAATAGTTCCTACTTTCAAAGTAAAAAAATAGGCTGCCGTAAAGATGATAGCTATACCTGTTATTTGCCCCAGGACAGGAAACGCCATGTATTTTATAAATTTGTTAAAATTCAGAATATAAATTTTTATTCCGCTGAAAAAGATTTTCATTACATTCGTGAAGGTGGATTCATTCTTTTTCATATTTTTTATTTTTCTCTCTATTCTTCCGTTTAAAATAATGTTTTAATTCTGAATATATTTATATTAACATGGTTAATATGAACGAGCAAAATATAATTGATTTACTGAAAAGTTTTACGGAAGAAGATTTTGAAAAATATGTGGATTTGCATATTCATTCCACGTTTTCCGACGGGCATTTGAGTCCTGCGGAGCTTGTATCAGATGCTGAAAACAAAGGACTCAGATATATAGCAATTGCTGACCACAACACAGTTAATGCATACAGGGAAACAGAGCTTTTGGAAAATCCGAAAGTTATACCTGCTATAGAGTTTGACTGTTGGTATCAGGGTGTGCTTGTTCATATTCTCGGATACGGGATTGATGTTCATAATGAAGAACTGCTTAAATATTGTGCGAAGGACAAAAAAGGCACGGAAGCGGATATTGTCCGGCTGTTTAATCACAGACATCCTAAAGATGTTATAAAAGCTATAAAAGAAGCAGGAGGCGCTGCAGTTCTTGCCCATCCGGCATGTTATTGGTGCATTAGTCTTGATTTGTTTGTAAAATCACTTATGAAATACGGGTTGGACGGGATTGAGGTCTATTATCCCTATAAAAGACATCGGGGAATTATAAAATTTCACTTTGCATCAACTGTTGCTAAAGTAGCTAAGAAATATAATTTGATTGCAACCGGCGGTACAGATTCTCATTATGAGATTGCCCCAAAGCTGCATTAATTAAGAGAGCAGGTAATTTATGGAAAGAAGAAAATCAAAACAAATAAAAATCGGAGACGTAAAAATTGGCGGAGATGCTCCTGTTTCCGTACAATCAATGTGCAATACCGATACAAGAGATGTTGAAAAAACAGTTGCACAAATTAAAGAGCTTCAAGAAGCGGGCTGTGAACTTATTCGTCTTGCAGTTTTGAATAAAGATGCAGCAGCTGCAATAAAAGAGATAAAGAAAAAAATAGAAATACCTTTAATCGCAGATATCCATTTTGATTACAGACTTGCTCTGCAGTGTATTGATAACGGCGTTGATGCTTTGAGGTTAAATCCCGGGAATATAGGAAAAGAAGAAAATATTAAAAAAGTTGTTGATATGGCAAAACATAACAATATTCCCATAAGAATAGGAATAAACGGAGGATCACTTGAAAAAGATATAGCAGCTATGGATATACCGCTGCATGAAAAAATGGTAATGAGTGCAATGCGGCATATAAAAATATTGGAAGACAACGGATTTGATATGATTAAAGTCTCATTAAAATCCAGCAGCGTTCCGACAACCATAGCCGCATACAGAGAAATTGCAAAAAAAATAGATTATCCGCTGCATCTGGGTGTGACAGAAGCCGGAACACTAAAAGGCGGACTTATTAAATCGGCTGCCGGGCTTGGTACTCTGCTATCAGAGGGTATAGGTGATACAATAAGGGTCTCCCTTACTGAAAATCCGGTTGAGGAAGTTCATGCCGGATATTCTATTCTAAAAGCTCTTGAATTGAGACAGAAAGGCATAAATTTTGTGTCTTGTCCGACCTGCGGCAGGTGCCAGATAGATTTAATAGGGCTTGCAAAAAAGGTTGAAAATGCTCTAAAAGATATAGATAAACCTATAACTGTTGCTGTAATGGGCTGTCCGGTTAACGGTCCCGGAGAGGCAAAACATGCTGACTTTGGAGTTGCCGGAGCTATAAAAGAAGGCTATATCTTTAAAAAGGGAGAAATCCTTAAAAGAGTTCCCGAGGATAAAATTTTAGAAGAATTGTTAAATTTGATAAAAAATAGTTAATTCATAGGATTTGCTTAAATCAAGAAAATAATATAGTATATAATTAGATAAGATGAGGATGTATTGTATGAAAAAATATTTTGTATTGTTTGGTTTACTTGCTTTAACCCCTGTTGCTGCAAATGCTGCAATTTCTACAACGGATACTATTGACCCTGTATTTATCAGAAACCAGGGGTATTCTAATGAAGCATCTGATTTGATTCAGTTAAGAGCAAGAGACCAATTGGCTCCGGAGCCGGTCAAGGAAAAAGATACTGTATGGAAAGGTATTGGTAAAAAATTCATCTATACAGTGGATCCGACTTTTGAACACCCTGAGTTTGGCGGTCATAATATTCAGTTTAACAGTATGACTGTTGATGACCTATAATAAAGGCTATAGTAAATTTTAAAATACCCGCGGATTTTTTATAATTCTGCGGGTATTTTATTGAAACTTTTTATTACTTTAGGGATAATAAAAAAGTAGTATCAATTATGGGTAAAGATTTATGATTGAACGATATTGCCGTGATGAAATGAAAAAAATATGGGAATTAGAAGAAAAATTCAGTTATTATTTAAAAGTTGAAATAGCTGTTTGCGAAGCGTATAACAAACTTGGGGTTATTCCTGATGAGGCGCTGAAAGATATAAAAGAGAAGGCTGACTTTTCTGTTTCTCGAATTGATGAAATAGAGAAGGAGGTAAATCATGATGTCATTGCTTTTTTAACAAATGTTAATGAAAATATCGGAGAAAATTCCAGATATTTGCATATGGGCATGACAAGCTCTGATGTAATTGATACTGCTTTTGCTCTGCAGATTAAAAAAGCTTCTTCGATTATAGAAAATGATTTAAACAAAGTTATAAGTTCCCTGAGAGAGAAAGCTGCTGCTCATAAAAACACTGTTTGCATAGGTCGTTCTCACGGTGTTATCGCTGAGCCGATGACTTTCGGGGTAAAGATGTGTTCCTGGATAGACCTGTTTGAGCGTTGTAAAAAACGTTTTCTTGCGGCATCTGACGAAATAGCCGTCGGACAGGTGTCCGGTCCTGTCGGAACATACAGCAACATATCACCGGAAATAGAAAAAATAACCTGCAAAGCGCTGGGGTTGAGACCTGCAAAAATATCGACACAGGTCATTGCAAGAGATATACATGCAAATTATATGCAGTCTCTTGCGCTTATCGGGGCTGCTATTGAACAGTGCGCAATTGAGCTGAGACATTTGCAAAGGACAGAGGTACTGGAAGCGGAGGAATCCTTTAAAAAGGGACAAAAAGGCTCATCTGCAATGCCGCACAAGAAAAATCCGATTTCTGCAGAAAATCTTTCCGGACTTGCAAGAGTTGTGAAATCAAATGCTATTGCTGCTTTGGATAACATCCCTCTCTGGCATGAAAGGGATATTTCACACAGTTCTGTAGAACGCATTGTTTTCCCTGATTCAACTATTCTTATAGATTATATGCTGAATCGCTTTGCCGGTTTAATAGACGGGCTTGTTGTTCATAAGGAAAATATGTTAAAAAATACATTTTTGTATGGCGGTATTGTCTTTTCCCAGAGGGTATTGCTTGCTATGACAGAAAAAGGTCTTTCCCGTGAAGATGCTTATGCTCTTGTCCAGCGTAATGCGTTAGATGCTTTTAATAACCACGGAGATTTTAAGAAAAATCTTCTTGCGGATAAAGATGTCACTAACATAATGAATAATGAAGAAATTGAAAAATGTTTTGATTCAGAGTACTATTTGAGAAATATTTCTCAAATATATGAACGGTTTGAGATATAGAGGTATACTATGGGCTGTCTTAAAAATATAATAAAACTCATTATTCTTGTACTTGCTGTTATCGGGTTTACATCGCTTGGCGGCTGGGATTTTTTGAAAGAAAAATTACCGCTGCTTTTTGAAAAACCGTCACAGGAGGCATTGATAGAAAAAAGTAAGAGTATTGCTGATTTTTCAAATATATCTGAAGAATATGAAATTGATAAAACCGCTGATATTATGGGCTTTAAGGCAGTTCTTGCCGAGCATAAAGCTTCAGGGCAAAAACTTGCAGTTCTAAATCCCGGCAAAAAAGAATTATTAACAAAAAAAGATTTTAACGGGGATGTAATAAAAAAAAAATTATCTGATTTAAATGAAAAATTTTCATATCAGTTTATACGACTCGAAAATTTGGAAATCAAATCCCGCGGCAGTTTTTCCGCTTTTGGACAAACCGTTCCTTATGCCAGATTTGAAGCTGATGTAGTCAATTTGCCGGTTAGTAAAATTCAGGGAATGATAGCTGTAGCTGAATTTAAAGACGGCGAAGATATGAATAACAAAATTTTGCTTGCTGCAAATGAAAGCGATAAGTATTCACAAATCATTACAGAACAGTTTTTTAATAAAGTAAAATGAAAAATCAGGTTGATATAAAAGTATACGAAAAATATATGAAAAAATGTCTTTGTCTTGCAAAAAAGTCAGAGGGGCATGTTTCTCCAAACCCGTTGGTTGGTGCGGTTGTTCTGGATAAAAACGGGCAGCTCTGCGGCTGGGGCAGGCATGAACAATACGGAGAAGCTCATGCGGAAGTGAATGCGCTTAATATGGCTAAAGACAAGGCAGAAGGCGGAACTGTTGTTGTCAATCTTGAGCCTTGTTCTCATTATGGTAAAACCCCGCCGTGTGCGGATTTAATTATTGAAAAAGGAATAAAAACGGTTGTTGCCGGTATTTTGGATCCTAATCCGATTGTAGCGGGGAAGGGGTTGAAAAAGCTGCAAGATGCCGGTGTGAATGTGATTACTGGCGTTCTTGAAAATGAATGTCGTGAACTGAACGAGGTATTCTTTAAAAATAAAGAACAGAATAAACCGTTTATTGCTGTTAAATCAGCAGTCACTCTTGATGGTAAAATAGCGACAAAAACAGGCTCCTCTAAATGGATAACATCGGAAGTCTCCCGTAAATCGGTTCAAAAACTCAGAAACAAATATGACGCTATCCTGACGGGTTCAAATACCGTTATTATTGACAATCCTTCATTGACTGTCAGATGTAAAGGCGGACGCAGTCCGATAAGGGTTGTTGTTGATTCAAAACTTAGAACACCTCCTGATTCAAAAGTTTATGAGAATGACGGCATTCCTGTATTTATAGCAGTTGCTGAGAAAACAGACAAAGCCGTGCTAAATAAGTATCCGAAAAATGTGAAATTTGTATTTTGTCCTCTAAAGTCAGGGAAAATTGACTTGGTTTATCTTTGCAATAAGTTGTACGATGAAGGCATTTGCAGTATTTTAGTTGAAGCCGGCGGTGATTTATGCGGGCAATTTATAAAGGATAAGCTTGTTGATAAGATATATCTTTATATTGCACCGAAAGCTACCGGAGACAAAAATGCACTGCAATGGATTTCCGGTTTTGATATAAATAATATAAATGATGCATGTACATTTGACGTGAAACGTGTAAAATTATTTAAGCCGGATATATTATTGGAATTATGTCCGAAGATGAAAGATTAAGAATATTAATATTTGAATTATTGTTGGACTTAGTCTAAAATAGGTACCATGGAAAACATTTCAGAAAAATTAACCGCGTTACAAAAAAATTTTTATGACCTGAACAATCTTTTTGAATTGAGTATAATTGCAACTCAGGCAGAGTCACTGGAAGATCTTGTCGACAAAATTACTGATTTCATTATAGATACGCTCGGTTTGACGAATATACATTTCTTTGTTAATCACAACAGAGTCTATTATATGGTTGCAAATCATCACGACGAAAATCGTGATATTATTCAGTTTGAGAACGGAGACGAAGGTTTTTGGGAAGTTCTCAATAAAAACGATTTTATAAAAGTCTCAACTGACAACGGAGATCCTATTTATAAATCTTTTTGGGATAAATATTCTTTGTATGATTTGAAAAGTAAGTATTTTAAATTATTTCAAAAAGACGGAATAGCTTATTTTATCTGTTCAATCGGTGCAAAAGCAAACAATGAAAAGTTTACTGATGAAGAAATCCAGTATCTTGAAAAAGTTTTTAATTATGTTCAACCGATTTTAATAAAGTATATAAAAAGACGCGAACAGGAAAACGATCTGAAAAAATTGCAGAAATCGCTGCATAATATTTCCATCCTGTACAATATTTCTCAGGCAGTAAACTTTATCGACGACTTAAAACGATTGCTGCGTGTTATTTTGAATAAAGCACTTGAGACAATAGATGCGGAAAAAGGCTCTTTGATGCTTTACAACTATACAGAAAACGTTTTGCAAACGAAAGTTGTATACGGTCTTGCCGACAAAAACCTTGAAACAGAGATTAATAACGGAATGGTCGAATGTTCCAAAATAAAAGTCGGAGAAGGTATTGCGGGAACTGTTTTTGTAGAGAAAAAATCTATAATATCTAACTTAGGCAAAAATGACCCGAGGTTTCTGGATAACGGAAGCGATTTGAATGTCTCATCATTGCTTTGCGTGCCGTTGATTGCAAAAGGCGAGCCGATAGGCGTTATAAATATTACCAACAAACTTAACGGCAAATTGTTTAATAAACAAGATCTTGAATTTATTGAAGCTCTTGCAAATCAGGCTGCAATTGCAATAGATAACGCAAAACTCTATGAATTGGCAACAAAAGACGGTCTGACTAAACTTTATATTTACAGACACTTCTATACATTGCTTGAAAACGAACTTAAACGTTCTGCACGATACAATCATGAAGTTACCCTGTTAATGATGGATATTGACAACTTCAAATCTATAAACGATACATACGGTCACCCTGTCGGAGACCAGGTGTTGAGAGAGATTGCAAACTGCATTTCCACTACCGTAAGAAAAATAGATATTGCTTCAAGGTATGGCGGTGAAGAATTTACTGTAATTCTTCCGGAAACAAACGGTCAGGACGCAAGGATTATAGCAGAAAGACTTAGAAAAAATATCAGTGAAATAAAAATTACAGTGAAAGATGCGGTTATTTGTCCGACAGTCAGTGTCGGTATGGCTGAATATCCTTCTTGTGCGCTTGATGAACAGACGCTTATTGAACTTGCTGACGTTGCTTTGTACAATGCGAAAAACAACGGTAAGAACTGTGTATGTCAGTACACCCCGGAAGGCTGCGTATTGCTTCCTAACGGTGTATACGACTAGTCTTTTTTCAAAGCCAGTTTGTAGACAGCGTTTTTGCTGATAGGGTATAGTGTGCTTAAAATTTGAGAAATATCTTTTGCAGAATAGTTCAAACCTTGCAGCGCTTTAATTTTGTCACAAAGTTCAGCTTCATCAGCCGCTTCTTTTGGGTCTGCATATACCATACCTACTATCTCGCCTTTTAGTGTGTGATTGTTGTAATAAGCAATAATTTCATCCGGCGTACCGGTTTTTACTTCCTCGTAAAGCTTTGTTAACTCTCTGCCAATGGCTATTTTGCAATTTGCTCCTCTGGCTGCTTTTATATTGTTAATTGTCTCTATAAGCCTGTTTGCAGCTTCAAAAAATACCGTGTCAACAAATTTGTACTGCGTTAATATTTGTTCTTGTTGATTTTTAACGCGCGGTAAAAATCCTATAAACGCAAATTCTTCACCGGTTCTGGGGGTTAGTGCCAAAAATGTAGTGACTGCGCTTGCTCCGGGAATGCAGGTTATTTTTGTCTCCGGCAATGTTTGTTTTACTTCTTTTACGAGAATCCGCCCCGGGTCTGAAATGCAAGGCATGCCGGCGTCTGAAATCAGAGCAACGGATTTTTCTTCTTCAAGCGTACGTATCAGCATTTCCGAGCGTTCTTTCTCGTTAAATTTGTGATAACTTACAAGTTTTGAATTTATTCCGAATGAGTCCAGGAGTTTTTTGCTGACTCTGGAGTCTTCACAAGCAATTAAATCGACAGTTTTCAACGTTTGTAAAGCTCTTAGGGTTATATCGTCTTTGTTTCCGATGGGGGTTGCGACTATGTATAAATCACCCATTATTCAAGCACCATCCGTTTTTTTGTATTTCTTGCGCAGACAAGATTCATAGTGTTTAGCGTTTTATAAAGCCCTGTTTGTTCTAGCAAGCTCAAAACAGAAGGCGCAACATGTGCAACTTGAAGATGCAGCTCGTTAAAAATTGCTAACTTGTGCAGAGCCAAAAGTTTCTGGATTTCCGGAAGCCTAAGTTCTTTAATGTTTGAAAAATCAAGCTCCAGTTGTTCATCAGGGTTAATTTCAATTTTTTTTAACCCGTTTTTTTCTTTAAATAAATTTTCTATGTAAATTTTTTGTGTCATGTACTCAACCGAAAAATATTTGTTTCAGCAAATCTCTCTATAATCAAATATTACCATAGTTTTAGACCATGCCAATTTTTTAACATTTCGTTATAATTCAGATGTTCGGGAAATCTGTCGTTAACCTGCTCCCCGACATGCTTTCCGGCGAAAGCACCTCCGACTGCTGAAAGAATAATAAGCGGTATTCTTATAACATTGTGCATATTTTGGGTAATTGCAGTTACCGCAGAAATAATAAATGTGGGGATGAGAGTGTTTGCTATAAGCTCGTGTGTTGTCTTTTTGAATTTATCTTCAAATGTCTTTTCTTTTATAATATCGAATCCGGCGAGCGCTACAAGCGGTTTGTCCAGCATTTTAAGAGTCGGGATATCTTTAATAATCGCAGAAAAAACATTGTTTGCGCTGTCTTTTGCAACTTTGTCATCAACAAACTTCATGTATCTGGCAATACGTTTTTCTTCTTTTTCTGTTTCCTGTTTGAGTGTATCTGTAGTCACTGCCGTTTTTTCCTGAGTTTCTTGCGGTTTTCGTTTTGCAAATATAATTTTTGTAAGCAGCTCATTTGCGGCGAGTGCGCCGCCGAAGGCAGCTAATGTGAGACAAGCTGCACCGATACAGTCTTTTATTGCGCGTTCAATGGAGCTTAGAGAGTGTTTAACTGCATTTCCTGTAACGGTAACAGGCTTGTATAGAAAAGTTATCTTCGGTATAATTTTTTCTTTCATAAAAGCGGTGTTTTTGAGCTTTTCTATACCTTTTCCCAAAAATTTAGAGACGTGATTGATTACATCATATCCGGGTGTTTTTTTTATCAAATAGTAGGCGCTCAAAGAGGCGAGAGCCGAGCCGGTCAGTATGGTAGCGTCTTTTATGAATATAGATTTTTTCTTTTCCGGTTTTGCTATTTTGTAGTCAGAATACATTTTTGCAGCACCAGAGAGCAGAAAAGCAGCCGGAACTACTGTTCTGGAGTCACAGACTATGTTTTTTAATCTCGTTATATTCATCTTTCCGCTCCACCACTGTTTATTTAAAATACCACAATTTTTCTTTTTGCTGAAATAATATATATTTTCACAGTTTTTGTAAAGAAATGTAAATAAATGAACCGAACACGCAATTTTTGATTGAGTATATACTTTATATATATGTAAGAGATAACAAACTTAAAATAAACACAAACGATATATATTTAAATAAGATGAGACTTTCACACTAACTAACCTACCTAACTTCCTAACCTTCCCTTCCTATTAAAGTATTGCTCCGAAAGAAATCGGAGCTTTTTTTTGTGTGTTTATTTTAGAGATGCGGGTGGATTTGCGAATTTACGCGGGGTTTTGCTCATTAGGTTCTGTTGATTTTTTACACGAATGTAAACTATTGTAAAAAACACACCAAAAATCCTAAAGATTTGCAGAGGAATTGCCGATTTAAAAAAAATAAAGAAGCAACACAGGATAGGTGCGTATTATGATTAAAGATAAGTTTGTAAAAACCCTTTGTATGGCTGCATTTTTAGGTGCAATAAACCTTGGCGTTCAAAGCGCATTTGCAGACACTGCGCCGGTGCCGACACTGGATGCAGTGAAAGAGCAGGAAATATCTTTCTTGGACGGAAAGCACTCGTCTTATGTGTTGACAGCACTTGGCACTGACGAAACAGCACCGGAGGGCGCAATAACTGTCAAAATTGGCGATACAACGTATTACTATACTCCTTCGGAAAATGTTGATGTTCTAAAAACACTGGCTTCTACCGGCAGCGCGGCTCTGATAGAAACGTCAGAGGATAAGGCGCTTTACACAGTCGGAGACAAATACTATACCTATGACCCCACAAAACTTAAAGACTCAGCTTACCGCCTTGAAGAAGCGGCATCGGCTGACGACCCGAACACAATCACACTTTATGACAAACAGGAAGTAATAAAATACTATGACCCCAAAACGGGCTTGGAAGTAGCAGAAGCAGACCGCGTTGAAGGTGTTCAATACAAAGAAGTAACCACAATCGAGACAACACCAAAATATTACACAGTCTCTTTAAAACAAACCGAATACGGCGACCCGAACGGCACAACAACAATGACTTTCGGCTGGGAGAAGAATGAAGATACGGGCAAACTGGAATTTAAACAAGACCCGACAACACCCGTAGGACAGACGATAACATACTCTTATAATGAGGATTTTTTTTTAGAAACAAAAACAAAGACTATAGATAATGGCACTGTTACAAATCCTCCTGGTACAGTTGGGAATCTGTATATTTTCAATAGCGGAGCAGGTTTAAACAATCCTGAAGGTTATACAACAAGCATAGATAACATACTTTATAAAGACAACAAAGTTACTGGTACACTGGAAATAACAAATCATGATGATATAGAAGCACAGGTCTCTGGCGGTGCTGTATACAACGCTGGTGAATTGACATCAATAACCGGTGATTTTATAAACAATAGCGTGGAAGCTATAACTCTTAGTTCAGATTACAACTTTGCTTATGGTGGTGCTTTGTATAATTCTGGTACAATAGGTGTCATTGCTGCAGATTTTATAGGCAACTATGCATATTCTGTAAATGAAAGAGTTCTATCCTACGGTGGCGCAATTTATAACAGTGGAGCAATCCGAGAAATAACAGGAAATTTTATTGCTAACTATGTGTATTCAACTTCTTCTTACGAGTCTAATTATGGCGGTGCTATACATAACTGCGGAACAATCTTAAATATAACAGGCGATTTCGTAGGCAACTATGCATTCGCAAATTCTGAACCTGTCTTTGGCGGTGCTATTGAAAACGAGCGAACAATCGAGAATATAACTGGTAATTTCTTGGGTAATTACGTTTCCTCTTATGAAGACCCTCGGGGCGGGGCAATTTCTAACGAAGGAACAATTGGTAATATCATTGGGGATTTTATCGCAAACTATGCTTCAGGTTATTCTCCCGCCGGGGGGTGGGGGTATAATGATGGTGGAACAATAGGTAATATAACAGGTGATTTCATAGGCAACTATGCGTTAGGTGAATTTGCTCGTAGTGGTGGAGTTTATAACTATAGTGGAAAAATCGGAAACATAACCGGCGACTTTATAGGAAACTATGCTTCAGGTTCTTATGCCTCTGGTGGAACGATTTATAATAATGGTTCAGAGGCTGAAATCGGTGATATCGAAGGCGATTTTATCGGCAACTATGCGTTGTCTGATGGGAAGACTTCTGCTGATAGTGGAGCAATTTATAATGAATATGGAACAATAGGAGATATAACGGGTGATTTTATAGGAAACTATGTGTCAGGTCGTTATGCTGATGGTGGGGCAATTTATAATAAATATGGAACAATAGGAGATATAGCCGGCGATTTCATTAATAACTATGCTATTGCGACAAATAGTTATTATGCCCGTGGTGGAACGATTTATAACTATAGGGGGATAATCGGAAAGATAACAGGTGATTTTATAGGTAACTATGCGTTGTCTTTCGATTCTTATGTTTATGGTGGTGCGATTTATAACAATGGTCCAAAGGCTGAAATCGGTAATATCACAGGCGATTTCATTGGAAATTATGCACAATCAAAGAGCAGCTACGCCTTAGGCGGCGCTATATACAATGTAGGTAAGACTTCCGGTTCTGCAGCTACAATCGGCCTTACAAATAACAATTTTTTAAATAACTACGCAAAATCAGAAACAGGCACAGCCAAAGGCGGTGCAATATTCACAAACTACGACCTTACACTAAATGCCGATAACTGCAATGTATTAATATCCGGAAACTACACGGAATCTAACGAAGTAAAAGAACAAAACGCAATTTATGTAGCAAATTTTGCAAACTCTTCGGGTACAATTCAAAGAAACACAACTTTTACCCTCAATGCAATAAACAACGGCAAAATACAGATAGATGATACAATTGCAGGAGGTTCTTTTTATGAAGATGGTTCAGACTCCCTGTTCTGGGAAACATCTGACCACGCCTACACTTTAGCCCTCACAGGTGACGGCACAGGCACAATCAGCATATACAACGATGTCATTAACGCAAAAGTAACATCTGACAATGTCACCGTTGACCTTGCTAACGGAGAAACAAGAGCCTATGACTTTGTCTCTATGACGGCAAACGATGGTTCAAAACTCAACCTCGATGTCGACTTTTCCAACAAAACAGCCGACACAATTACAACACAAAATGCTTCAGCAGGAACACTTATCATAAATGCAATAAACGAACTCGGCACGGCTGACGGAGCTATCACTGTACAAATCATCAAAAACACAGACCCTTCATCATCTTTACAGCTTGCGCTCGGTGACAATATTACAGAAGTAACAGAAGAGTTTGTATTTGACAAAACTTTTGTTGAACATAATAAAACATTCATGCAAGAAGGCGGAATGTCACTTGCTACAACTGATACAACCAATGACTCATTAACAATTTTTCAGGAAAAAATCTTTGACACACTACAATTGATAAACAGTTATGAAACAGACGAAGAAAGGACTTTCCAGTTTGCTGATTCTTCCAAATACACGTTGTCAGAGGATTTGAACCCGACAACAGCCGGTGTTTTAAGCATCAACGGAGTTAGTGCTGCTGCTCTGTCGACACTGGATGCCAATTCTCACACCCTGTTCAACCTCGAAAATGAAACAACCTTAAACATCAAAAATACAACAATCGAAAATGCCAAAGACTTTGCAATAAAAGCAGAACACGAAAAAGCAGTCGTTAACTTAAATAACGCTTCTTTTAAAAACACAACAGGCACGGCAATTCAGTCAAAAGTCGATGTTAACATCACAGCCGACGGCGGAAAATCAGAGTTCTCCGGCAACACAGCAGCTATCTACCTTGACAATGCCGATAAAAAAGTCTCGATGAACTCCGTAAATCAGGGCGAGATTGTTCTCGAAGACGTTGTTGACGGTCAAGCCGGCTACAGTGTCACTCTCAACGGCGACGACAAGTCTAAAATCACTGTTAACAACAATATTAACAACGCAAACATCTCTTTAGACAACACAAACCTGTACTTAGGACGTGAAAATGTTTTCGACGGCTCACAGGCGTTGACCCTGAACTCGGGTGCAATCTATTTGAACAACGACGCAGTCGGCACAATGCATGTCCCGACCCTGAATCTTTCAGGCACAACAAACCTCTCTGTCGATGTCGATCTTGCTAACGAACAGATGGACAGAGTTACAGCTGACAACTACAATGTCACCGAAAATGCAATACTCAACGTTACAAACCTCAACCTGCTTTCTACAACAGAAAAATCTGATGTAAAAATATTGTTTGCAGATGAACCGATAGCTGACAATGTTGCATACTCGGGCGATTCTCCGATATCATACAAAGGTACGAACACAGTCTACTCTCCTATCTACAAGTATGACGTACAATACGGTGTAGATGAAACAGACAAGCTCGGATACTTCTTCTTCAACCGTGCAGCTTCCGGCTCGGGAAGTAACGGCAATGCTTCGGATGCTTTCAATCCGGCTGTCCTTGCCCCCGCGGTATCAGCACAGGCAGGTGCATACACAACCCAGCTTCAAGCCTTTAACTACGCTTTCCAGCACGCAGATACATTTATGAACATCCCGTATCTGGAACGTGTGGCAATGATTAACGCTAACAAATACGCAATGAGTCCGACCGGAGATGCCACAGATGTCGGTGTATTCTCTCCGCTCCTTCTCAAAGAGCCGTCTGCTGGCTTCTGGGTAAAACCTTACGCAAGTTTTGAAAACATTCCGCTTAAAAACGGACCTAAAGTTGACAATATCAACTACGGAACACTTGTGGGTTACGATACGGCATTGACTCCGGTAAAACACGGATTTGAAAGAGTAATCACAGGTTACGTCGGTTACAACGGTGCTTCTCAAAGATACTCCGGTGTAGATGCCTATCAGAACGGCGGTTTAATCGGTACGACAGCAACCTTCTACAAAGGCAACTTCTTTAACGCAACAACCTTGTCTGTTGGTGCAAGCGTAGGTGATGCAAGCACAATGTACGGTTCTGAAAACTACACAATGCTGCTTGCCGGCATCGGCAACAAAACCGGTTACAACTTCGAGTTCTTTGACGGCAGAATGATATTGCAGCCCAATTTCTTAATATCTTATACGTTTGTAAACACGTTTGATTACAACAATGCGGCAGGCGTCAGAATCGAGAGCGATCCTTTGCACGCAATCCAGTTAGCACCGGGGATTAAGCTCATCGGCAACACGAAAAACGGATGGCAGCCGTATTTAGGGGTAAATATGGTCTGGAACCTGCTCGATGACAGCAAGGTTTATGCAAACGATGTCAGATTGCCTGAGATGTCAATAAAACCGTACGTACAGTATGGAGTGGGCTTGCAAAAACGGTTTAAGGACAAGTTCCTTGCGTTTGGACAGGCTATGATACACAACGGCGGCAGAAACGGCATATCCTTCTCCTTCGGGCTCAGATGGAAAATCGGCAAGGATTAGTGCAGGCTTTAATGCCTGTTGCCAACCTTTCCCCCCGGCACAGTCTGCACTGTGCCCGGGGGCTTTAGGTGGTGTATAAACAATTTTAATTTTTTTCTATTTCTATTGGCAATTTTTTTATGCTAAATGTTTTTAAAATTATATAGAGGATTCAAATAGTATGAGGAGATAGAAATGGGAGATAAAATTACTGTAGCAGCAGGACAAACCTTATCACAGATTGCAGTTCAATACGGCGTTTCCGTAGAAGATTTACAAAAGGCAAATGATATTGACAATGTAGATAGTATTAAAGCCGGACAAGAAATTACAATCCCCATTGGGCAGAAAAAACCTGAACAAGCTGAATCAAAAGATGATCTTAACTATGAAAGACAAAAACTTCATTATATGGATTTGAAAATAGCAGACAAGCAGGCTGAGCTTGCAGAAGCTAAAACTCCGGAAGAAAAGGCAAAAATCCAGCAAGAAATTAATGAACTTAAAGCTAAGCAGGCAAAGCAAAAAGAAGTTGCAAAAATGGAACTCGATGCAAATCAGGACTATATCTTGATTACATTGAAAGAAGATATGAATGTTGAGGAATTAAAAGAACTTTTTGATATCTCAGACGGCGCTGTAAAGGCTCACAATGATATTGATTTTGAATATGCATATTATGAAGGTGATGTCCCTATGGAGCTTGAAGGACGCCAGTACAGAGACTACACGAATGCAACAATTAAAAAAGGACAAACTATAAAAGTAAGACCTTCTGAAATTGACAACCAGGGTGCCTGGAATGAATTTTGGAACTGGGTTGCGAATTAATTTTTGCATCTATAATAAACCAAGAAGCAAGATATTTTTTATCTTGCTTCTTTTTTATCAAATGATGCAGAGGGGTTGGCTAGTGTTTTACCACATCTTTGTATGAACCTGTGAATTTGTCGCTGTAAGTTGTATGCAGCAGTTCGTGTGCTCTGTGCGAGCCGGGTGCTTCCAGATATTCTGCATAAAGTTTTTTGATATCCGGGTTCTGGTGGGATTTTCTGACAGGAAGTTCACTGTCTTCTTTGTATAATCCCTGAGCACGTTCTTCTTTAATATGTATGTCGTCACAGCTTCTCGGCTGTCCGCCGCCGTTTATACAGCCGCCAGGGCAAGCCATAACTTCCAGAAGTTGGAAATCCGCTGTTCCGTTTTTGATTTCTTTAATTGATTTTTCAGCTTCTTTTAATGTTGAAACTACTCTTATTTTTACTTTTGTGCCTTTAATGTCGATTTCAGCATCTTTTGTTCTGGAGTCTTTATCAACGCCTCTGAGTGGTGTAATATCGATATCTGAGAGTTCTTCTCCGGTTGCAAAAGTGTATGCAGTTCTGACAGCAGCTTCGGCAACACCTCCGGATGCTCCGAAAATAGTACCGGCACCTGTATATCCGCCAAATGGTGAATCAGCCTTTGCTGGTTCAAGTGTGTCAAAATCTATTCCGGCAGCTTTTATCATTTTTCCGAGTTCCTGTGTTGTCAGTACAACATCTGTTTCTGGTTTGCCGTCTTTAATAAGCTGTGCACGTCTTGCTTCAACCTTTTTCGCTGTACAAGGCATTATAGAAACAACTTTAAGGTTTTCTTTTGTAAAGCCTTCAAAATTCTGCGGCACAAGCTCTTTTAGTACCGGTGAAAGCATACCCTGCGGGGATTTGCAGCTTGAAAGATGATGCAGCATATCAGGATGCTGTGTTTCTAAATATCTTACCCACGCCGGACAGCAAGATGTGAACAGCGGCAGGTCTTTGTTTTCGCTTAGTCTTTGTACAAACTCGTGTGCTTCCTCCATGATGGTCAGGTCTGCTGAAAAGTTTGTATCAAACACGAGGTCAAAGCCGATTTCTTTCAGAGCGGCATATATTAAACCGATGGTGTTTTCTCCTGGTTTTAAGCCGAACATTTCACCGAGGGCAACTCTGACTGACGGTGCAATTTGTACTGCTGTTTTTATTTCAGGGTTGTTAACCATTGACCAGGCTGTTTCTACGTCTGACTTTATTGTCAAAGCGCCCGTCGGGCAAACAGCTTGACACTGACCGCAGAATACGCAGTCAACGCTTGAGAGTTTTTTCCCGGCCAATGGCTGTACAACAGTCTTTGAACCTCTGTTTGCAAATCCCAGCACGCTGTGACCCTGAAACTCTGCACAAGCTCTTACACAAGCTCCGCAAAGAATACATTTGTTCGGATCTCTTACGATTGACGGGTTTGAGTCGTCAATCGGTAAATACAAATCTTTTCTTTTTTCAACATATTTTATGTCTTTTATACCGTATTCATGTGCGTATTCCTGCAATTCACAGTTACCTGATTTTTCACACGTCGTACATTCTCTGTCATGGTTTGCAAGAAGCAGTTCAAGAACGGTTTTTCTGATTCTTCTTGTTCTTTCGGTATTTGTCTTAACTTTAATACCGGCTTCAGGAGGCATTGTGCATGAGGAGTTAATCATAACTCTGCCGTTAGGGTATTCAACCTCAACAACGCACATTCTGCAAGCTCCAAATTGAGTCAAATCGGGTCTGTAGCAGAATGTCGGAACTTTAAAACCGGCTTTTCTTATAACTTCGAGCAAATTCGGCTCGTTTGTAAATTCAACTTCTTTTCCGTTTATAATTAATGTCTTTTTATCTGTCATTTGTCACATCCTTACTTTTGCTTGATTGCCTTGAACGGGCAAGAATTTAAGCAAGCACCGCACTTAATACATTTTGTCTGGTCAATTTTGTGAGGATTTTTAACAGTACCCTCAATAGCGCCGACCGGACAATTCCTTGCGCATTTTGTACAGCCTTTGCAGAGTTCGGGGTCAATTTCTATCACCTTAAGCGCTGTGCAGACACCTGCAGGACATTTTTTGTCTCTGATGTGTGCAATGTACTCATCTCTAAAGTATTTAAGGGTTGACAGAACCGGATTGGGCGCTGTTTTGCCAAGACCGCAAAGCGAACCGTCTTTGACTGCGTGAGCAAGTTCTTCCAGTGTGTCTAAATCCTTCATCTCTCCTCTGCCTTTGACTATTTTTTCAAGGATTTTCAGCATATTTTTTGTTCCTTCACGGCATGGAACGCATTTTCCGCAGGATTCATTCTGGGTAAAGTTCATGAAAAATCTTGCTACCTCAACGATACATGTATCTTCGTTCATAACAACAAGACCGCCTGAACCGACCATTGCGCCTGCTGCAATAAGGTTGTCGTAGTCCATGGGGATGTCTAAATGTTCTTCAGTAAGGCAGCCGCCTGACGGACCTCCGATTTGAACGGCTTTAAATTTCTTGCCGTTTCTTATGCCGCCGCCTATGTCAAAAACAATTTCTCTTAAAGTTGTACCCATCGGAACTTCAATAAGACCGGTATTATTGACTTCACCTGTGAGGGCAAACGTTTTTGTGCCTTTTGATTTTTCAGTACCGAGAGAACTGAACCATTCAGCACCTTTGGCTATAATAACCGGTACATTGGCTAGTGTTTCAACGTTGTTGATAAGGGTAGGTCTTCCAAACAATCCTTTATTTGCCGGGAACGGCGGTTTTGGTCGGGGCATTCCTCTTTCACCTTCAATAGAAGCGAGCAGTGCCGTTTCTTCGCCGCAAACAAATGCACCGGCGCCTTCTTTAATATGGATTGTAAAATTGAAATCACTGCCCATTATATTGTTGCCGAGATAGCCTGCTTTTTCAGCGTCTGCTATTGCTATTCTTAAACGTTTAATAGCCATAGGGTATTCTGCTCTTACATAAATATATGCTTCATCAGCTCCGATTGCAAAACCGGCAATTGCCATACCTTCAAGAAGTTTGTGCGGGTCTCCTTCCATAATGCTTCTATCCATGAATGCACCCGGGTCGCCTTCATCGCCGTTGCAGACAACGTAGCTTTTGCCCCCTCTGTTTGCTGCAGTGAACTTCCATTTTAGTCCGGTAGGGAAACCTCCGCCTCCTCTGCCTCTTAGACCGGATTTTGTGATTTCTTCAATTACCGCTTCAGGATTGTTTTCTTCAAGAACTTTATGCAATGCTGCATATCCGCCTACTGCGATTGCTTCATCCAATGATTCTGCATTTATATGTCCGCAGTTTGCAAGAGATGTTCTTGTTTGTTGGTTATAAAAACCTATTTCTTCATTTTTATGAATATGTTCACCTGTTTTAGGGTCGGTGTACAAGAGCCTTTCAACAGGTTTGTTGTTTATAATATGGCTCTCTACAATTTCTTCAACATCTTCTGGTTTTACTTTTACGTATGTGATGTCAAGGTCAGGTATAATCACAAGCACGCCCTTTTCGCAAAATCCGTGACAGCCTGTAGGCACTACGGTCATTTTATCGTGGTGTTGGAGAGTTCTGACATCTGCTCCGAATTTTTCAAACTGTTTAATTACATCAAGCGATCCGTTAGCTATACAGCCTGTACCTGCGCATACGAGAACTCTAAGACCCTGAGCTTTTATTTTTTCTTTAGCGTTTTCCTGCTCTTTTTTTATATCAATAAGTGTTGTTGTCATAATTTATGCCTCTTTTTCTTCGTTGATTATTGTGTCTATAACGATTTTTATTGCATCGGAGGTCATTTGCGGATAAACTTTCCCGTTTATTACAACGACAGGTGCCAATCCGCAAGCGCCGAGACAGCTTACTGTTTCGACAGAAAATAATCCGTCATCTGTAGTAAAGCTACCGTCTTTTAGGTTCAATCGTGCTTTTATTGCGTTTAACACAGGCATTGAACCTCTGACGTGGCAAGCTGTTCCGTCGCAAACTTTTATTTCAAATTTGCCTTTGGGCTCCAGGCTGAACTGGGCATAGAATGTGGCTACACCGTATACCGTAGCCGGAGATAATCCCTCTATTTTTGTGCCTATATATGTAAGTACATCCAATGGAAGGTATCTGAATTCTTCTTGTACTTGCTGCAGTATTGCAATTAATTTAGACTTGTCATAAGAATTTGCTTCAAGAATGCTGTCAACCTTATGATAGTCAAATCCTGTCTGGGTCGATAACGACATTTAGTTCTCCTTTATAAATATGATGGTACACACTACACATAATCGTGATATTTGTCACTATTAGGTACATGAATAGGGTACACGAAACATGAGTTTAAATCAAGAATTATATCTATAAATAAATTATTAGGTGGATATTTATATTGACCACCTGGTCAATATAAAACTTATATCACCTGATTGATGTACAGATTTTTCTAAACAGGTATTATTTAGCTATAAGTTGAGTAAATGAAAATCTCTTGGGGAGTATAGAGTAGAGTATGAGAAGTATCGATTTAGGGAAAAAATTTTTAGGATTGGCGCTGTGTTTTGCCTTGAGTTCGTCTGTTGTTTTGGCAAATACACTGTCCGAAGTTCAAATTAATGCGGATGAAACATCAGGATATGATATTGTTTTAAAAACTGACAGTGCAACAGAGATGAAAAAGGTTGTAAGCGATGACAATAAAATGTACATTGAACTTAAAAATGTTCAAGCGTCCGATTCCCTGAATACGGTCTATAATAATGTGGCTAACATTGAAAATGTTACTATACAGCCGGTGTCTAAGGAAGATTTAAAAATTACATTCAAAGGCGAGGGTATTGCCAAAAGTAAAATTTATTTTGAAAATATAAAAACGGCTCCTTTAGCATCTGTTTCTTCCGAACAAGAAACCATTGAACTTAATAAGCCGATGAATACGTACTCTCCCGTATATAATCCGAATGCTTTTCCTGAAGAAATCGACCAAACAGCAAATCCTAAAGTAAATGAAATTTTAACAAATTTGAATATTGACAGAGCTGCTGTGGTTTCTGCAAAGGGATTTGCTAAAAAAGTTATAAATAAAGGCAAAAATGCTGCAAGCGGGTTTGATTTAAATACAACAACCCTTGTTGGTATTATGTTTATTGCTGCAGCATTATTCTTGAGACCAAAAAATAAAAAGGAAAATGTTCAAAAAATTGGTCTCAGTCAGACAAATATCAACAGAGAAGTCAGCATGAATGCTGATATGGCTTCAAAAGTGCCGCAAAAACTTAATCCTATGATGCCGGCATCTGCTTATGGCGTTAAAGCTTATCAGCAGAGTCAAAAAAATCCGTATATGACGACAAATGTAATGTCAAACGGTATATCAGGAATCCCCAGAAAGCCGTTGGCTCATCCGAAACCTGTGACGAAAAAACCGGTGTTGCAGCAGTCTGTACCTGTTAAAAATACAAAAAACGTGACAAATAACACGATTAGAGATACAAAACCGGTGCCGTCCGCCAAGAAAAATCTGGATCCGTCAGATATCGACAGTATGAAATTCCTTGAAACAATTACAAAAATTTATGAAAAAAACGGCAGGAACGATCTTGCGAAAGGTTTGAAAGACAATTTAAAAAAAGCACAAATGGCAAAATATTAGAGAGAGAAATTTATAGACGATACTCAACAATTAACTATGGGGCTTTTTAGCCTCTTTTCTTTTTGTATGATATTGTTAATTTATGATACCGGATTTTTTAAAATCAATTTATTATGAATTTTTATCATATTTTGTACCGCAGAAGCAAACTTACAAAGTGGTTGGTGAATGCAAAAAATGCGGGAAATGCTGCAATTATATGTACAGTTATGATACTTATACAGAGAAAGAATTTAAAATAATGCAGTTTCTTTTTCCGGCATATAAACGTTTTTATATCAAAGGTAAAGATGAGGACGGAAATCTTATATTTGCATGTAAATATGTTACTAAAGACGGCTTGTGTTCTGTTTACAACAAGAGGCTTGCAATGTGTAAAAAATATCCGGCAAATATCATTTTTTATCCGGCAAAAATGCATGAAGGCTGCGGCTATCGTGTTGAAGGCAAAAAATTCAAAGATTTTTTGTAGTACAAAAAATTCATCTATTTGTACTGTTTAAGAATATTCTCAAGGTGGTATAATACACTTGTATATTAAATAAAGGGAAAAAACATGGTAGATTCTATTTCCTCAGCCATGGCGTCCCAGACTCAGGCATTGCAAATGCAAATTTCTGCATTGACAATGGCTAAACAACAAGGCGCTATTGCACTACAATTACTTGCAGGTGCGACTAATATGCCGCAGGATCCGTCGACAATTACATCAGCGCAACTGCAATCCCCCATTGACATCAGAGTCTAAAAAGCGGCAAATTCGCCGCTTTTTGATATGTTAAAAAGATAAGTATTAAGTTAGAATAGACCCGCAATAGAGTTCGGGCGAGTCGGAGAGTAGAGAAAGAAGGAAAATTATGACTATTTTGGCTTATTCAACAAGTTCTGCGGAAACATCCGGAATGGATATGAATGCATGGATTGCAAAACTGCAGGAAGGTAAAAAAAGTACTGCGCAGCTGCAGCAGGAAATGCTCGAAAATTCGATTCAAAGTGTCGATACAAATAATATTGATGATATTGCTGAAAATTTAAAAACTGATGAAGAAACAGAAGAAGATGAAGAAATACAGGAACCGTCTGAAATTACAAAAGAACAGCTTCAATCTCCAATCGATTTGAAAGTATAAGTTAGAAAAAATGGAAAATACTGCTCTTGCAAAAGAGCAGTATTTTTTTGTGTAACAATTTCAGGGTTATGTGTTTTTTCATGTTTATAAAAATAGTAGAATAAATTTTGACAGGGAGTTTTTATGAAAAAACTGTTTTCTTTATTGATATTTCTTTTTTTGATAACAAATTGTGCATTTGCCGAGACTGTAATTTTTAATACAAAAACGGGAAAGATTCATAAACCTTCTTGTCCCAGTGTAAAAAGTTGTACCGTAAATTGTATAAAAATAGATAAAAAAGAGGCTAAATCCCGAGGCGGTGTGCCTTGCAAAAGATGTGGAGGCTAAAGATGACGGTTGAATCAGAGGCGCTTGATAAAATAAGAGATAAATGCAAAAATTGTCACAAGTGCCCGCTTGGTGACACGAGGACAAACTCTGTGTTTTCCGGCGGTACTCCAAACCATAAACTTATGCTAATTGGTGAAGCTCCGGGATATTGGGAAGATCAGAAAGGAGAACCGTTTGTTGGAAAAGCGGGGCAGCTTTTGGATAAAATTTTTGCCTGCGTTGGTTTGTCTCGTACAAAGGATGTGTATATATGTAACACTTTAAAGTGCCGACCGCCTGACAACCGCAATCCGCTGCCGGAAGAAAAAGCAGCTTGCAGAGAATTTTTAGATGCACAAATTGAAATTCTAAAACCGCGAATAATACTGCTATGCGGCGGTGTTGCTTTAAATTTAATGCTGGATACTCCAGCCGGTATTACAAAAGTCAGGGGAAAATGGTTTGATGGTCCCTATGGTTCTAAAATGATGCCGATTTTTCACCCGTCATACCTCCTGAGAAACGATTCCAGAGAAAAAGGCAGTCCAAAATGGCTAATGTGGCAGGATATTAAGGAAATTAAAAAAGCTTATGATGCACTGGAATAGTCGATTTTTTGTGTTATAATAGTAAATACATAGTACTTTGAAATATGAATATGGGGACGTTTTGGATTTGACGGGGTGATAGTCTGTATCAAACTGCGGGTCCGAGCGCTGTTCTCGGTTATCAACGAGCAACTTAAAATAAACGCTAACAACGTTATCGAAGGCAATTTCGGCAGAAGCGCAGCTAGAATGGCTGCTTAGTAACCGATAGTTCGACAAACTGAACTATGCCCACTCTTATAGCCCAGCTTGCCGGCTGTAAGGGTAAATTATGCAAGATGCAGTACGGTGATGAGAATTAGCCGTATCAAGTTTTTTCTCAAGAAGCGTATCTTCTGAAACTGCTTTGTTTTGGCTCAGGTTATGGATGCTTTCCGTGCTAAAGCAAGATAAAAGCCTCCTACGCTCGTAGATGTTTGCTGCATTCCATTTCGGACAGGGGTTCGATTCCCCTCGTCTCCACCATATATTCATATTGCAAAGATTGAAGAAAAAGGAATCGAACCCAATGCTAACGCATAGGGGTTCTTCCCTCTCATAAAATATGACATTTAGTCATATTTTATTCGGCAGAGTCCTCGTCTCCACCATATATTCATATTGCAAAGATTGAAGAAAAAGGAATCGAACCCAATGCTAACGCATAGGGGTTC
>CALVEC010000003.1 GCA_944326475.1 Candidatus Gastranaerophilales bacterium
TTATCGACCTGACATTTAGTCAGCTCTCAATGGAGTCCTTGCCACAAAGGCACTCATCATAGCATAAACCAAGGGAGCGCTGCTACCCTCCTCCATTATCGACCTGACATTTAGTCAGCTCTCAATGGAGTCCTTGCCACAAAGGCACTCATCATAGCATAAACCAAGGGAGTGCTTGCTACCGTACCCGCTACGCGGTAAAAGTTCTTTCTGCTTATTGAACTAGCGCAGTCAATGGTAACAGAAGTTTTCTTTCAATCTTTGCGGGGGCTTTTCCTCAAAGGTCTTCGCAAGTGTTTGTTTTGCCCGTCAAATTCTATTTAATTTTCAAAAAAATTGCCGAAGATAGGAATCGAACCTACAACCTACGGTTTACAAAACCGTTGCTCTACCATTGAGCCACTTCGGCGTAATGAAGTATTATAATAATATTAAGGATATAACCCTGTGTCAAGTGTCGGATTAAAAAATCTTTTCTGCCTCTGCAATAACATCTGTCCAGCAGCCTTCTTCCGTTTGTTTGAAAATTTTGACACTGTCATACCAGGGTGTTTTGTCGTTATCTGAAAACCATCTCCATTCAGAAACAAAGGGCAGAAGCAAAAATGTTTTTACCCCTAAAGCACCGGCAAGATGGACACAAGCGCTGTCTATTGTAATCATTAAATCAAGATTTTTCATTGCACACGCCGTGTCGTAGAAATTATTGATAAAAGGGGCAAGGTTAATAATATTACTGCCTTTTGCCGGTTCTTCATCGTCTTTCTGAAAGGAATAAAACTGAACATCTTTCCCGGTCAAAGGTTCAAGCAGCTCAAAAGGAATTGAGCGGTTTTTGTGCACCCGCTGATTTCCATGCCAGAACAGTCCCGCTTTTAATTTGTCTGTTTTGAACAAATCGGTTTTTGTTTGTGCCTGTGCCTGCAGGTATCCCGAAGCGCCCGGAATATTCTCAAAATCCTCTCCAAAAATGCAGGGTAAATCCATGACGCTTGCTGAGTAATTATAATTAATATTGTTTTTAGAAACTCTTACATCCGTAAACGGGAAGTTATATTTGAACAAGCTCTCCAGCTCAGGCGGGACAAGAAGTGTTATTGATGAGAAATATTCTTGTAATTTTGGGATGTATCTTGAGAACATTATGTAGTCGCCAAAACCGCCGTCGCAGAAAATGAGTATGCCGGCATCCGTGTGTTTTGTGCCATTCCAGGCATTTTTGTATTGCTTTTTTATATCCGGATTTTTTAAATAATAGTGTTTGTACCCCTCATTGAATTTTTTCTGCACCAGATAAGTCATTCCAAGGCTCAAATGGGTATCCGCATCGTCGGGTTTTAGCACGAGTGCTTTCTTAAGACAGTCCTCGGATTTTTTGTAATCCTTCTCTTTTCTGTATAAAACTCCGAGATTTTTTAAAGCTTCAAAATTGTTTTTTATTTTCAACGACTGCAAATAACAGTATTTTGCCTGAGAAAAGTTTGAAAGTTTTTCATAAATAAGCCCGAGGTTATTTTCCGCAATGTAATCTTTCGGTTCAAGCTTCAACGCGTTTTTGTAAAAAGTTAAAGCTGTATCAATGTCGCCGGCAGAATCCGCAAGCTGGGCAATTTCCCGAATAAGATTCAGATTGTTTTTGTCGTCATTCCAGAGAATTTTCAGATACTTAATGGCTTCCGTTTTGTTCCCGAGCTGTCTGTAACAGTCCATAAGCTTTTCTATGGTGTCTTTGTACGGCTCTTGTTCAACAGCAGCCGTAAAATATTTGACTGCGTTTAAATAATCCCGTCTTAGATAGTACGCAAGACCTAAATTATCGCAAAAAGCAGGAGATGGATTAAGCTCTACGGCTTTCAATAAAATTTCAACCGCTTCATCAAGCTTGCCGCGCTGCATTTTTAAAACTCCGAGGAGATTAAGTGTATTAAAATTTTCGGGGTCGTTGTCCAACAATTTTGTGTAGGCGTTTTCAGCTTCGTCAAGTTTTCCGTTTTTGTGAAAATTCAAGGCTGTTTCAATATCGGTCATAGCTTTAGTCTACTTCAATTTTTGCGGCAATTCTTCATGATAAATACCGCCTCCGCAAATAGTTTCTATAACCTTGAGCATAAATTCTCTAGGGGCGTCCATCTGGTTTATGTAGAACTCTTTGTTGCCGAGATGGTTTATTTTTATAATTCCGGTTTTGCTTTTTTCTGCGGGCACAAACAGCGATGCGACTTCCTGTTCAAGAACGGCAAGCAGCTCATTTTTTGGATTTTTCTTAACAATTTCGTTAAAATCGCCTTTCATTGCGATGATTCTGCCTGATATCATCGGCGGTTCAACACCTCTGAAAAGCGCCTGAGGCTGATTGTTCCATCGGGTAGTAAAGCTGATGGTGTGCCAGAGTATATGCAGAATGAGAACAGTCTGGGCTTCATCTACGGAGTAGTAGATATTATCGGTCGCTACACCTCTTGAGCCGAACGACTGTTTCAGGTAGTCAACTGTAGCCTGCATATTGTCAATTATTTTCAGGAAAGTTTCCTGGCAGTTTATTGTCGAATGCTGGTATTCGAGGAACTGCTTGTACATGTGTGTGGAAACGAGATTAATCCTCTCCTGAATTACCGAGGATTTTCTTATTGAAGTTTCCATATTATCAAAGCTGTTGAAGTTATTTTCCAATTTTATATTCTCTCTATGGTTATATTGTATACAAAATTTTACATTTATTGTATATATTTAATATTTTTTTTTACAATACAAAACACTTTGTTAAAAAACTACAGAATTTTGCTTGATTTTTAAAAACAACTCAGATAATATCTTAGTATTATAGTATGGAAAGAAAAGTATATGCCAAATGTAGTAAATTGCAGAAAATGCGGAACATTATTTATCCAGAATGGTAAAAAAGAACTTTGTGATAAGTGTTTGGACGCACAGAATAAATTGATAGCTGAAATGAACTCTTTTGTTATAAATTCACCCGAAGAAACTATTACTATTGATACGCTTCTTGCTAAATTTCAGATGAGCAGAAAAGAGTTTGAAAATCTTTACCTTTCCGGTAAGTTTGTAAGAATCGCTAAAAAACTCGTTACAAAATGCCCGAAATGCGGTAAAGAAATTCTTGTGGAGGGAAGTTCAAACTTCCTGTGCAATGAATGTGCAAAAAAATTACAAAATCAGATATAAGATAAAGAATGAAAATAGTTGTTGTCGGTTACGGAAAAATGTTTTCTAACCTGATTCTCGGAACTTTGGAATCCGGGCACAGAGTTGTCGGCGTTATGCGTGCTGACAGGTTAAAGTATCCGGCATGGTTTTTGTTTATAAAGGATATTTTTGCGGCATCTGCCGATTATTCTTTTTTAAAGAGTCTGAAACTTCATGAAATTAACGCAAACAGTGTAAATTCAGAAAAATTCAGAAAAGAGATACTAAAACTAAACCCCGATGTTATTCTGGTAGGGTCTTGGGGTGAAAAATTTTCAAAAGCAACAATTAATTTGCCTAAAATTGCCTGTATTAACACTCATCCGTCATTGCTGCCAAGGTATCGCGGTCCTAATCCTTATACGAGAACTATAATGAACGGAGAAACCGAGTCCGGTGTGACTTTTCATATTATGAACGAAAAATATGATGACGGTCCTATTTTGCTGCAAAAAAGAGTGGAGATATTGCAGGGATTTGACGGAGATACTGGTGAAACACTGAAAAACAAAACCTGTAATCTTGCAAAATCTGCAGTATGTGAGCTGTTTTCGTCTATGGATTCGGAAATTATTATCCCGATGCCCCAAAATGAAGCGGAAGCCACATATTATCCGCAGATAAACGAGAGCGATATATTAATCGATTTTTCATGGAGTGCTGAAAAAATAAATCGTTTTATTCGTGCTCTGACGCCGTGGCAGTCTGCTTATTTTGCTTACAAAAATGAATTTTTCAAAGTAAGAGACCATGAGGTTTCGGAAAACAATACTGAATACAAAACGCCGGGTACTATTGTAAATAAAGACAAAAAAACTATTTCAGTTTTAACGGGGGACAACAAAATTGTAAAATTTAATTCCCCTCAGCTTTTTGGCGGATTAAAAAAATACATAACCCGTTTTTACATAAAATTTGTCGTAAAAACAGGAGATATAGCAGGATAGCAATTTTTGCGTTTCACATGTTTTGTGTGTGTATTATGAATGAAAAAGTCTCTTTTAAATCACGAATAAACTTTGTTGATCGTGCAGTGTTTAACAAATTAAAAAACGGAACGCAGATACTGTACAAACATGACGTTCCGAACATCATTAAAGACAAAGAATTTTTCTCTGAAGAAATCAGAACTTGTACAGGCGGCGGGGTTGTGAGGCCTTTTGTCGAGGCAGACGGATTTCATCTTATGGATGATGTTGTGAATTTCAATAATTTACACGATATAATGGTTTACCTGTTCAGATACGTAAAAGACGCAGAGAGAGGGCTTTTGCTCGGTTCAAAAGAATTGGGAAGACGTCCGTATTCCGTAAAAATCTTTGAACAAATAAAGAAAACTTTTCAAAAAAGGCTGCCCAATGTATCCCTTCTTGATGGGCACACTTACAGCCAGGCACAGACACATTTTTATTATTCGCTAAAAGATGATACATGGACAATTTGTTCAGAGTACAGACCATTTGACACTAAAATTATGAATGCGGTAAAGTCGCTGCCTGAACTGAAAAAGGTATACAGAAATGTTTCAATAGCTGACGGAGACAGGTTATTTATTAACGGAGAAGAAATAACCCCTCAAATGGCGCCTGAAATTTTTCAATGTACAAAAAAGTCAAAATAAAAAATATTGTGTTAAACTAATTACATTATGGTATCACATGTTACAACAGCTACGGTTCTGGGGCTGGAAGCGTATAAAATATCGGTCGAAGTGGACTTGGTGCAATCTATCCCCGGCGTTACGATAGTCGGACTTCCCGACACCGCAATCACAGAAGCTCGTGAGCGTGTACGTTCTGCTATAAAAAATTCGGGTTATATATTTCCGAACAAAAAGGTTGTGGTTAATCTTGCACCGGCGGACATAAGAAAAGAAGGCACAAATTATGATTTGCCTATTGCAATAGGAATACTTACCCAGGATGATGTCCTTGACAATGAAGCAATAAAAGACACTGCATTTCTCGGTGAATTGTCTCTTGACGGCTCATTAAGAGCTGTAAACGGGATATTGCCTATCGTGTCGGGGCTAAAAGACATGGGAGTGAAACAGGTTGTTGTTCCGGCAGAGAATGCGAAAGAAGCGGCATTGATACCTGATATAAAAGTGTTGCAGGCGCAATGTCTGTGCGATGTTGTTGACCATTTTTCAAATAATCCCGAAGCAAATAAAAAGCTTGAAGTTTGTGAAATTGATATAGACGACTATTTGAATCAATATACAACCACAAATTATCCTTATGACTTTAAGGATATAAAAGGGCAGCACAAAGCCAAAAAAGCGCTTGAAATCTCAGCTGCAGGCGGTCACAATATCCTGATGTCCGGACCTCCCGGGTCAGGGAAAACCCTGTTGTCAAAAACTTTTGCATCTATTTTACCTCCGCTTGAACTGGAGGAGGCTATTGAACTGACTAAAATATACAGCGTAAGCGGTCTGCTTGACAGCGATAACCCGCTTGTCTGCAAGCGTCCGTTCAGGGTTGTTCATCATTCCGCTTCTGCCATAGGCATAATCGGCGGCGGTTCAAACCCGAAACCAGGAGAGATTACACTTGCACACAGAGGCGTTTTGTTTTTGGACGAGTTTGTTGAATTTCCGAGGAATGTTCTTGAGGTTTTGAGACAGCCGCTCGAAGACGGTGAAGTCCGTATATCAAGAGCACAAACAAGCGTAAAATACCCTGCTGATTTTATTCTGCTTGCGGCGATGAATCCGTGCCCGTGCGGTTATCTTGGCGATTCCCAAAAACACTGTACCTGTTCGGAATTTCAGATACAACGTTACCGCTCAAGGCTTTCAGGTCCTATGCTTGACAGAATTGATATACAAATAGAAGTGCCGAGACTTTCTCCGGAAGAACTGCTTAATAAAAACTTTAAATCAGAATCATCAGAGGAAATCAGAAAGCGTGTTATCAAGGCTCGGAAAATACAGTCTGAAAGGTATAAAGACTACCCTATACTCACAAATTCGCAGCTTACACCGGAGTTGATAAAAATATTCTGTAAACTTGATGAAAACAGCGAAAAACTATTGAAAACCGCAGCAATAAAATTTAATCTTTCCGGCCGCTCTTATGACAGAATCCTGAAACTTGCAAGGACTATCGCCGACATTGAAAACTCACGCAATATAGAAAGCGGACATATTGCGCAGGCGCTGCAATACAGAAATTTTATTAATCTTGAGAACGCTTAACAAAAAATCTTTATAAAACTTTAATTTTTCCCACTTTAAAAAACAAATATTTTAAAGTAGAATACACATTATACGAAAAACGTTTTAGACAATTGAGGAAAAAGAGCGTATGTGCGGAATAGTAGGATATGTCGGAGCTAAACCTGTTGTAAAAATTTTGCTGGACGGATTGAGCAAACTTGAATACAGGGGCTATGATTCAGCGGGACTTGCCGTGAACAGCGACGGAAAAATAAAAATTTTCAAAGCTGAAGGCAAACTCCAAAATCTTAAAGACCTTATGGAAAAAAATCCGGTAGCGAATACTACTATGGGCATCGGACATATCAGATGGGCTACTCACGGCGCTCCGACCACAATAAACGCTCATCCCCATTCCTGCAACTGCGGCAAACTCGTGGTTGTCCACAACGGAATTATTGAAAATTTTAAAGAACTTAGAGAAGAACTTGAAGGATACGGCTGTGTTTTTAAAACCGAAACAGACACCGAAACGGTTGCACATCTTATTGCGCATGAATACGGAAAACTCAATTCGCTGCCAAAAGCTGTCCGTGCTGCGGTAAAACAGTTAAAAGGCGCTTATGCTCTGTGTGTTATGCATCAGGATGCACCGAACGTTCTTGTAGGCACAAGAAAAAATGCGCCGCTTATTGTTGCGCTTGGCGAAGGGGAAAATTATCTCGCAAGCGATTGTCCGGCAATAATAGAATACACAAAACGCGTTATTTATCTTGATGACGATGAGTTTGCGGTTTTGACGCCGGATACGGTTTTGATTACTGATATTGACGGAAAACAGATTATAAAAAAAGAAGAAGTTCTGCCCTGGGAGCCGGTTGCCATAAGCAAAATGGGCTATAAACATTTTATGCTGAAAGAAATTCACGAGCAGCCGGATGTAATCAGAAATGCGCTTGCGGGCAAGCTTCACGACATAAATTCACCGGTAAAACTGGATGAGGTAAAACTCACAAAAGAACAGATTAAAAATCTGAAACGTATAGAAATTATTGCCTGCGGAACGTCTCTGCATGCCGCAATGATTGCAAAATACATAATAGAGGCGTTTTGTAATATTCCCGTAGATGTTGAAGCCTCAAGTGAATACATATACAGAAAAACAGTCACGGACAAAGACACACTGGTTATCGGTATTTCCCAATCCGGCGAAACCTCCGATACAATCACTGCAATAAGACAGGCAAAAGCAGTAGGCTCGCATGTTCTTATCATCACAAACCGCCCCGATTCGATTATGGCTCGTGAAGCGGACAGTCTTATTCCGGTAAATGCAGGTATAGAGGTAAGCGTTGCCGCGACAAAATCCTTTAACGCCCAGCTTATTGCGCTTTACCTGTTTGCTATTTATATTGCGGAAATAAAAGACTCTTTTGACAAAGTTCACATCAAAAATCTTAAACAAGAACTGCTTGAACTACCTGCAAAAGTTGAGGTTATACTGTCGCATAAAGAAAATATAATGAAATGCGCAAAGGCATTTGCCGCATTCAGAAACTTTATTTATATAGCAAGAGGCATAAACTATGCTGCTGCACTTGAAGGCGCATTGAAGCTCAAAGAAATCAGTTATATCAATGCAACCGGATATCCGGCAGGCGAGTTGAAACACGGACCTATTGCAATGCTCGATGAAACAATGCCTGTGCTTGCGATTTTAATGCCGGGTGTTGTATACGATAAGGTTCTCTCCAACGCCGAGGAATCCAAAGCCAGAAACGCAAGATTGATTGCGTTGACGTCATCGGAGGATAAAGAACTTGAAAATCTTTTTGAATACATTTTAAAAGTTCCGACGGTTGATGAATACCTGTCTCCTGTTTTGACCTCGGTTCCGCTGCAGCTTCTTGCGTACTATATTGCGGAATTTCTGGGTAAAGACGTTGACCAGCCGAGAAACCTTGCAAAATCAGTTACGGTAGAATAATGAAAATAACAAACAAACAAGTTTATATCAGTGCTGTTTCTGACGTATCATCAGATTACATAGAAAACGAACTCAGAAAACAAAACATTAAGTTCCTGAGATGGGCAATTGTCGATGTTAAAGACGGAATGTACAGCGTCAATGTGTCTTGCTGTGAAGGCTGATAAAAAAAATAATTTTACAAAACTTTATTTTTTATTCTATAATTAATAAGTAACAAAAAATTAGTTTAATAGTATATGTGAGGTATTATGGGAGATAGTGTTAAAGGGTTAAGGCGATTGACTTCCGTCCAACTTTTAAATTTTTGTCTCGGATTTTTCGGACTTCAGTTTGCCTGGCAGATGAGAATTATTCTGTCCGGTCCGGTTACGGAAGAACTTGGTGCATCACCCTTTATATTCGGTTTAATATGGCTGGCGGGACCTGTCACGGGCATGGTTGTTCAGCCGATAATCGGCGCACTAAGCGACCATACTTACACAAAATTCGGCAGAAGACGCCCGTTTTTGATATTGGGTGCAGTCTTAGCCGCTATAGCTCTCTGGGCTTTTCCTAACTCAGAGCCGATTGCGCAGTTTATAGCTGACAAATTGCATATACCCATGCCCGCAATTGCAGGGCTTTTGGTTGCTGCTGTGATGATATGGATTATAGATGCCTGCGTCAATGCTGCCCAGGGACCATACAGAGCGCTTATACCGGACAATATCGTTCCGGAACAGCACGCAATTGCAAACTCGTATCTGAGTTTTGCAATCGGCTTAGGTTCTGTAATTGCTGCAGGAACAGCTCCGTTTTTGAACTGGGCTTTTGACTATCAGATGTCTGTAAATGCGCAGTTTATTATGGCTGCTCTTGCTTTTCTTCTCGGTATGACATGGACTTGTATAACTTTCAGCGAAACAACCGTTGAAAAAACGGAACAAGAGAAAGCTGATGATAAATCATTTATTGAAAACTTCAAAGAATTTTTCGGTTCATCTCCCGAGGTTTTTAAAATTTGTCTCGTTCAATTTTTCACCTGGATTGGCGTAATGTGCATGTTCATTTTCTTTACGCAGTTTTCTGTGCATACGGTGTACGCAGTTCCTGATTTGACTAACGTTCCGGATGAAATCCAGACATACTATGAGTCTACAATAGCAATTGCCACAAACTTTTCATCAATTTGTTTTGCTATTTTTAATCTTGTATGTTTCCTTGTGTCACTGCCGATTGGTATTTTGTCCACAAAGTTCGGCAACAAAAAAGTTCACATGGCATCGCTTGCAATAATGGCAGTTTCCTACCTTATGATGGTTTTCACCAGCAATCCGAAACTCATCATGCTGTTTATGGCGCTTGCCGGTATCGGCTGGGCAAGTATACTGGCTCTGCCGTTTGCAATGCTTACCGACTATATTAAAAAAGGCTCGGAAGGCTCAGTGATGGGTATTTTTAATATCTTTATCGCAGGTCCGCAGGTGCTCGTTTGTACAGTGCTTGCCTGGTTTATTTCAAAATGCGTTATTGATTTACCGGATGGTCTGAATTATCACTGGGAATACGCTTTTTTGGTCGGTGCGATTGTATTGATTATGTCGGTTATAGTTACAAATTCAATTAAAGAAAAGAAAAATTAGCGTCTGAATGCGTTGTTTTTCACTGTATAAAAGTCGGCTTCTTCAATATAAACAAAGTTATGCAGCGCGGTACCTGAAAGTTTCCGGTAATTAGTGATAATTTTTTCTTCAATAGGCTTGTCTACAAAGCATTCTATACTGTTGATTTTTCGTAAATATTTTTTTAGTAAACTCCAAAATGTTAAACACTCAGGCTTTTCAGTATCCATTTTTTCTCCAATACTGCTTAGGTTTTTATTGTTTGGCTGTGCAGTCGGGGGGTATTACATAGTTTTGTATATTGTCAAAGTCAAATTTTTCTTTTTGAGTAGTTTTTGTCACACAGCCTTTAAGGCTCAGAGAATTAATAAGCTTTTGAATTTTTCTGATTTCTTCTGTTGCATAATCTTTTTCCAAAGAACGCAGAATAGTTTTTTGCGGCGTGTTTATGTAGCAGTCGGAAATATTTGCGTATATGCGGTGAGAATACTGCTGCGAGAGACAGGGGATTTGTTTCATCGGAGTTTCTTCGTTTTTGCAAATTTGTTTTAGAATTTTCTTGTACCGTAAATTAGCTATTCTAAATAGCCTGCTGCAGAATTTTTTTGATTTCATAATTTTCTCCTTCTATTTTTAGGATGCGTAAAGTTTTAATAACATTAATACATTTGTAATACTTTATTAAGAAATTGTATATTACCGTAGTGGTTATTTATTAAAATATGTTACACACACGTTTATTCACTTGTATTATTAACACCATGATTTGTATATTCCCCGACCGGGTAATATCCTGCAAAAAACAAAAAATCTATACGTCTAAGAAAATCAGGTTTTTGTTTATGGAAAATAGGGGAATATTCAGGTCGCAGACAGCTTTGAACAATTCTCGGTCAGTGATTTTAGAGGAAATTGTCAAAAAATCGGGATTTTCATCGAGCGCGGTTTTAATGTCTGATTTTGTACAAATTTCCATGCCGGCAACTCCGTGTGCACCTATAAGATGTCTTGCTGATTTTATGTCTATATCATCGTGTTCAAGCTTTATGCCGTCAGCCTGCAAAATATGTCCGATATCCGCGCGGCTCTGTATAATTAACATGGCATTGTATATGGAACACAGCTCGCGTACTTTTTTGCCGTATTCAAGAATTTTTCTCGGGCTTATGTTTTTTGTCTGCAACTCTAATATGTCAGCACCTTTTTTCAGTGCACCGGCGATTGCGTCTAAAAAATCATCCTGAGAAGAAAAATGCTCGGGGTTTGCTATTAGATAAAGCTTTTTGTTTTTTAATAAATATTCGTTTAATTTCATACAAATAAATAATAAAACAATTTTTCACATAGTCAACTGACCGGTTTGTTTGACTCAATGCACTATTCTATTTTTGCGATTATTGTGTAATTTTTAAAAAATTTTCAACTAAAGTATGAAAAAAATCCAACTAAATAAGAACGGTCATGAGAGGAAAAAGAGATAGAATGATAATATAAGGGATGGAAAGAAATCCTGAAAAACAAATATAAACCAACTCCCTCTCCCGGGGAGCGGATTTACGGACGGACGACACGACAGAAGGGAGTTAGTCCGGGTAGCGAACAGATTGAGCCGGCTTGTGCAAAGCACAAAAGGTGAAACTCTGTGAGCGTGAAGTAAATCCAAGACGCGGATTTTGGCAAGTGCGGAGTCGAGTCTGCAAAGCAGACGAGCGAGCACGTCCTGCGAAGGAATTTGATACGAGTGGATTTTTTGCAGAGCAAAAAGGAACGAGTGAAAAAATTCCGAGCTGCCAATAATCCAAGACAGGGCAGGGGTGAGGGCGTCAATGTCTTTCACTCAGTAACAAAAAGCAAAGGCAACAACCCGCCGGACACCGGCAAAAAATTAAAGGAGTTCTACAAGCCTGTTATATTCCCTCCCCAGCTTGGGGAGGGGTAGGGTGGGGAGTGACCCGTAAGGGGGCAACCGGCTACGGGTGTTCTAACAAGCTCTAACAGACGGCTCCGCCAGACAGGGGGACACCCCCTGTAACCCCCGTTTTGTCTATGCTTTATTCCCTCTCCCCTTGGGGAGCGTCAGATAAAATTACTCCGGCTGTTTGTCTATGGCAGTTGACTATATAAAAATTTCAATGATAAACTATCTATGGGGGTATGAGAGTGAACGATAAAAAAACATTAATATTAATAGACGGTCATGCTTTGGCGTTCAGAAGTTATTTTGCGCTCGAGAGGACCGGTATGAAAACGACTGATAAAGTCCCGACCTGGGCGGTTTTTGGTTTTTTTAAAGCTGTATTTGATTTGCTTAAGAACCGGACAATAAAACCTGATGCAATTGCGGTTGCCTTTGATGTCGGGAGACAGACGTTCAGGGTTGAACATTATCAGGAATACAAGGCGAACAGGGAGACCATGCCTGATACGCTTCGTTCACAGATGGGGCTTATATGTGAGGGGCTTCAGGCGCTAAATATTCCTATTTACACAAAAGAAGGTTATGAAGCGGATGATGTTATCGGGACAATAACAAAAGAAGCGTCGCAGCAGGGACACAAAACTCTCATATTAACCGGAGACCAGGATGCTTTTCAGCTTATAGACAGAGACGGGCTTGTTTCGGTGTTGATTCCGTCTAAAGGTGAACTTATTGAATATGATTGGGAAAAAGTACATGAAAAATTGGGCGTGTATCCTAATCAGGTTGTTGATTATAAGGCGCTTAGGGGCGACACCTCGGACAATATCCCCGGAATCAGGGGAATCGGTGAAAAAACTGCGGTGAAGCTTTTGACAAGGTTTCACAACCTTGAAAATATACTGAACAGCACGGATGAGATAAAAGAAAAAGCGTTGAAACAAAAGCTTATTGACGGCGTGGAAATGGCAAAAATGAGCCAGTTTCTTGCGACCATCAAACGCGATGTAGATATAAATTTTGATATAAACAAGACGAGTCTGGAACTCCCTGATGTGGGCAAGGTTGCTGAGTTTTTGAAAAAAGTACAGTTGTTCAGTTTTTTGAAGAATTTGAATGAAATTTTGAGTCCGTTTGATTACCCCGAAGAAGTGACAAAGGAAATCTCGGAAATTGCAGCAGACCCCAAAAAACCTGCGGTTCAGCCGCAGTCTCAGGGCGGTCAAATGCAGCTTGGTTTCTGTTTTGAGGTCTCCGGTGCAGGTGAATCTGAGACTAAAAAATCAAAAAAAGAAAAATTAAAAAACCTCCGGCATACGGTTACAACTGAAACAGAACTGCAAGAACTGATTAATACGCTAAAGAAACAGACATTGTTTGCGATTGATACGGAAACAACTTCAGTAAACGCTCTGGAGGCTGACCTTGTCGGAATTTCAATTGCATATAACCCGTCTGTTCAGGCGAAAAACGGAAGGATTGAATTAAATGATACGGATGCAGAAACAAACTCCTTCTATATCCCTGTTTTTCACAAATACGGAGAGCAGCTTGAGCTTGATTATGTAGTAAAACAGTTAAAACCGTTGCTTGAAGATGAGAACATCCCGAAAACAATGCAGAATGCAAAATATGATGTGAATGCACTTAAGAAATACGACATAAACGTTCAGGGTGTTATTTTTGATACAATGCTTGCGAGTTATGTAAAGGATCCTTCAAGAAAACACGGGCTGAAAGTGCAGGCGCTGGAGCATCTTGATTATATGATGAAGGACATTGACGAACTTATCGGCAAGGGTAAATCACAAATTACAATGGATAATGTCCCGATTGAAGATGCCTCAGAATACGCTTGCGACGACGCGTTTGCAACGCTGGAGCTTACAAAATACTGGGCAAAAAATCTCGATGATGTCGAACAAAAACTTTTGTATGAAATAGAGCTGCCAACCTGCGAAGTCCTCGAACAGATGGAAGCTGCAGGTATAACGGTGGATGTTGAATATTTAAAACAGCTTTCCGTTGAGCTGCAAGCAGATTTAAAAAAAGCGGAAGACAAAATTTTTGAACTTGCGGGCTCGCAGTTTAATATAAATTCACCAATGCAGGTCGGACGAATTTTATTTGATGAGCTCGGGATTAAACCTAAAGGCAAAAAAAGAGGCGCTAAGTCGTTTTCAACTGATGTTAAGGTGCTTTCGGAACTTGCCAAGGAATATGAAATAGCAAAATACATTCTTGACTACAGACATTTTTCAAAAATGAAAAACACATACGTAGATGCACTTCCTGAGCTTATAAGCCCATGTGACGGAAAAATTCATACAAGCTATAACCAAACGGCAACGGTTACCGGAAGACTTTCATCTTCAAATCCTAATTTGCAAAATATTCCCGTAAGAAGCGAGCTGGGCAACAGGATAAGAAAAGCTTTTATTCCGACAAAACCCGAGGAACAGGTTTTGCTCTCTGCTGACTACTCCCAGATTGAGTTAAGGCTCCTTGCTCACTGTTCAAAAGATGAAGCAATGATAAATGCTTTCCGTACCGGAGAGGATATTCATGCGGAAATTGCCGCAAAAATATTTAATGTAACGCTTAATCAGGTCACAAAAGAAATGAGAAGCCGTGCAAAAGCTGTAAATTTCGGTATTGTGTACGGTCAAACACGATATGGTCTGGCGTCAGCTTTGAAAATCAGTGCGGAGGAAGCGCAGGACTTTATTGATAAATACTTTGCAACTTACCCGCGCATAAAAGAATATATGGACAAGTCTATCCGGGAAGCTTACAAAAACGGTTATGCAGAGACAATGTTCGGAAGAAAAAGATATCTTCTTGACGAACTGGTAAGTTCCAACCATCAGATAAAAGAATTTGCTCAAAGAGCGGCGATAAACAGCCCGCTCCAGGGTGCAGCCGCTGATTTAATAAAAATGGCGATGGTTGATTTGAATAAAAAATTAAAAAATACCGGTTCAAAATCACAAATTCTTTTGCAGGTTCACGATGAACTTATACTTGAGGTGTACAAAAACGAGCTTGAGGAAACAAAGCAGCTTGTAAAAGAATCAATGGAGCTGGGACAGCCTTTGGATGTGCCTCTTGTCGTGGATTTTGAAGTCGGTAAAACCTGGATGCAGAATGATAATGAAGATGAGAGTGTTGAAAATGAAGAAATTTAGTGTTTATGCTGTTGTTTGTATGCTATTGTGCACCGTATTTTTTGCACAGACTGCTTTTCCTGAAACTTTGCCGCTGCAGAGCAAGCCTGCTGCACCTGCTTATGCTGAACCTGATGAATGCATAAAACTCTACGAGATTCCTTTTGAAAAATTGTACTATCTCTGCCTTGCGGGTGTGAATGCTTCCGGTTTTAAGCCGCTTGAAATGCAGTCAAGAAGCGGATATATTCTTTTTGAGACAGCAAATCAGGAGTTTTTGCTGAGTGTGATGAAAAAGGATGCAAAACACAGCTTTGTAAAAATTGCGCCTGCAAACAATGTATACAAATTCGCCAAAACAATACCCGAAAAGATATATCAGTACATTGAATCGAACAAAGATAAAAATATAGAAGATATGAAGTTTAACTAAAAATTGTGAAAATATTGCCATCACGAAAATAATAGGCGTATAATGGAAAAATGGAAAATAACAAATACAAAAAAATACTTGAAAGAATACCTGCAATCCTCACTTCTTACGAGGATGTAACCATAAGTTTTCAAAAAGCATTAGATGAATTAGAAAAAGCTGTTGAATATGAGAATGCATATATTTGCTACTTAAATTCAAACAGAGCTAATATTCAGTACAGGGTTGTTAACGGAATTGACGCTGTTCAAAATAATGAAAACTTTTTTACAATCGATGAGAGCGTAAAAAATTCTTTTTATGAAAAGAAGTCGCTTTTGTTCAATGAAAAGAACGGTTTTTTCAGCACTGATATACAAAAAAACGAAGGATGTTTTTTGGTTGCAAAATTACACCTGAGAGATACTGTTTTCGGGTTTATTATGCTCGAAAGGAAAGAACCGTTTACCGGCGAAGATGCAGATATTGCGGAAAAATTCTGCGCTGTGGTGTCTTATGCAATAAAAGACAGCGAGCTTTCCAATGTTTTTAAACTTCAGCTTAAAGCGCTGCAAGAGAGTATTTTAGAGAAAAGCAGAGCTTATGCAACCATCAAGAAACAGAACGAAAAAATACTTGAAGCTGATAAAATAAAAAATGATTTTCTCGCAAATATTTCACACGAATTGAGAACACCGCTGAACGCAATAATCGGTTTTTCAGAAGCACTTGCGAAAAAATTCTTCGGAGATTTGAACGAAAAACAGGCTGAATATGTTAACGATATCCACGTTTCCGGTATTCATCTCCTCGGGATGATTAATGAAATACTTGAAATTTCAAAAATAGAGTCAAAGGCAATAAAGCTTGCATTGTCTACTTTCAGCCTTACTATGTCAATGACGGAAGTTGTGAATATCGTTACTCCGCTTGCAAATAAAAAGCATATAGAACTCAAAGTTGATATACCTGAAGACGTTGAAATAAAGGCGGATTATCAGAAAATTCAACAGATTCTTTACAACCTGTTGAGCAATGCCATAAAATTTACAAAAGAGAACGGAAAAATAGAAACAGGTTACACAAAAAAAGGCGACAGCGTTGAAATATACGTAAAAGATAACGGTATCGGGATTGACAAGAAGTATCACGGCAAAATCTTTGCAAAGTTTGTGCAGTTGAACAATATCTATTCCAAAAAAGAAAGTTCAACAGGATTGGGTCTTACTATAACTAAAGAACTCGTTGAACTTCACGGCGGAAAAATTACATTTGAGAGTAAGGTTGACGTTGGGTCAATTTTCTATGTTACACTTCCGCTTGAGGCAAAATTACCGCAAGAGAACGACTGATGAAAAAAATACTTATAATTGAAGACAACGAACTTAACCTTAAGCTAATGAAAGATGTTCTTGAGTTTGCGGGTTATGAGACAGAAACGGCAGAAGACGGTTTGACAGGGGTTGATAAGGTAAAGACCCAAAAATTTGACCTGATACTTCTTGATATACAAATGCCGGTGTACACTGGCTATGATTTTCTTGAGGCGACAAAAGTTTTTAACCGTCCGCCCGTCATTGTTGTTTCTGCCTGTGCAATGGATAAAGAAATCGAAAAAGCCAAGGCTTTGGGGTGTGTTGCGTATATTTCAAAACCAATTAATATAGACGAATTTTTAAATACCGTAAAATCTTATGTTTCTTGAAATACCGGCATTGGCTGTTTTTTCAAATCATTATACAAGATGTAAAAATCTTAGCTCTTTTGTAATATTTGCTTATGAAAATTTTGACAATTAATATTGTCTAAAATATGATATAGAAACTATGAAAGTTTCCGTTGATGATATAAAAAATTCTCCGAATCAGACACTGGAAACAAGTTTTAACGGGAATCTTAAAGATTTAGAAACAGAAGGTCCTGTCGTTGCAGAACTTGTTTTAAAATGTCTGGGGCAATGTATTAACGTAAAAGGACAAATTGTTGCAAATGTTAAGCTGACATGCGACAGATGTTTGCGTGAATTTCATCAAAAATTCGAGTTGCCTGTTGATGAAACGTATGTCCAAGGAGCCTTTAATGACGGGGAAAACAAGGAAATCGAGCTGAAAGACGGAGACTTTGTTACAGATTTATACGACCAGACAGAAATAGATATTGATGATTTAATTTACCAAACGTTAATATTAAATCTTCCAAATCCGTCTGTTTGTGATATAAATTGTAATGGAGATTCTGAAATGGAAAAATACATAAAAAAAGAAATTTCAGACCCGAGATTGGAAGTTTTTAAAAATATGAAGATAAGAAAAGAAGGAAGATAAAAATGGCAGTACCAAAGAAACGTACAGGTGCATCAGCACAAGGTCACAGAAGATCAAACTGGAAAGCAACAGTTCCGGAAACTACTGTTTGCTCAAATTGCGGTGAAATTATTTTGACTCATACAGTTTGTGATGCTTGCGGATACTACAAAGGTAAAGTTGTAAGCAGAAAAGCAGAAGGTTTTGTTGAAGAAGCAGAAGCAAAGAAACCTGCAAAAAAAGCAACTAAACCCAAAACTGCTAAAAAAGCAAAAAAAGAAGAACCTGTAGCTGAAGCAGTTGAAACAACAGAAGTTAAAGAAACAGAAACAGTTGCTGAAATAACTGAAGAAGCTTCTGCAGAAGAAAACAAAGAAGAAAAAACAGAAGAATAAAAAACTAATTAGCCGAAAGTTTCGCGTAAAAAGCGGAACTTTCGCTTAACATAAAATTCATCCGACAGGAATTTTCGGGTGTATAAAAAGATAATAGATTAGCTGTAAGGGGAAAGAGAATATAGTATGACGAGGATTGCAATTGACGCAATGGGTGGAGACCATGCACCGCACGAGATTGTTGCCGGGGCGGTTTGGGCAGCATCAGAATACAATGTTCCTATTGAGCTTGTGGGAAAACAGGATCAAATAGAACGTGAGCTGGAAAAAATTAAAAGGTTTGGTATAAAATGCACAAGCCCGAATGTACCATATTCAAGAATCAGAGTTGATATAGACAAGCTGGACATAAAAATTACCCATGCAGCAGAAGTTATAGAGATGGGCGAGGCTCCCGGTCAGGCTATCAGAAAAAAGAAAAAATCATCAATTGTGCTTGCTGTTGATGCTGTAGCGACGGGCAGTTCCCAGGCGGTAGTGGCAGCCGGTTCAACAGGTGCAGCTATGGCAGCCAGTCTTTTTGGGCTTGGAAGATTGCCCGGTATTGAAAGACCTGCCATTGCAACTACTTTACCGACTATGAAAAAGCCTGTTATCTTGATTGATGCCGGCGCAAACAGCAATTGTACCCCGCAAATGCTGTTACAGTTTGCAATTATGGGTGCTTCTTTTGTAAGAGGCATCTGGGGCAATGAAAACCCGAGAATCGGTATTTTAAATATCGGTGAAGAAGCAGGAAAGGGGAATGAACTTGCTCAATCGGCTTACAAATTATTTGAAGACAATCAGGACAAAATAAACTTTATCGGAAATATTGAAGGTAAAGAGCTTTTCCTTGGAAACTGCGACGTTGTTGTTTGTGACGGATTTGTCGGAAACGTTGCGTTAAAGAGTATTGAAGGCTCCTCATCAATGCTGTTTCAGATGATTAAACAGGAATTTAAAAAAGATTTCTTCTCTATGGTTATCGGCATGCTTGCAAAACCTGCAATGAAAAGAATCTTCAAAAGAATAAATTATGAAGAATTTGGCGGGGCGCTGCTCTTGGGGGTTAAGGGTATTACTGTTATCTCTCACGGCGCAAGTAAGGCTTATGCAATCAAAAATGCTGTCAGAGTAGCGAAAGAAGCTGTAGAAACAGAAGTAAACAAAAAGATATCAGAATTTTACGAAGGATAATTATATGTCATTAAATTTAATTCCGGTTATGATTGCGGGTGTTGGATACGGAGTACCCGAAACTGTTATCACAAACGACGATTTAACAAAATTAGTCGATACAAGTGATGAATGGATTACGACAAGAACCGGCATAAAAGAGCGCCGTGTTGTTTCCGGTGAGGAAAATGCAGTTACTTTAGGTATTAAAGCTGCAAAAAACGCGCTGGAAAAAGCAAAAATGGAAGCTAAAGATATTGATTTAATTATCGCTGCGGCTTCTGTTCCGGCACATCCTTATCCTTCAACTGCTTGTGAAATACAAGCGGCTATTGAAGCTGACAATGCCGCAGCGTTCGACATAACCGCAGCTTGTACCGGCATGATTTATGCAATGAACATTGCAAAATCATTTATATCATCAGGTATTTATAAAAATATTCTTCTTGTTGCTACTGATGCAAACTCAAAATTTATAGACTGGTATGACAGAACAAGCTGCGTGCTTTTTGGCGACGGAGCGGGCGCGATTGTGATGAAAGAATCGGTTGACGGAGTTGATGATATTATTGCGATGGATATGCATTCAAACGGTAAAGACGGCGATTTTATCAAAATGCCGATGAACGGTGAGAATTGTCCGCTGGTTGAGCCTTGCGCACCGCAAAAGCAAAAAATTGTAATGCAGGGTCGGGAAGTTTATAAATTTGTTGTAACGACCATGCCCGAGTCAATAAGCAACTGCCTTGAAAAAGCCGGTCTGACACCGGATGATGTGGATTATTTGATACCGCATCAGGCGAATTACAGAATTATAGAAGCAATGGCTTCACGACTTAATTACAGCGATGACAAAATTATCGTAAACCTTCAAAAATACGGCAATACCTCGGCAGCTTCCATTCCTATTGCCATGGCGGAAGGAATTGAAGAAGGAAAGATTAAATTGCCTTGCAAAGCTATATTAAGCGGTTTTGGAGCAGGACTTACATGGGGTACTGTAATTGTAAGACTCAGAGAAGGTATTGCGTAGATATTATTTAACAGGAGTAAAAATATAATGGGAAAAATTGCGTTTGTATTTCCGGGACAAGGTTCTCAGTCAGTGGGTATGGGGCTTGATTTATATAACAACTCGCAAAAAGCTAAAGAAATTTTTGATTTAGCTGATACATTGCTGGGTAAAAAAATCTCAAAAATCTGTTTTGAAGGACCGGAAGATGATTTGAAACAGACAATAAACACACAGCCGGCAATTCTTGTGACGTCGCTTGCTGCTCTTGGTGCACTAAGGGAAAAAAGTGATATAAGACCTGATTTTACAGCCGGTCATTCGCTTGGAGAGTACGGTGCGTTGTATGCAGCGGGAGCTATCGACTTTGATACGGCAATGCTTTTAATACAAAAAAGAGCTGAGTTGATGAATGAAGCAGCTTTGAATACAAAAGGGGCTATGACTGCTGTTATCGGATTAGATAAGGAAAAAATTGAAGAAGTTCTTTCAAAAATTGACGGAACTGTTTCTGTTGCAAACTACAATTCTCCGGCTCAGATTGTTATAACTGGGGAAGAAGGTGCTGTAGCAAAAGCAAATGAATTGCTGAAAGAAGCCGGTGCAAAAAGAGTTATTCCGCTTCCCGTATCGGGCGGTTTCCATTCGCTGCTTATGAAAGAGGCAGGGATTGCTTTTGGTGAATATACAAAGAATTTTTCCGTATCCGATGCAAAAATCCCGGTTGTTTCAAACACGGATGCCGCTGTTACGACGAATGCCGAAGAATTGAGAGCCAAAATGCCGGTGCAGATTTATTCGTCTGTATATTGGACACAATCCGTACAGGAGATGGTTAAAAACGGAGTGGATACTATTATTGAAATCGGACCGGGAAAAGTGCTTTCCGGCTTGTGCAAAAAAATAGATGCTTCGCTTAGAGTGTTGAACGTATATGACACGGAATCTCTTAATTCCGTTATTTCTGAACTGCAGTCGGAGACGGCATGCCGGTAGAACTATTTAAAGCTTTGTCCCGGAGTAAAACTTTCGGTGCTGTAAAGAGAAATGTTAACTCTCCGAAGTTTTACAGTGAACATCCTGATTTAGCTCCGCGCAATGTTTATCTTCAGGAAGGACGGGTAATAACGAAAAAAGATGTGGACAAGGCGATAAGGCGGATAGAGAGATATAGTGAAATAGAAGCATTTATTGACAGGGTTTCATTAAAATTACAACAGTTTAAACAATTATTTAGGATAAAAAAAGATTAGAAATTAAGGAGAAAAATTATGACAGAAAAAAAAGTTGCATTGATTACCGGTGCTTCACAGGGGATAGGTAAAGTTACGGCATTAAAACTTGCAAGCTGCGGCTATGATATCGCAATAAACTACATTGGTCGTGAAGATGATGCAAAAGAAGTAAAAAAAGAATGTGAAGCTTTCGGTGTTGAAGCAGAAATTTTTGAATTTGATGTAACAAACGTTGAAGCGGTAAATGCGGGTGTTGAAGCAATACATAAAAGATTCGGAAGAATAGATGTTCTTGTAAACAACGCCGGTATTACAAAAGACGGCTTGTTCCTCCGCATGACACCTGATCAGTGGAATGCCGTTATAAATATTAATTTAACCGGTGCATATAATGTTACTCATCCTGTTGTAAAAATTATGATGAAACAGAGAATCGGTTCTATTATTAATATGTCAAGTATAGTGGGTGTAATGGGAAATGCCGGTCAGGCTAATTATTCAGCTTCAAAAGCAGGTTTAATCGGATTTACAAAATCGCTCGCTAAAGAACTCGGTTCCAGAAACATCAGAGTAAATGCGGTTGCACCGGGCTTTATTAAAACAGCGATGACGGCAGGTCTTGATAACAATGAAATTTATCAGCATATTCCGTTGAGAAGAATGGGTGAAGCTGAAGATATCGCAACGGTTATAAAATTTCTTGCTGAAGATGCAACTTATGTTACAGGTCAGGTAATAGGCGTTGACGGCGGTCTTGTTGTATAATTGCCCGGAAAAAAGACAGTCTGTGCAATAGTGTACAAGATTAGATAAAGAGTCGTTTCAATGTGTAAATATTGACTTTACAAAATTGCATATTTATATTGAAATAGTATAATAAATAATGAACAAATGAGTAGTTAATTTAAAATGAGGTAGAAAAAACATGAGTACAGTTCTTGAGAGAGTTAAAAAAGTTGTAGTTGAACAATTGAGCGTTGATGAAGCATTGGTTACACCTGAAGCAAGCTTCACTGGTGACCTCGGTGCTGATTCACTCGATACAGTTGAATTGGTTATGGCTTTTGAAGAAGAATTCGGATGCGAAATTCCTGATGAAGAAGCTGAAAAAATCGCAACTGTTCAAGATGCAGTAAACTACATCGAATCTCATTCATAATTGTAGTTAACGAAAATGAATATATTTGCGAGGGGTCGGCTAGATTTTGTTCTAATCAGAACAATTATTGTACAGATGTATAATTTAGATTAGCCTTTTGCTCCTCGCAAATTTTTACCAACCGGAATAGAATAAAGGTATAAGTTAAAAATGAATAAAAGAAGAGTAGTTGTCACCGGGATGGGTATAGTATCTCCGTTCGGTGTCGGACTGGATAAGTTTTGGAATAGTCTATTGGAAGGCAAAAGCGGAATTTCTACTATTGAACGTATTCCATTGGACGGTCATACGGTTCATATTGCTGGTGAAGTTAAAAACTTCAATCCGGAAGATTATCTGGACCCGAAAGATGCTCGCAGAATGGACAGATATAATCAGTTTGCAATGGTTGCTGCGGATGAAGCAATTAAAGATTCAGGTATAGTTGCCGGCGAAAATGTAGACCCGTACAGATATGGCGTTATAGTCGGTTCTGCAGCAGGCGGTTTTGACACGTTTGAAAAACAGCATGACATTATAACAGCAAAAGGACCGACAAAATGTTCCCCGTTTACTGTTCCTATGATTATTGCAGATATGGGAGCAGGCAGAATTTCTATTAAACACGGAGCTAAAGGTGTTAACAAAGCTGTTGTTACGGCTTGTGCCACTTCTGCTCACTCTGTCGGTGATGCATTCCGTTCTATTCAGTGGAACGATGCTGATGTAATTGTTGCAGGCGGTGCTGAAGCTGTTATTACAAAACTCGGTATAGGCGCGTTTACCAGTGCCAGAACATTATCAAAACATAATGATGAACCGCAAAAAGCATCAAGACCATACGACAAAGACCGTGACGGTTTTATCATGTCAGAAGGGGCGGCTGTTTTGATTCTTGAAGAATTGGAGCATGCTAAAAAACGCGGTGCAAAAATTTACGCAGAAGTTGTCGGATACGGACAAACCGCTGACGCTTATGATATTGTTGCTCCGGCGGCTGACGGTGCAGGGGCTGCAAAAGCTATGGAACTTGCAATACAAGATGCTGGTGTAAAACCGGAACAGGTTGATTATGTAAACGCTCACGGTACAAGTACCGGATTGGGCGATATCGCTGAATCTCAGGCAATCGCAAGAGTTTTTGGCGATTTAGACAAAAATCCGCACCTTAAAGTAAGTTCTACAAAATCAATGCATGGTCACATGCTTGGCGCAACAGGAGCTGCTGAATCCATAGTTTGTATTGAGGTTATAAATAACGGAATTATTCCGCCTACAATTAACCTTGACAATCAGGATGAAGCTGTTGCAAATTTAAACTATGTACCGCACAAAGCTCAAAAAGCAGAAGTTAAATACGCTCTGACCAATTCATTTGGCTTTGGCGGGCACAACGCTTCTATATTATTCAAAAAATATGAAGCTTAATTTAAAAAAAACTAATATCTAAAAAGCCCGGATTTAATTCGGGCTTTTTTCGTGCTTTGGGGCTTTAGTCATCTATTAATCAAAAAGGAGCCTTTATTATTAAAGACTCCTTTTTGCATTTTATAAATATGTCTAACTTATGAACAACCTGAATAACCGCAATTAAGGCAGATAAAGCAGCCTTCACCATATCCGAGGATTGTACCGCACTCAGGACATTTGTGTTCTTCTCCTTCGTGTTGTTCAACCACTTCTACCGGTTTAATTTCAGGCATTTTTTTGTCATCCTTCTTTTCAAGATTCATCGGCTGGAATTGTCTTGAATTGTTTCTGTAAACAGTAATGCCTTTCAAATCATTTTCATAAGCCAGCATGTATGAATCAGCAACATCTTCTCTTGTTGCGTTTTCTTCAAAGTTTACTGTTTTTGAAACAGCATTGTCTGTATGAAGCTGGAACGCTGCCTGCATTTTTACATGCCAGTACGGTGAAACGTCGTGTGCACAAACGAAAATTTTCTTTGCTTCTTCCGGTACTTCGCTGCAATGAGCAAGTGTTCCGTCAATTGATATTTTCTTCATCAATTCTTCGGAATAGAATCCGTGTTGTCTTGCATAAGCTTCAAATATCGGGTTAACTTCAACCAGTTTTGTTCCGTCCATGACATCTCTTATGAAAACGAGTCCGAACAGCGGTTCAACACCGCCTGAAGCACCTGCAATCATAGAAATAGTTCCGGTTGGAGCAATGCAGGTGGTTGTTGCATTTCTGATACCGACCTGCGCTATTTGTTTGTCAAGCTCAGCCCACATATCGTCTGTAATAATGCCGGCTGACTTGCCTTTATATTTTTTCGTAAGCCAGTTTTGACCGTCATATATGCTTCCTTTAAAGTTGTTAAATCTTCCTCTTGTTTTTGCAAACTCAATTGATTTAACTTTTGAATGGTAATCAATAAATTCCATAATTTGTGCGGCGAGTTTGGTGCCTTCTTCTGAATTGTAGCCAATACCAAGCTGCATCAGCATATCAGCCCATCCCATAACTCCGAGACCGATTTTTCTGTTGTTTTGAACCATCTCGCTGATTTGAGGCAGCGGATAGTTGTTTATGGCTATGACGTTATCAAGAAAATGGATTGCCATTTTTGTAACTTTTGCCAGTTTGTCCCAATCAACGGAGAGATTGTCTTTTTCTCCTTTGAGCATAAGACCGAGGTTAATTGACCCGAGGTTGCATGCTTCGTAAGGAAGAAGCGGAACTTCACCGCAGGGGTTTGTTGATTCTATTTCACCGATAAGCGGCGTCGGGTTGTCATAATTCATTTTGTCGATAAATATAATACCCGGCTCCCCGTTTCTCCAGGCGCCGTCCACAATCAAATCAAAAACTTTTTTTGCATTTAATTTGCCGACAGCCTGTTTTGTTCTGGGGTGAATAAGTTCATAATCTTCACCTTTTTTCAGAGCTTCCATAAATTTGTCGGTTATTGCCACTGAAATGTTGAAGTTATTTAATTTGTTGTTATCTGATTTACAGTTAATAAAATCAAGAATATCAGGGTGGTCAACACGCAAAATACCCATGTTTGCACCGCGTCTGGTGCCGCCTTGTTTTACGGCTTCAGTAGCAGCATTAAACACTTCCATAAAGCTGACAGGACCTGAAGATACGCCCATTGTTGAACGAACAACATCGTTTTTCGGTCTCAATCTTGAGAATGAAAATCCGGTGCCGCCGCCTGATTTATGAATTAATGCAGTGTTTTTAACTGTTTCAAAAATGCCTTCCAATGAGTCTTCGACCGGAAGTACAAAGCAAGCCGCAAGTTGTCCGAGTTCTCTGCCGGCATTCATCAAAGTCGGAGAATTGGGCATAAAATAACGTTTTGTAATAAAATCATAGAACTCTTTTGTCGTTTCTTTTATCTCTGAATCGGTTGCACCGAATTGTTTGTCAGCATTAGCCAGAGTAGATGCAACACGCATAAAAAGGTCTCTTGGCGTTTCCGTCGGTACACCGTTTTTGTCTCTCTTTAAATATCTCTTTTCCAGAACTTTTATTGCGTTCTGGGACAAGTCAAGTTTTTCTTCCATTTCAAGGCTCACTTTATGTTCTCCCCTAATCTACTATAAATTACCATGACATATATTGTATAATAAAAATTACTTTATTAAAAACAAAAAACCGTGAAATAGTTACAGATATTAACCTTGACATTTTTGAATAATACATCATGCTTAGTAAAACCGAACGGCATGCCCATGCCTCTGCTGAAAAAATTGAGATAATTATTCATTAAATATTTTAAACATGTGTATAACTTTTATTTCACAAATATTTCTGATAAAATGTTATTAAATATAAAACGAAACAGGATGTAAAAATGAGTAAATTTTCAAAGAGAGTAGCAGAGGATTACAATCGTTTCAGACGTGCTTTCCAATGGCTTACCTGCAATTTTTTTGTATGTAACTTTGTAAAGTTAATGTATGATTACAAAGTCGAAGGACGTGAAAATATACCAAAAGAAGAAAAATTTATAGTGGCCGCAAATCATATCTCGGGGAAAGACCCGTTTCTTATTCCCTGTGCACTAAAAAAGCCGGTTGCATTTATGGCAAAAGAAGAACTTTTTGAGAAGTTTTTTTCCAAAAAACTTATGGATTGGTGCGGAGCTTTTGCGGTAAAGCGTGACAAGGTAGAAGTTTCCACAATAAAAACGGCACTGGCGATAAAAGATACCTCTTGGATGCTCGGACTTTTCCCGCAGGGGACAAGGGATTCGAGCCAGAATATAGACAAAATAACAAAGGGATTTGCAACATTTGCTAAAGTGACAAAAACCGGGATTCTGCCTGTCGCAATTATCGGTGCCGACAAAAAAATCAGATGGCCGTTTTGTGAAAAACTGACCATAAAAATAGGGCATTTGATTCCGTACAGCGATAATGTTGATGAAATGATGAATGAATGGTGCCGGGCGTTATCGGAGCTTACCGGAAAAAACTTTGCTCTTGCTTAGTTTTTGCAAATAAATACAGGATTGGGAAAAGAAGGAAGTATAAATGACAAGACATTATTCAAAAAGGTCTGCGCAAGAGTTTAATTTTTTCAGAAGGTGCTTTCAACAGCTCTGGATATATCTTATCGGTGTTCCGTTATTCTATATTTTTTACAGAATAGAGGTGCACGGTCGGGGAAATATACCGAAAGGTGCCCGTTTTATTGTTGCGGCAAACCATATCTCGTACCTTGATCCGTTTATTGTGTCGTATGCGGTGAAAAAGCCTGTTGCATATATGGCAAAAAAAGAGCTTTTTGAAGAATCATGGCTGCAAACACTTTGTATGGATTGGCTGGGGGCTTTTGCCGTAAACAGAGAGAAGCTTGAAGTTTCAACATTAAAAACGGTAAAAGAGGTTTATAAAAGCAGCTGGATGCTGGGTATTTTTCCTCAGGGCGGCATAAGGAAGAACAAAACCATTGAAAAAATAAATAAGGGCTTTGCTGTAATATCAAAAGCTGCAAAATGGGATATATTACCTGTATCGATTACCGGCTGTGAACATTACAACTGGATTCCTTTTAAAGGAAAGCTTGTTGTGAAAATCGGAAAACCGGTGTCACATAAGCTTTCGCAGGAAGAAATTATTAACAGTTGGGGACAGCAGGTTGCTGATATGTGCGGATATAAGTTTGTTGAATCCGAACAAGAATCAGAAAATGAACAAGAAAAATTAACAGAAGCATAATTTTTTCTTGCATTTATACACCCGCTTAATTTATACTTAGTAAGGAAAATTTAAAGGAGAAATATATGGTCATGCGTTTTGATCTGGGTGAAATTATAACCGCAATGATTACCCCGATGAACAGTAAAAAAGAGATTGATTATGAGTCATTAACTAAACTTCTTGTTCATCTGGTAAATAACGGCTCCGATGCATTGCTTGTCGCGGGTACAACCGGAGAATCTCCGACTCTTACGCATGATGAAGAAGTTGAACTTTTTAAATTTGTAAAATCAAAAGTCGGAACAAGATGCAAACTCATAATGGGCGCAGGTTCAAATTGTACAATAACAGCGCTAAAGGCTACGAAAAATGCAAAAGAAGCAGGTGCTGACGCAATTTTATCAGTTGTTCCGTATTACAATAAACCTTCTCAAAAAGGTTTGATTGCTCATTTTTCCGCAATAGCGGAATCAACGGATTTGCCGATTGTTTTGTACAATATTCCCGGCAGAACCGGAATATCAATGAAACCGGAAACGATTGCCGAACTTGCAAACAAATACAAAAACATCGTTGCGGTAAAACAGAGTCTTGCCGATATGGATATAATTACAGAGACAAAACGTCTTTGCCCGGATGATTTCTTGATTTATTCCGGCGACGACAGTCTTACGCTGCCGATGATGTCAGTCGGAGCATACGGAGTTATAAGTGTGGCTTCTCATATTATCGGAAAAGAAATGAAAGCGATGATTAATTTGTACAAATCCGGCAGATTTGAAGAAGCAACAGCTATGCATTTAAAATTATATCCGCTGTTCAAGAAAATTTTTATGGCGCCAAACCCGGTACCGGTCAAACAGTGCCTTGCTAAAATGGGTATTATTGAAAACCATGTAAGGCTTCCGCTCGTACCTCTGGATGAAAAAGAACAGGCGGAACTTTATGCGGTGTTGGAACAATATATTTAGGGTGGTCTGATGAAAATAGTAATCTTTGGAGCGAGTGAGATAGGGTGTTTGATTGCGACAGAGTTTTTTGAAGACCACGATATTACTATAATAGACAAAGATGAAAATAAAACGGGAGTTCTGGACAGACTCGATATTATTTATATTGCGGGAAACGGTTCAAATATAAATACGTTAAAGAGTGCAAATATAGATGATGCAGACATATTTATTGCATGTTCATGTTTTGATGAAGCCAATATTGTTGCCTGTTTGACAGTAAGCCGCCTGAGTGATGCGAAAACGGTATGTTTTGTCAGTAAGCCGGAGTATATAGAATCTCTTACTTTGATGAAAAACACGAAGTATGAAATGATTGATTATGTTATCTGGCCGGAACAGCTTTTAACGCAGGAAATTTTCAGAATTATTACCGTTCCTGAGGCTGTTGATGTTGAATATTTTGCATCGGGCAAAGCAAGACTCCTTGAATACAGAATAAAAGAAGATTCTGTGCTTCTCGGTAAAAAGATAAAAGAATACCCTTTCGTTGAAAATACACTGGTTGTCGGTATTACAAGAGACTGCAATTTGTTTATACCTGACGGTGAAACAGAATTTCTTTTAAACGACAAGGTTATACTTATGGGGTATTCGACCTCACTCGATATACTGGCAAACAGACTTTTTCAAAACAGCGAGAAAATAAAAGATGCCACGATTATAGGCGGCGGTAATGTCGGGCTTATGCTGGCGCAAAATCTGGAAAAAGTCGGCATAAGAACAAAGATAATAGAACAGGATTATAAACGTTGTGAAGATTTGACGGAGGAATTGAAGAATACTCTTGTATTGTACGGTGACGGTACAAATATTGAGCTTTTACAGCAGGAAGATGTCTCTGATGACGATGTTGTTATAAGTGTTACAAATAACGACGAAAAAAATCTGCTCTGCTCGCTTTTGTCTAAGCAGCTCGGGGCAAAACGCGTTATAACAAGAGTTTCAAAATCCTCAAATATTCCTCTTTTTGAAAAGGTCGGTATTGATGTCGCAATTTCACCTAAAGAAGCTGCAATCCATGAAATAAAGAATAATTTGATTGATACGGATGTTGCTATTCTTGCGACGGTGGAAAGCGGACAGGGCAGAATTATTGAAGCGTCCGTGCCGGACAGTTTTGAGCCAAAACAGGTTATGGATTTAAAATTCCCTGCAAAAGCTTTGATTGCAATTATTCAAAGAGGTGCTAAAGTTATTATCCCTAAAGGAAACACGGTAGTGCAGCCGTTTGATCAGTTGATAATTTTCACTAAAGACGAAGATTCACAAAAAATAAAAGAGTATTTTAAAAAGTAGAAATTTATGAGATTAGCTTATGTTTTTAATGCGTTAGGTTTGATATTGCGGTGTATTTCACTGGTAATATTGCTGCCTGTGCTTGTTGCACTGTATTATCAAGACTATTTTTCAGTAATACCGTTTCTTAGTGCCTCTTTTGTTTCTTTGTTTTTGAGTTTTGTAATCAGAAAAAAATCCGATACATTTGAGAGTTTAAACGACATAAAAAAAACAGAAGCTCTTATGATAGTGACATCAGCGTGGGTTTTGTTTGCGCTGATAGCTGCAATCCCTTATATCTTTTACGGTTTTAGCTTTCTTGATTCGCTGTTTGAAGCGGTCTCAGGGATTACAACGACAGGAGCAACCATTCTTACTAAATTCGATTATCCGAAAACAATGTTTTTCTGGCGTTCTATGAGTCAGTGGCTTGGCGGTATGGGAATAATAGTTCTGTTTATTGCTATTTTGCCGCAGTTTGCGGTGGCTGGCAGGCAGATGTTTTTTGCGGAAACGCCAGGACCAACCGAGGATAAAATCACCCCGAGGATAAAACACACTGCTATTGCAATGTGGACAATATATGTACTGTTGACTGTTATAGAAATAATCCTGTTAAAAATATCCGGCATGCCGCTATTTGACTGTGTGTGCAATTCTTTTTCAACTGTATCAGGCGGCGGCTTTTCGCCTAATGCGCAGAGTATTGCCGGTTATCATTCAATTGTGATAAAATGGATAATTACGTTTTTTATGTTCTTTGCGGCAATGAACTTTTCTTTGATTTATAAGGTGTGGTACAACAAAAAGTTTTCATTACTTTTAAAAGACGATGAATTTAAGTTTTATACAGGAATTGTTGTCAGTTTTACTTTTTTCATTGCTTTATGCCTGTATTTTTCAAACGGATACACTATTCCTGATTCAATTACCGATTCTTGTTTTCAGGTGTTGAGTATAATCTGTACCTCAGGTGCTGCTTCAGTTGATTTTGCAAAATGGACGCTGGATGCAAAACTTTTCTTATTTTTGTTGATGTTTGTCGGCGGTTGCGCGGGTTCTGCGTCAGGCGGTTTAAAAATGGTAAGACTTCTATTTATTTTTAAATATTTACGTGTGCAAATCGCCAGAATACTGCATCCTAATGCCGTATACCCGATAAAAATAAACGGGGTCGTGCTTCCTATTGAGGTTATAGCTCAGATGCTTGCCTTCAGTATTTTCTACTATGCCTTGTTTGCGCTAACTGCATTTTTGATTTCCTTGATAGAATCAAATGCACTTATTGGGGTAACAGGAAGTATTGCCACAATAGGAAATATCGGACCGGGGTTTGGCAGTGTTATAGGACCGATGGGCAGCTTTGCATCTTTGCATCCGGCATCTAAGGTAATAGGTATAATCAATATGCTGGTCGGCAGGCTTGAACTTATTCCTTTTCTGGCAATGCTTCATCCTGATTTTTGGCGGTTAAAAAACTAATATAAAAATTTTTTAAACAAAATAAAACCGTGTCCGGAGTTTGGACACGGTTTTTTATGTATTCCGATGTAATTAGATAACGCCGTTGTAAGCGTCTATGTACATCTGTTTGATTTCCTGCATCAGAGGATATCTCGGGTTAGCGCCTGTGCACTGGTCGTCGAATGCGAGTTCAACCATTTCATCAAGTTTAGCCATAAATTCATCTTCAGGAATACCAAATTCTTTAATAGACATTGGTAAACCTAAATCTTTCTTCATTTGAATTAAAGCTTCCTGTAAGCGTTGAACTTTTTCATCGTCATTCTTACCGCCGAGTCCGAGTTCATCAGCTATCTGACCGTATTTAGCTTTAGCATTCGGGAATTTATACTGCGGGAATGCAGCCTGTTTTGTCGGTTTGTCAGTAGCATTGAATTTAACAACCTGGTTGATTAACAGAGCGTTAGCCATACCGTGGGGGATGTTAAACATTGCACCGAGTTTGTGAGCCATTGAGTGGCAAACACCGAGGAATGCGTTAGCAAATGCCATACCTGCGATAGTAGCTGCATAGTGAACTTTTTCTCTTGCAACCGGATCATTTTTACCTTCATCGTATGAACGTTTAAGGTATCTGAACAGAAGTTTAACTGCTTCAAGTGCATTTGAGTTAGTGAAGTTTGTTGCCATTGAAGATACGTAAGCTTCAAGTGAGTGAACGATTGCGTCATAACCGGAAACTGCAGTCAAGCCTCTCGGCATAGTATCAACAAGGTTCGGGTCAATGATTGCTACGTTCGGAGTCAAAGCATAGTCTGCAATAGCGTATTTAACGTGAGTTTCGTCGTCTGTAATGATAGAGAACGGAGTAACTTCAGAACCTGTACCTGATGTAGTCGGAACGCAAACCATAAGCGCTTTTTCACCGAGCTGCGGTATCTGGCAGATTCTCTTTCTGATGTCTAAGAATCTCATTGCAATATCTTCAAATACCGTGTCAGGCTGTTCATACATTAACCAGAGAATTTTGGCTGCGTCCATGGAAGAACCGCCGCCTAAAGCGATGAATGTATCAGGTTCGTATGCTTTAACCATCATCATTGCATCGTTGATTGTAGACAGTGTCGGATCCGGTTTTACATCGAAGAAGATTTGATAATCTACGCCGATTTCATCAAGTACATTTGTAATTGCATTTGTCATGCCGGAATTGAACAAGAATCTGTCTGTAACGATAAATGCTCTTTTTCTTCCTTGTAATTCTCTGAGCGCAAGATCCAGAGCGCCTCTTTTGAAGTATATTTTAGCCGGTACTTTATACCAGAGCATATTCTCTCTCCTTTCAGCTACTGTTTTAATGTTCAATAAGTGGTGTACGCCTACGTTTTCGCTAGTTGCGTTGCCGCCCCATGAACCGCAGCCGAGTGTTAGTGACGGATTGACTTTGAAGTTATACAAGTCTCCGATACCGCCATGTGATGACGGAGTATTTATTAATATTCTGCAAGTATGAAGCTTTTTGCCGAAAAAGTCAATTCTGTCAGATTTTCTTTCATCCGTATAAAGTACGGAAGTGTGACCTGCACCGCCAAAATCAACAAGGTCATAAGCTTTTTGAACTGCATCTTCAAAGTCTTCCGCTTTGTAAAGAGCGAGAACCGGTGAAAGTTTTTCGTGTGCAAACGGTTCTTCTTCACAGATGTCTGTAACTTCACCGATAAGAACTTTTGTATCTTCCGGAACTTCAATGCCTGCTTCCTGTGCAATTTTATAAGCCGGCTGACCTACGATTGCAGCATTAACTCTGCCGTCTTTAATAACTGTTGAGCCTACTTTTTCTCTTTCCGATTTATTTAAGATGTAAGCACCTCTGTATTCGAGTTCTTTTTTAACTTCATCATAAACATCTTTTACGCAAACGATAGACTGTTCTGATGCACAAATCATACCGTTGTCGAAGGTTTTTGATAAAAGAATGGAAGAAACTGCCATTTTAATATCTGCAGTTTCATCAATAACTGCCGGAGTGTTTCCGGGTCCCACACCGAGTGCCGGTTTACCTGATGAATAAGCGGCTTTAACCATTCCGGGACCGCCTGTTGCAAGAATCATGTCGATATCTTCGTGGTGCATCAATGCGCCGGAAAGTTCAACTGACGGTTCGTCAATCCAGGCAATAAGTCCGTCCGGTGCACCTGCTTTTACGGCAGCTTCAAGAACTATTCTTGCTGCTTCGATTGTGCATTTTTTAGCTCTCGGGTGCGGAGAGAAAACAAGTGCGTTTCTTGTTTTCAAAGCGAGAAGTGATTTGAATATTGCGGTAGAAGTCGGGTTTGTTGTAGGAATAACCGCAGCGATAACTCCGATTGGTTCAGCAACGAGCTTTATGCCGTTTGCTTTGTCTTCGCTGATAATACCGCAGGTTTTAGTGTTTTTGTATTTGTTGTAAATATATTCTGAAGCAAAGTGGTTTTTGATTACCTTGTCTTCAACTACGCCCATGCCTGTTTCTTCAACAGCCATCTTTGCAAGAGGTATTCTCATCTTGTCTGCAGCTGTAGATGCAGCTTTGAAGATTTTATCTACCTGTTCCTGCGTGAAAGTAGCGTAAATTTTTTGAGCTTTTTTAGCTCTTTCAATAATCAATTTCAAATCATCATGGGTTTTTACTTCCGTTGATTTGTTGAAAGCTTTTTCCAGCTTTTCTGTTTCGGCTTGTTTTTTGGTTGCCATAATATTGGTCTCCTTTATCGTGATTTTATTCACTATTAAATATACCGTATAATTGAAAAAATTTCAAGTGTTATTTTTACAATTATTAATAAATATTTTTTGGATATCTGCTGCAGTTATAGGTTTTACCTTTTTGCGGATAGAAAAAATATTTACGTTATATATGATTCTGACAGCAGTCTCATTGTGATTTTTTTCACAATTAGATTTTTTGCTCTGTCAAAATCATTCTATCATAAATGGTGTTTCATTAAAAATGCTATTGTTCGGGGAAAATACTGCTGTAAGAAATGAGTTCTTGAGCACGTTTCTTTGAAAAAGAACGGGGCGTTGATGATGACATTTGTTTCAGCAGCTGCTTCTTCAAGCGGAATGGTTGAAATTTTCATTTTTACATGTTCTGTAGCTTCCAGAAAATAATTTGCTATATCTTGTATAACGGGCGGCATATTTTCTTTAAACATTTTTCGTTCTTTTTCGTAAATTTCATAAAATTCTTTGCAAAGTGAGGAATTACGGAATTTTTCGTGACCCAGTTCATGCAAAATAACGGCTTTTTCCGGTGCACAAATTAAATCCGAAGATTTCAGTTCGATCGGTTCTCTGTCTGATACAATTCTTGAATCAAAAAGTTTTTCTACAGAATCAATTGATTTTATTCTGTCATTGAGAAATTCCAATTCATCCGCGAAAAGCGTTCTCAAAACCGATTCAAATTCGTCATAGCTGTTTTTTATTAATTCTTTTAGCACTATAGTTTTTTGTTTGCCGTTTTGGGTGTTGAAAACAGAGATAGCGTCTTCTGTGTGGTGTACGATATATTTTTTTCCGTCTATAAAATGTTCAAAAAATCCGTTGCCTGCGTTTTTTATCTGTACCTGCCTTTTGACCAGAAGGTTGTTGTCTTTATCCGAGATGATATAGTCAAATGCTTCAAAAGAGTTATTCTTGCGATATTTTACGTTTGTTTTTGTGCCATCAAAACTCACAAGATTTTTTTCGTAAGAAACACCGTTTTTGTCGGAAGAAATTTTTGTTAAGGGTATTTTTGTATTGTCGGGCAGCAGCTTGTAATAATCAAAAATTCCGTCAATTGAACTTTCTTGTATTACTTCTTTTTCGTTTATTCCTGACTTTACAATTTCAGACAGAACCGGTGCGGAGTTCGCCTTTTTTTCACACTGCGTTACTGAATATTCTATATTATTTTGTTTATCTTTAGACTGCGCCCTGTAAACATATTTGTCAATGTAATTTACGCCATATCTTGTCTCATCAAACAGGTTATGCATTTGAGCATCGTAAACATCCACATAGCGGTCGCCATCGTTTATAGTAACTCTTGAATTTTCGGGATTAATTGAGAATTTGACATCGCCTTTTTCATAATTTATACCTTGGGTTCTTCCGGAAAGCGTTTCCAGCAGTTTTAGCAAATTGCCGCGAAAATTTATCAGGGTATAAGTATCAAATTCATTTTCGTTAATCAGCTTTGCATATTTTTTTATAATATCAGTGTTTCTTTGTAATATCGAAAGTTTTGTTCTCCGTTCCTCTAAGAATTCCGGTTTTTTGTGCAGCATATTTTTTGCAAGTTTTTCCGTTTCATCATCAGTTACCAGTTCTCTCAGAATGTCAAATCTCTCGGGATTGAGGTTTTGTACGTACGTACCGTCAGACAAAATTGTTTTTGTGAATAAATCTTTTGAAACGCAGCCGAAGGCTTTTTCTCCGGCGGTCTTTGCAAATTCAGAAAGTTTCTCAAGCTGTGGTATTATTCTGTCTGAACGGAAATCAACGATTTGCCCCTTTTTGAGTTTTTCTTCATAGAAATATGTAAGTTCATCAATGTCAAAACAATTTGGCAGCAGCTCCGGTTTGCTGTTTATATATCCCAAAATCTCACTCAAATTAAATGTGTTTAATAATCCGCATTTCTCAATCTCATAAAACGGGAATGAAAGCTGAAAAGCTTTATCTTTATTGATTTTGTCAAAAAGCGCCGCAATATCGTTTACGCGTTGGTTTTGGAATACACTGTTAACATAACCTGCCTCTTTTTTTAGTCCGCCTTTGTTTTTTATTTGTTCAAAAACTCTGATTCCGTCGTCATAGTTTAAAAACTTTTGTCCTTCAATATGCACTAAAGCGTATTCATCAAGAATATTTCTTATGTTTACGTATTCCGGATTATTTTTTAGAGCAAGAATCAGCCTGTGTGCACCTTCGTATCCTTCCGGCACAGACTCTGCCGCGATTTTTGCTTTTGCTGCATATGAAATTGCATCACTTGCTTTTTTAGATATTTCTGAATTTTGCCCAAAGGATACAGAACCTGTATGCCTGTTTGCCGCAGATTTTTTGGGGGTAAATGTATAACCGTATGTATTGTCAGTTACTTTCATACCCCGATAAAATCCGGTAAATGTAATAAATTTACTCATTATTAAGAATTATTACGTTATCTTGAGCAAATTGTTCTTGCTACATAAACACCGGACGCGGAAGCTTGAATGAGTCCTCTTGTTACACCGGCGCCGTCACCGATTGTAAACAGGTTTTTAACCTGTTCTGTTTCGAGTTCGTTTGTCAATTTTACGCGTCCTGAGTAGAACTTGACTTCGATTCCGTAAAGCAGAGTGTATCTGGAAGCAACACCGGGGGCAATTTTGTCCAGAGCATACAGCATTTCTATTATGGCTGTAAGCTGCCTGTACGGAAGAACGAGACTCAAATCTCCGGGAGTTGCACAGCCGAGAGTCGGGGTGATTATGCTGGATTTAATTCTTTCAGGAGTAGAGCGTCTGCCGTCAAGCAAGTCACCGAAACGCTGTACGAGAACTCCTCCGCCGAGCATATTTGCCAGTCTGGCAACATGCTGCCCGTAAGCAATAGGTTCCTTAAACGGTTCTGTAAATTTTTCGCTTACAAGAAGCGCAAAGTTTGTATTTGCGGTCTTTTTATTTGCGTAACTGTGACCGTTTACTGTAGCAATACCGCCGTAGTTTTCCGCAACAACTTCTCCGCAGGGATTCATACAGAAGGTTCTGACCTCATCTCCGAAGGTCGGAGAGTAGTATACGAGTTTTGATTCATATAATTTATCGGTTATATGAGCCATAACCGGCGCAGGAAGTTCCACTCTGACTCCGACGTCTACGGCATTGTTAATCATTCCGATTTTGTTTTTTGTAAATTCTTTTGTAAGCCAGTCTGCACCTTCTCTGCCCGGTGCAATAATTAAATATTCAGAATAAATTTTTTCGCCGTCTGTTGTAACAAAACCTTTTACCTGTTCATTTTCAACAATCAGACTTTCTGCTGTTTTTTTATTGAGAATAGTAATTCTTTCGTCAAGATAGTCCTGCATGTTTTTTAAAACACCGAGACTTCTTTCTGTTCCCAGATGCCGGACAGGTGAATGAACGAGTTTTAATTCCGCAAGAGTTGCAGCCCGTTCTATATCCGCAAAATCATCTTTGTTAGTGCCGAAAACTTCATCAGTCGCCCCAAACTTCAAATATAAATCGTCGGTGTATTTGATGAGTTCTTCCACTTCTTTTCTTGACATATAGTCGACAAGGTGTCCGCCTACATCAGGTGTGAGAGTGAGTTTTCCGTCAGAAAACGCACCGGCGCCGCCCCATCCGCATAGCAAACCGCATGTTTTGCAGTTCGGGCATTTTTCATAACCTTCTCTTAAAAAACATTTTCTCTGTTCTATTTTTAAACCTTTTTCAACAATTACGACTTTCCAGTCAGGTTTCAAACTCATTATTTCAAGAGCGGCAAATATCCCTGCAGGACCGGCTCCGATAATAGCGACGTTATACATTCGGCATTATTCCTTCTCTTTTCATACAATACAATTGTACATTAAACATGAAATATACAAAAATCTTTATAAAGATTTTTGTATATTTATCTTTGCGGTTAGACTCCGAGTTTGGCTTTTGTATAATTAATCAAACCGCCCTTTTGTATTAAATCCTGAATCTCTTTCGGAAATTTTGCGCACTGATATTCTTTCCCGGTTGTAATATTTTTTACAACGCCTGTGGATAAATCAATTTCTAATTTATCTCCTTTTTTGCATTCGTCGGGAAGGGTCGGATGTTCGAGAATGGGCAGTCCGATATTGATTGCATTTCTGAAAAATATTCTTGCAAAGGTTTTTGCAATGACAACAGAGATTCCGCTTGCTTTAATTGCAATCGGAGCATGTTCTCTTGAACTTCCGCAGCCAAAATTTTCTCCTGCAACAATTATGTCTCCGTCTTTAACATTTTTTGCAAAAGTTTTGTCGATATCTTCCATACAATGTGCTGCCAATTCCTTCTCGTCAGAGGTATTCAGGTATCTTGCAGGGATAATTACATCTGTGTCAACATTACAACCAAAGTACCAAACTTCTCCACTTTTAGTATGATTCATTGCTTTTCTCCATTTACAAATCTAAAAATTTATTATATATATATTAATATAAACTTGTTGAAAATAGAAGGCAGAAAAAAGAGAAAAGGAGATTTGAAGTATGAACTATTACATTGGCGAAGCAGCTGGCAAAGTTTATGAATTTTTAGCAGAACAAAAAAACAACGAAGCAACTATTTCTAAACTTGAAAAAGAATTAGATTTGAACGAAAACTTCGTATCTATGGGTATTGGCTGGCTTGCTCAAGAAGGTAAAGCTGACCTTTCTGGAAAAGGTGCTCGCACAAAAGTTAGACTTATCAACAGCATCAACTAGTCTGACTACAACCAAATATTCTTAAAAGAGCCGGCAAAACGCCGGTTCTTTTTTATTTGCTGAATACACATATTTTCTTTTTTTATAATAAAATAGATTTATGAACAGAGTTGAATTGTTATTACCGGCAGGGAATTTAGAAAAACTTGATTATGCAATGAATTACGGCGCAGATGCTGTGTATCTGGGGCTGGTAGATTTTAGTCTGCGTTCAATGAGAAAGGGTGAAATAATTACTGCTGAAAATTTAAAAAATGCTGTGGATTTGGCGCACTCTTACGAAAAAAAAGTTTACATGACCCTGAATATATATGCATTCAATGAAGATATCGACAATTTGTACAAAACACTTGATATCATAAAAGAAGCAAAACCGGACGCTCTTATTGTCAGCGACTTTGGTATACTTAACGTTGTAAAAAGAGAAATACCGGAAATCGCTTTACATATAAGTACCCAGACAAATACTTTGAATTATGAAGCAGTAAAATACTGGAGAGATTTTGGGGCAAAGAGAGTTATTTTGGCGCGGGAGCTTTCTATAGAGCAAATAAAAACAATTCGCGATAAAGTTCCCGATATTGAACTCGAGTCTTTTGTTCATGGCTCACAGTGCGTATCGTTTTCCGGAAGATGTCTTTTGAGCGACTATATGACGAACGGAGAGCGTCAGGCAAATCACGGCGGATGTGCACAGCCGTGCAGATGGAGTTATAAGCTCCTTGAAGAAACACGTCCCGGGGAATACTTTGAAATAGAGCAGAATGAAAGAGGTACTCATATTTTAAGCCCGAAAGACCTGGCATTGATAAATTACATTCCTGAGCTGATTGAAGCGGGGGTCGATTCCTTTAAAGTTGAAGGGCGTACAAAAAGTCTTTATTATGTTTCTGCAGTTGCAAAAACATACAGAAAAGCAATTGATAACTATTACAACGGTGTAAAAGATGATTCGCTGCTTGATGAGCTTCTAAAAGTCGGAAACAGAGGCTACACCACCGGTTTTTATTTGAACAAACCTGACGGTGACGGCTACAGTTATGATATATCCAAAGGGCTTGCAGGAGCCGATTTTTTGTTTGAGGTTAAAGACAAAAAAGACAGTCTTCTTCTTGTGAAGATTAAAAATAAAATAAATAAAGGGGATGAAATTGAAATGATTTCTCCGCAGGAGATGTTTAAAACAAAAATTTTAAATATCTACAACACCGACATGGAAGAAAAAGAAGTCGGAAACACAAACGATGATATTTTCGTCGAATTATCTGTAATGCCTGAAAATTACAAATACGCACTCGGAAGAACTATAGGGATAAAAAACAAAAGATGATACTAAAACCGGATTATAATGTAAAAAATGTTTTTGAAGTTAATTTTGATAAACTAAAAGAGAGCGGTATAAAAGTTCTGATTTTTGATTTAGACAGCACTGTCATGAAATCGAAAGCTGGTGTTTTTTCAACCGAGATTTTAAAAATGTTTGAGAATCTGTCAAAGGACTTTGTGCTTGCAATTGCGAGCAATAATAAGAACATTGATTATATCAACAAAGTCAGGGCGCAGGTGAATTTCCCGGTAATCGGGCATGCAAACAAGCCGTCTCCTGATGTGATAAAATCGTTTCTTAAAGAAAATGCAATACGTCCCCAAGATGCTGCCATGATAGGAGACAGACCGCTTACGGATATACTGGTGGGAAAACTTTTGGGGGCAACGACCGTTCTTGTGGACTCAATAAGCAAAGATGAAGAACCTCCTTTGACCCGTTTTGTGCGCAGGGTGGAGCGATTATCAATCAGGTAGTGAAAAATCAGCTTATGTCGTTATAAAAAATAACTTTGTTTCTGCCGCGGCGTTTTGCTTCGTACAACGCCATATCTGCATTTTGATAAAGCTGGGCGGGTGTTTCTATATTTTCGTCATAACTGCTTACTCCGACACTGATAGAAACATTTATGGTTTCCCCCTCTACCTGTTCTTCTGATATATTTATCGGCGTTTTTTCAACAGCTTTTCTCAGCCTTTGAGCTACAAAACCCGCTTCATCCGGTGTTGTAAAGGGCAATAGTATACAAAATTCTTCACCGCCGTAGCGAGAAGCTATATCATACTCTCGGAGTTCTTGTTTTATAATTGCTGCAACTCTTTTTAGTACACAATCTCCGGCTGAATGTCCGTAAGTGTCGTTGACTTTTTTAAAATAGTCAATGTCAATCATTATACAGCATAGCGGTTTCTGTTTACGTTTTGCTGTTGCAACTTCCTGATTCAACCGGATTTCAAACTGCCTTCTGTTGTTTAAACCTGTTAAGGCATCAAGGGTTGCATATTTGAGCATTTCTCCGTAACTGTTTGCTTTTTGAACCGTTACAGAAATTTGTTTGGCTAAAAGCGTCATATAAGCAATATCAGAATCCGCAAGTTTGTCCATATAACTGCCTGCCGCAATAGCACCAATTACTTCATTCTCTGATTTTATTGCCCAAACGCCGGTAGTTCCGGTATCTGAGATTTCTGAAAGTTTTTCTTCCGTTATATGTTCCAAAAGTTCGTAAATCTGTTCATCTTTGCATTCCAATGGCCATACTAAACGGAAATAGTTCTCATTGTCCTTCATAAAAATATAAATCAGGTGGTTTGTAATAAATTTGTCAACCATTTCTCCGATTATCGGTAAAATATATGTCAATTCGTATTGGGTTTCTATGAGTTTTGCAATATTTTTCATTGATTTGTAAAAATCTATGTTTTTTGTCATTGCATCTTTCATCAATTTGTTAGATATCGCCGCTGCTATTTGTCTTATTGCAATACCTATTGAGAAAATAAAATCATACTTTTTTACATTAGGCAAAACTTCATCAAAACTGAGTTCCAAAACCCCTTTGAGCTTTTTTTCACGGTAAAGCGGAAAATAAATAATGTTATTGTTTTGTTTTATGCAACTGTCAAAACAATACTCGAGTTCTAAAGCGGGTTTATTAAAATCCAAAAGTGCTCCGTTTAATATAAAATTGTCCTGTGTATGCTGCGATAGTGTCTCGAATATTTTAATGACTTTTTCACTTTGTATGTTTTTGTCAATAATTATCCAGCTTTTTACAAAATCTCTCAATGTTGCAGAAATGGAATCCCACATAAAAATTTGAAAATTTTTAACAAAAAGAAACTGCTCGAAAATCGCCTTTAATTTATTCATCAATTCCTGTTCATCATAATTTTGGGTCAATACACTGGATATTTCCCACAAAAAATTGAGTTCAGGCTTCTTTATATCAGTCATTGTGCTTATCCTTTTTGTTTGCAAAATACATTCTGCCTGCGCATCTGCTGAAATTCTTTTTCATTTCTTCTTCATAATCATCTGACAGATAAACTTTTCCTTCTCTGTAAACTAACTGGCTTTCCTGATCCCAGTGTTCCTCTTTGTTCTGTTCAACAAGGTATTTGTAGCGGTCAGTGGCAACCAGTTTTTGGTTAACTTCATAGATTATATCAAATACATATTTTGAGATGGCAATGTCTGTTTGGGTATCTACAATCAAACTAGCCTTCTCCAGTTCGTCTATTGATTCTTTATATTTTTTCAGGTGTTTAAGCAGCAGTGCATGGTTGTAATGCGCATCAAAGCTCATAGGTTCCAGTTCCATTGCTTTGCAGTAACCTTGACCTGCTTTTTTGTAATCACCGAGTATATGGTTTGCCAGTGCATAATTAAAATACAGGTCGAAACTTTTTTTTGTCCGCTTTATTGCTTTTTCGTAACACTCTATAGCTTTTTTTAGATAATAGTTTGAGGTGTAGGTGTCTTCACCTATAAGCATTGATTTTCCGCGGTAAGCAAGCCCCATGTTGTAAAGTGCTATTGTTTTATTGTCTCTGGTCGGTTTAACGCTGTTAAAAATAAAAGGTATATGAATTGTGAAACGTTTTGTGTTTAGGATTGTTTCGTACTCTCTTATCGCAAGGTCGTAATCAGCAAGCTTTTCCGACGCCACAATTCCCCTGTTCATTCTGCATACAATGTACTTCGGGTCATACTCAAGAGCCTTTCCGTACTCGTCTACCGCTGACTGGAAGTCTTCGTATTTTACGTATATGTTTCCGAGGTTGCACCTTGCAATGGAATGCTCCGGATATTTTTCAAGCCCCTTTTTGTAATATTTAATCGCTCTTTCAAGATTTCCGCCCCGCTGGGCTTTGTCTCCCTTGTATATGTAATAGAATCCGAAACATTTGTTTATTTGCTTCTCAAACCAGCCCCAGTAAAAGAAAATACAAAATCCCAGTAATAAAAACATTATTACAAGGAGCACCTTAGTGATGGTTTTCTGTAATATTTTAAGTACGAATTTCATAAGTATATTGTATACTTGAACAACTTTGTTAAGCAAGTATTTAATTTTTTTACAAAAATAAGGCAATTTTTTTTATAAAAAAACGTTATATATTGTATATGCATAAAATATTGAGGAAAAAACAGAGATGAGCGGATTTAATTCAAGTAACATAGATGTTCAAAGAACCGAAAATGGCTGGACTTTTACCAAAAGCGGAAGAAAGGGGAAAAGTACAGTATATCAGGTTACGGACACTAACGGCAACGGCAGATATGACAAAGGGGATGTTGCAAAGCTTGTGCAATCTGACCTCGGACTGTTTTCAAGCAGAGACTTAAATGCGGCTGTCAAAGGAGTTTATCAGCTTGAAGGCAATGAGTTCACATTTGACGAGATGTACGGTCTTGCTCAAATAACTGATAATGAAGGATACGGCAGCGGATACAGAAACAGCAGCACACGTTTTTCAAGCGGTTCTTATACCGGTTTTGCTCCATACATGAATCCGAATTTCGGAAGATATTGCGGTAACTTCACGCCGTACGGTACTGCAAGTTATATGCAATTTGAAAGCTACACTCCGGCGCAAAATAATCCTGCTGTCTCAAATCCATACGCTCAATTACAAGACTATGCATCAAGGCTTGCTGAGAAAACAAATGACCCCAATAATCCGGCAAACATGAAAAAACACATATATGAACAGATAAAAGAACAGCTTGAGGATGTGGATGAAGACGGCTGCAATAACGACCTTACCGCCGGAAACGCAAACAGGCTGCAGGAAATTTTTAATCAAGTTGATGAAAATTATAACAATATGACCGATGATATGGTTAATGAAAGCGCAGAAATAATAAATGCAGGCATGGTGTCGACTCGATTTATTGAAAAAATGGAAGAAGCGTATGTTGACTCGACCGATGACCAAAAACAAAAAGATAAATCACAAAATGCAATAAATAATCTTGTTGACAAAATTAATGATACTCTGGACAGATACAGCAGCGCCTCAGATGAAGACAAGAAGAAAATTTTGAGTGATTACAATTATGCTGAACTGACAGCCATTTTGATTGAATTTGACCAGGGTGATGTTGGCAAAATGGACAAAGCCACCATAGAGAAATTAACAAAAAGAGTTATTAATATAATGAACTCCGGTCCAAAAGACATTGAAAAAGAATAATTTGAAAACTTATTTTTTAAGTTTTTGTTGTTTTTCTTTTATGTCAAGCGCTGCATTGTGTGCCAGCAAATATACTGAACAAGTTTTGTAGTTCTTAAGATACCAGGAACATTTTTCCTGTGCACATACTATTTCCATCGTGCTTCCGGCACTCATCAACGGACATATAGGTATAGACATTATATTCTCCTTCTGTTTTTATTTTTTTAATGCTTCTGCTTGTTTATACAAATTGCAGTTTTCATCGCGCTTCTTTTCGTAATCTTTATAAATTCGCGTACGATTAATTACTTCATCAAAATCAATCTCGTGGGCGTCAAAATCAGGACCGTCAACACAGGCGAACTTGACTTTTCCGCCTACCGTAACCCTGCAAGCACCACACATCCCCGTGCCGTCTACCATAATCGGGTTCATGCTTGCTTCGGTTTTAATGCCTTTGCCTCTGGTTAATTCAGCAACAGCTCTCATCATCGGCATTGGACCTACTGCAATTGCATAATCTATTTTTTCTTTTTTCATTATATCTTCAAGAACCCCTGTAACAAAACCCTTGGTTCCCAAAGAGCCGTCATCTGTTGTTATAAAGAGTTCACTGCAAGCGTCCTTCATTTTTTCATTCCAGAAGATAAGGTCTTTTGTTCTTGCGCCCATTATCATATAGACTTTGTTTCCGGCATCTTTAAACGCCTTTGCTATTAAGTAGCACGGAGCAGCTCCGTAACCGCCTGCCAGGCAAACCACTGTGCCGTACTTTTTAATATGTGTGGGTTGTCCAAGCGGTCCCACCACATCTGCAATTTCATCTCCGACCGATAATTTAGCCAGTTTCTTTGTTGTATAACCGACAGCCATAAATACAATGGTGAGTTCGCCTTTTTCTCGGTTATAATCAGCTATCGTAAGCGGAACTCTTTCGCCTTCTTCGTCAACACGAAGAATAATAAACTGTCCTGCTTGCGCATTTTTGGTCACAAAAGGTGCGTCTATAGTTAATTCATATTGATTTGGACACAATTCAATTTTTTTTAATATTTTATATCCCATTTTCTATTCCTTGTTTTTATCCCTGGTATCTAGTTTTTAAGAGCGTCTGCACCTGCTACTACCTCCAGAATTTCCTGAGTAATAGCAAATTGTCTGGCTTTGTTGTAGTCAATAGTGAGACTTCTAATCATGTCGTCCGCGTTGTTTGTTGCTGATGACATTGCTGTCATTCTTGCCGCAAGCTCACTCGCTACAGCTTCAAGAAGCGCCTGGTATATTATATTTGTAATATACATCGGTACAATTTTTTGCAAAATGTGATGCATATCCGGTTCAAAAATCATCAGCGGATCAATGCCGTGGTGCTCTGTGCCGTCTTCGTATTCTTCAAGCTTATCAAGCGGAAGGATTTTCCAATCTTCAACAGAATATGACATCATATTTTTAAATCTGGTTGTTACGATTTCAATGCTGTCAATTTTGCCTTCAACAAAGTCCTTTGCCATATCTTCGGCAATAACAATAGCGTTTGACGAATTTGGCTCCTGTGAAATTTTTGTATAAGTACTTACTATTTCAACGCCGGCTTCCTGCGCTTTTCTTCTGATTCCGGAAAGACCTTTTTGACCGACAATATACAATTTAGCATCTATATTCTGTTCTTTCAAAGTCTGAATTTTTTTCAAGGTATAACGAATAACGTTCGCATTATAAGCGCCTGCCAAACCTTTATTGGAGGTAATCATAAGAATACCTGCTGTTTTCAGTTCCCGTTTTTTCATCAGCGCGGGATAATTGTCAATCGCTCTTTCTATTTTTAATCCCGTAGCCGCTGCGTCGTTGTCTACTGAATCTAATACTCGCTTAAATGCACTCACGAGGGCTTTTGAAAACGGTCTGCCGGCTTTAACCCGGTTTTCGGATTTTTTTACCTTTGCCGCTGCAACCATTTTCATTGCTCTTGTGATTTTTTGAGTGTTTTTAATACTGGTTATTCTATCTTTTATATCCAACAAATTTGGCATTGTTTGTCCTTTTTATTTTAGCCTACGCCGTAAAAACAGATGATTTGAATTTTTCTAAGTGTTCTTTAAGCAGTGCTTTGTCTTCATCACTTAGTGCAGAACCTGCATTGAGTCTTGTGCTCAGTTCAGAAAGGTTGGAGTCAAAATATTCAAACCACTCCTTTTTGAACCGGGCAATTTTTGTGTTTTGAACATCATCAAGTATGCCTTCGTTTGCTGCGAACAGGACAGATACCTGCTGGGCAACGCTAAGCGGTGAATATTGAGGTTGTTTCAATACTTCAGTAAGCTTCTGACCTCTTAAGAGCTGGTCTTGTGTTGCTTTGTCAAGGTCTGATGCAAATTGGGCAAAAGCTTCAAGTTCTCTGAACTGCGCAAGGTCAAGTCTCAATTTACCCGCAACCTGTTTAATTGCCTTTGTCTGAGCTGCGCCGCCGACACGGGATACTGATATACCTGCATTGATTGCAGGTCTCATGCCCGAGTTGAAAAGTCCGGTTTCGAGGAATATCTGACCGTCTGTAATGGAAATTACGTTTGTCGGAATGTAAGCGGAAACGTCACCTGCCTGTGTTTCGATAATAGGCAGAGCCGTGATACTTCCGCCGCCCAGTTTGTCGTTCAACTTACAAGCTCTTTCAAGAAGTCTTGAATGCAGATAGAAAACGTCTCCGGGGTAAGCTTCACGTCCCGGCGGTCTTCTCAAAAGCAAACTCATTGCTCTATATGCCTGAGCGTGTTTTGTTAAATCGTCGTATACAATAAGCACTGCTTTGCCTTGTTCCATAAATTCTTCAGCAATAGCAACACCTGCAAACGGTGCGATATATTGAAGCGGAGCTGATTCATCAGCCGTAGCGGATACGATAATTGAATAATCCATCGCTCCGTATTCTTCAAGTCTTTTTGCGAGCTGTGCAACCGTTGAAGTTTTTTGACCGATTGCAACATAAATACAAATTACATCCTGACCTTTTTGGTTAATGATAGTATCAATTGCAATAGCTGTTTTACCGGTTTGTCTGTCTCCGATAATCAATTCTCTTTGACCGCGTCCGATAGGAGTCAGCGCATCAATTGCCGTTAAGCCTGTTTGAAGCGGTTCATGAACTGATTTTCTAGTAACAATCCCCGGTGCGACACGTTCAACAGGTCTTGTTTTTTCATAATGTATGTCGCCTTTGCCGTCTACGGGTTTTCCGGTCGGGTTAATAATTCTTCCTATCAGACCTTCACCTACGGGGACAGAGGCGATTCGTCCCGTTGTTTTTACGGTCATACCTTCTTTAATTTGTTTATATTCGCCAAGAATTACAACACCTACATTGTCTTCTTCGAGGTTGAGTGTAATACCAAGCGTTCCTTGTCCGTCATCAAATTCAACAAGCTCGTTTGACATTGCGTTTCTTAAACCGTATACACGCGCAATACCATCGCCGACTTCCAAAACCGACCCGACATTGGATACTTCCATTGTCGAATTATAGTTTTCGATTTTGGCTTTGATAATTGATGTAATTTCATCAGGTCTGATTGTTGCCATTTTTTTCTTCCTTTTATATTTATGCTAATTGTTTTTTCATGGTTTGGAGTTTGTAAGCCATTGAGCCGTCTATTGTTTTGTCTTTGATTTTCAGTATCAATCCGGCTATAATTTCCGGTTTTATTTCATAATTTAAGTCAACGGATTTTTTAAGCTTTGATTCCAATTTTGATTTTAATTTTTCTTTTAAGTCGTTATCAATTTCCACAGCAGAAATTACATCGACTTTTAATATGTTTTTAGCTTCATTTAACGAGGATTCATAACAGTATAAAATTGTATCAATGAGATTGAATTTATTTTTGTCTAAAAGTGTGTAGAGCAAATTCAAAGTATCGTTTGATATTTTGCCTTCAAAAATAGACCCGATAAGCTCTTTTTTGTCTTTATGAGCAATTGCGGGGTGAGAAAGAAAATCTCTCAGCTCATTTGAATAATCATAAACAGCCGCAATATTTTTCAGGTCTTCATATATATTATCAAGTTCGCCTTTTTCTTTTGCGATTTCGATAATTGCATCTGAGTATCTTCTAGCTGTTGCTATTAATTTGTTATCTATATTTGTCATTAAACTTCTAGCCCGTCTATTTCATTTATAAAGTCATTTATAAATTTGCGATGGAGGTCTTTGTTATGTTCCAGCGCGTTTATAACCTGTTTATGCGCAACTTCGACTGATGCGTTTGCTGCATTTTGCAAAATAACAGAGTTTGTGTGTTTTTCTTCCGCATTAATTTGTTTTTCTGTGTTGTCTTTGATTGACTGAACAAGTCTTTCTAAATCCGCTTTTGTTTTTGCTTCAAAAGCTTTTGCTGTTTGTTCGGCATTTTTAAGTATGCTCTCAATTTCATTCGGCAGATTTTCCAAAGATTTTTCAACCTTCTTCAATTCTTCTTGAGAATCAGCTTTTAGTAAATCAGAATCTTCTATTGATTTTTGTATGGAGGCTCTGTTCTTTTCTATAGCTTCCGACAATTTCAGCTTATATGCAATGAAACCAAAGAAGGCAATCATTATAATAAAGTTCAATGCATTTGAATGTAATATGTTATTCCAACTTAAATCAAGCATTTTTTCTAATCACCTCTTTGACTTCGTTTTCTTCCAGCGGAGTAAACTCAACACCGTAACCAACCAGTTTCGTTGTAATATTGTTTGCAATATCGGCAACATTGAATGCCAGATTGTTTACAGTGTTGTCTTTTTCTTCCGCTATAGATTGTTTTCTGTTGTTAAAATAAGCACCCATATCCGCTCTTGTATTGCTGAGCATTCTGGATTCTTCTTCTTTCAGAGCTTCGGTCTTTGCTGCAACAATATCACGTGATTTTTTATTTGCCTCCGTGATTTTTTTATCTTTGTCATCTATAAGTTCTTTTGCGTGTTTTTTGTGTTCTTCAACCGCTGATTTGTTATTGTCTATATAATCCTTACGCTCCTGCATAATTGCCAGTATAGGTTTATACAGTATCTGATTCATGATAATAACAAAAATTATAAAACTTATTGATGAAATTAATAATGTTGCGTTAAATTCCATTTAAAAAGCCTCTTTAAAAACTAAATCATACCGCTCAATTTCATTGCGATAAACAAACCGTAAATAGCACAAGCTTCTGCAAGCGCAGCACCCAAAAGGAAGAAACCTACTGCTTTACCTGCAATTTCGGGCTGTCTTGAAATAGCTTCTAAAAGTCCTTTTGTTGCAACACCGATACCTAAACCTGCACCGATAGCGCCAAAACCTATTGCCAGACCTGCACCTATATCAGCAAGACTGCCTGTAACTGTTGTCAATTGTTCTACTGCCATAATTTTCTCCTTTTTTATTTGGTTTAGTTTATACTGTTTACTTTATTAATGCTCATCTTCTGCTGTTGCAAGCGCAACGTAGGCTGTCGCCAGCATTGTAAATACCAATGCCTGAACAAAGGCGACAAAAACTTCAAATAACATTATCGGCAAGGGCAGAAGGTATGCAAAAATTCCTACAAATGCCGCAACCAGCAGCTCTCCTGCAAGTATATTGGCAAAAAGACGGAGAGCCAGCGTGAAAGGACGAATGACCATTTCTGCCAGTTCCACTATTGCTTCTACTATATCAATCGGGTTGAAGCTGCGCAAAAAGTACCTGATACCTTTTGCTCTGACACCCTGATATACATAATAAATCAGAACAAGAATTGCCATCCCTGCCGTCATATTGATATCGTTCGTCGGAGATGCAAGCTCGCCCTGTTTTAAGTGGTAAATTTTCCATGGCAATTGCCCCATAAGGTTTGCCGTAACTATAAATAAAAACAGAGAGGCAATTAACGGAACGTGTTTTGCGCCGGATTTACCTATCATAGATTCCGTCAATCCGCCGAAAAACCTGAGGATGCCTTCTGCAATTGATTGTAATTTAGTAGGAACAATTGACAATTTTCTTGTTGCAAGGAAAGCAAAAAGAATCAAAACTGCCATTGCTATCCACATTGTTATAATTGTATCTACGTTAAAACTCCAATTGCCTATATTGGCTATCCAGTGCCCTTCTGACATGTTATTTCCTCTATTTCCGTGGTTATAATAACATTATTGTTTCAAAAATACAAACATGCTACAATAAATTATATACTAACAATATTTTTTTGAATAGTTTAAATAGTTTAAATTTTAAGAATTAGTAAAATGAGGAATTTATTATGAAAACTTTGAAGACAAAAAGCGGTTTTACCCTTGCGGAAGCATTATCCGTTCTGGTTATTTTAGGCGTTATTGCTTCTTTAACAATACCGGCTTTGAACAGTTCAACCCAGGATAAACAATTTTTTGCTCAATATAAAAGGTCAGTGTCTGTCTTTGCCCAAACAATTGACAGAATGACGGCGGAAAAAACGTACAAAAGAAATAATATTTCGCAAACATTTGAAAATTTTAAGAAATATTTCAACATAGCAAAAGATTGTACAACAAGCGGTTCTTCAACCGACTGTTGGGATTATGATGCGGATGATCAGGGACCTTGCCCTGCATCAAAAGAAGTTTTCATTGATATATCGGGTACAGCCTGGGCGTTGCCGACAAATCAGGTTTGGGGGGTTACTGTAGATACAAACGCTACAAAAGGACCTAACAAATACGGTAAAGACCGCTGGTGTATTTTCTCAGCTGACAAAGACGGAAACTATAATGACGGAACTAAAAAACCGGTCAGTGTTCTTCCTTATCCGAACAAAGACTTCACATCGGCAAGCGCAGAATGTAAATACCCGCCTTGCTACTATCAATCCGCAATTTCCCGTTAATTCTTAAGATTTGAGTCTATAACAAAATTACTTTAGTCCTTGCGCAAAAACGCAGGCTAAAGTAATTTGTCAGAAAAAATTCGTGATAAGAAACAACCTGAAGTAAACGAATTTTTTAAATAACCATTGAGTAGCTGAGCGGGTGCCTGTTGCGTTAAACTTGAGGCAACTGCAGAACCGGATTAGATTTAAAACAGAAAAGGAATATAAATTATGTTATTAGGTGTAAATATTGACCATGTTGCGACACTAAGAAATGCAAGAGGCGGAAAAGACCCAGATGTTGTTGATGCAGCCGTTGTTTGTGAAAAAGCAGGCGCAGATGCAATTACCGTTCATTTGCGAGAAGACAGGCGCCATATAAAAGATGCCGATGTCGAGTCGTTAAAAAAAATTCTTTATGTAAGATTAAATCTGGAAATGGCTGCGACTGATGAAATGCAAAAAATAGCTCTCAATCTGCTGCCGGACAACTGCTGTATTGTTCCGGAAAAAAGACAGGAGCTGACAACGGAAGGCGGACTCGATGTTGCGGGGCAAGTTGAAAAACTGACTGCATTTGTAAAACCGCTTGTTGAAGCCGGTATTGTGGTCAGTTTGTTTATCGACCCTGCAAGAGAACAGGTCGCTGCTGCCGAAAAGACCGGAGCGCAGTTTATAGAACTGCATACAGGGCGTTATTCTGAGGCTTTTGGTACACCGGATGAAGAAAAAGAGTTCCAAAAACTGAAAGATGCGGCTGAATATGCAGAGATTCTCGGGCTGGGCGTAAATGCCGGGCACGGTTTGACCTACAAAAACGTTCACAGAATGAAAGAAATCAGTTGTCTGAATGAATTAAATATCGGGCATAACATTATTGCCAAGGCGCTTTTTGACGGTCTTGATATTGCAGTGAAAGATATGAAAGAGCTTATTAAGTAAAATTCTTTTAAGTTATTTTAATTTAAACTTGATATTAATTTGTTTTTAAATTATGCTAAATTAGCAATACAAACTATTGAAAGGGAAACACTATGTCAAAACAGTGTGATGTATGCGGTAAAAAAGCATTAAAAGCAGCAAAAATTTCTTTTTCACATAAACAAAATGTGCACAGACAAGAACCTAATCTGCAATCTGTAAAAGTTATGCAGAATGGTACTGTTAAAAGAATTAATGTTTGTACATCCTGCATAAGAGCCGGAAAAGTACAGCGTGCTGTATAAATTTTGCCTTCATTTTTACAAAGTAAAGAGCTGTTGCTAAAATATACTGCAAACAGCTCTTTACTTTTTTGAGATTTTTTTGTTATAATCAATGGATTAAATATATTCAAAGTTGCATTCGACATCACATCATAGGCATGCTAATTTTTTATTGAGAAGTCCATGAATAACAATCCTTACTTAAAACAATACAAACAAACCCAGGTTGAAACTGCACCGAGAGAGCAGATTTTGCTTATGCTTTACGATGGTGCCGTGAAATTTTTGCAAACCGCAAAGCAAGGATTTGCAGAAAAAAACATTGAAAAAATTCATAATAATATTGTTAAAGCGCAGAATATTATTACTGAATTTCAGGCTACACTGGATATGGAAAACGGCGGAACTTTCGCTAAAAATTTGTTTTCGCTTTATGAATATTTAAATCAAAAATTGATGGTTGCAAACATAAAAAAACGTGAAGACTGTCTTGACGAAGTAATAAGACACGTTACCGGACTCCGGGATACATGGCGGGAGGCAATTCAAAAATTCAAAGCCTCGGGCGGTGTCCTGGATGAATATACTGAAGATAAGTATACAAAAGGCAGTTCCGTTGATTACACTGACGATGATGACGATGATGAAGACGATGATGAAGATGATGATGAAGATGATTCCGGAGATTACGCATGAAAAAGAATCCAGATTTGAATAATTTAAAAATAATATACAGCCAGTTGTATGAATTGTCTATTCAGATTGGACAGCTCATAGACAGAGAACTTTATAACGAGCTGATGCCGTATCTTAACAAAAAAGACCAGCTTCTTGCAAAATCCAATGAGCTTGTAAAAAAATTGGTTGAATCGTCTGTTGATCTTTCTGAGCTTGAAGATATCTGCAAAAAAATAGACGGACAGGAAAAAGCAAATATAAATGCATTGACAATGGCAAGAGATGAGATAAAAAAAGAGCTGCATAAAACCTCAAAAAATACAAAACTTGTTAGTGCATACTCAGGTGCAGAAGCTGTTCAAGGCAAAATTTTGGACTTTAGAGAATAATGACGACATTTTTCTATAATAAAAAACTTGCTGCAAAACTTTCAGTGGTTTCAAATGCAGCTTTGATAATCCTCAAATTAATTGCAGGGTTTATTTCCGGCAGTATAAGTATTATATCGGAAGCCGTACATTCTTGCAGTGACCTGCTTGCCTCGGTTATTACTCTCTTTTCGGTTCACAAATCGGAACAACCCGCAGACTTTGACCATCAATTCGGGCATGGCAAATATGAAGACCTGTCAGGTTTGATTGAGGGGATTTTAATAATTCTTGCTGCACTGTATATTCTGTACGAAGTTCTAAAAAAGATTACCGGAGTCTCTGAACCGATATCCGACAGCGGTCTTGGTATGATTGTCATGTTTATTTCCGTTGTGGCTAATGTACTTGTAAGTGTATATTTGATGAAGGTGGCTAAAAACACTGATTCTATTGCGCTTTATGCCGATGCTGAACACTTGAACACGGATATATATTCTTCACTTACCGTTTTTCTCGGATTGGTTTGTATTCATTATACGGGTATTCATGCTATTGACCCTATTTTAGCGGTGATTGTAGCTGTGATTATTATTCATACCGGATATAAAATTTGCAAAGAAGCGGTAAATAATCTGCTCGACGGCTCTCTGCCCGAAAAAAATATTAAAGAAATAAAGAGCATAATAGAAAAATACAATGAACACGGCATTTGCGGTATTAAAGAAATAAAAACGCGAAAAGCAGGTAAAAATAAAGAAATTAATATAACCCTTTTGCTGGAGGGAGAAAGAACAATAAAATATGCGCACGATTTATGCGATGAACTTGAAAAGGATATAGAACAAAATCTTGGAAATACAGAAGTGACAATTCACGTTGAGCCTATTGAGTCGCCGGCTGTTAGTACGGCGGTATGAGTTTTAGTGCAGAGCCGTTTTGGGAAACTTCAAAACTTGTGCCCGTAAGCGACATTTGTTTTGTTCTGTCGCCCTCGTAGTCTATTGACCACGCACCAAGGTATTTGGGATGTTCGCCCGTATAAGCATATGCAAAAACAATAATCCGGTCAGGATTAAGAGCATCCCAGCCTATCGGGTATATGTCCCATCTTACTTCATTTAAATCCAGATTTTCCTGTTTAAGCCAGTAGTATTTTATTGCCTCGCGAACCTCGGGCAATTCTCGCATTTTTTTCTTTGAAAAATCATATACAAGCAGATTTGTTTTCCACATGCCGTCTTCGATTGATGCAATTTTTTCTTTTATTGCAAGCTTTTTCCCGTCCTCCGACCAGTCCACAATTGTCAAAGTCCGCTGCAAATCCACAGTCAGTGTATCCATGCCTGTTTTATAAATAGAGGTAATTCCGTCTTTGATATTTGCGTTAGCTACCCTGTCTTTTATCGGTTCGGACTCATCAAGAGGAAGTATGTACAGCTCTGATGATACGGTTTTAGAAGCGGGATAGTAAAAAACTGATGTGTAAGCTAACATGTCGTAGTTAGGATTTGCAACACCTATTGAGTTAACTTTTCTTTTCTTTTTTAAATTAGACAAATCTATATCGACCTGCCCCGGCGGGTTGTTGTATTTTTGCAGTGTTATTTGAGGGTCAGGGATTCTTACTATTTTTTCATCGCGTTCAACCTGCGGCGGAGGGATTTGTTTGTTTTTCTCTGCCTGTTTTTGGGCTTCTATTTTGTATTCTTCCATTGTTTTAGGCATATTATTTTGCGGTTTCGGCTTCTTTTGGAAGGGACCGGAAAAAGCTGTTTGTGCAAAAAAAACCGACAATATCAATATGCTGATGACTTGAAGCCCTGTCTTCATTTATACAAGACCTTCTCTCATTGCAGTAACAGCAGCCTGTGTTCTGTCATCTACATATAATTTTTGCAAAATGCTGTGAACATGTGCTTTTGCGGTTGCTCGGGTAATAAAAAGTTTTTTTGCAATCTCGGGATTGGTTAACCCGTCTACAATAAGTCCGAGAACCTCTAATTCTCTTTCGGTTAAACCAAAAGAATTTTTTCCGTTTTTGAAAACCGGTTGAGTCTGATTTTCTTCTGTAATTTGTGTTTGTCTTTGTACATTAGACAGGACGAGTCTTGCAATTGCCGGATCCAGCCAGGCAGTTCCTTCGCTTACTGCGGTAATGGCTGATATTAACTGCTCGGGAGTAGCGCCTTTCATTATATATCCGTCGGCTCCGGCGGCAAGAGCTGCAAATACATCATCATCATTTTCCCGGGAGGTAAAAATGAGAATTTTGCTGTTGAGATTAAGTTCTTTTATTTGTCTGGTTGCTTCTATGCCGTCAATAACAGGAAGACCTATGTCCATAAGAATAACATCAGGCAAAAACTCTTTTGCCGCATTCACTCCTTTTTCGCCGTCTTCTGCCTGCGCTACAAGCTCAATTCCTTCTGTTTTTTCTATAACAAGAGCTGTGCCCATTCTAATCATTGTATGGTCTTCAACCAGCAATACTTTTATTGTCATTCCTATTTCAGCCTCTCTTTTATTCTTAACGATTCATGTATCAAAAATGTAAATACACTGCCTTTTCCAACTTCACTTTCCGCCCAAATTTTACCGCCATGGGCTTCTACTATCTGGCGGGACAGGTAAAGACCCAGCCCGGTGCCGGCAGAGCGTTTTTTTGATGAGCCTTGGGAAAATCTTTTGAACAATTTTGTGACATCACCTTTAGGCATACCGGTACCAGTGTCTTTTACGCTGATTTGCAAATCCTTATCTTGAGCCTGTGCGCTGATTTCAATTTCTCCGCTTTCTCCTGTGTGATTAAGTGCATTGCCGCATAAATTTAGCATAACACGTCTTAATTCATTTCTGTCTGCGAATATTTCCGCGTCTTCCAGACTGTTAAGATTTTTTGAAATTTGTATTTTCTTTTTATCAGCCAGTGATTGAATCTGTTTTAGGCAGTCATCAATAAACTGCTGTAAAGAAAAAGATGTCTTGCACAAATTGAGCTTGCCTGATTCGTATTTGTAAACTTCAAGAAGTGCATTGACAAGCCCGAGCATATCTTCATTGCTTTTTTTCATAGTATCCAGCAGGGTCTTTTGGCGTTCTTCCACTTCCCCGAGTGTACCGTCCAAAAAGAATTGCAAGGTTTGGATTGCAGCCAGCAGCGGGGTTCTTAAATCGTGTGTTAATGTTGCAATAAAATCATCTCTGAGTCTTTCCATTTCTTTTTGGATACTGACATTTCTGACAACTCCGACATAATTTGTATTTTCTGTATTGTCTGCAAGAATCGGTGCAAAATTGATTTCAACAGGAAAGCTTTTGTCTTCGATGTTGTTTTTTAGTTCAAGATTGCGAACAAGGATATTTTTATCTTTGGTTATTTTTTCAAGCTCGCTGCAAGAGGTTGTAAAAAGATTTGATATGTCCGTATCAACCAGAAGACAGGAACTTAGCCCTGTCATATTTTCAAAAGCAGGATTTACCTGCACTATTTTTTTGTCTTTGGATACAATGATAATTCCGTCTGCACAAAAATTAATGATTGCATTCAGCTTTGTATTGGATTGAACAAGATCTTCTGTCTTTTGCAGCACTATTTCTTCAAGAGAGTGAGAATATTTTTCAAGCTGTAGTTTTGCCTGAGACAGTTCTTCTATTTTTTTGTTTAGTTCAGAAATAAGACCGCTTCGTTCCAGAGCATTTTTTATATTCAAAATCAAATCTTCGTTATCCCAAGGCTTTTCTATGTATTTGTAGATGCCGACAGTATTTATAGCCTTTATTGCGTTTTCTTTGTCTGCATATCCTGTTAGTAAAATCGTGCTCATTTCAGGATACATTTTTTTTATTTCTGCAAGAAATTCTATCCCGTTCATTTCCGGCATGAGAAAATCTGATATCACAAGTGCCTGTTCGTTTTCTTTTACAAAGTCTAAAGCATCTTTAGGTTTCTCAAAATAGGTAACATTTGAAAAACCTTCTATTTCCAAAAGCATTTTCAATGTTGACAATACAATACTGTCATCGTCAACAACCGTTATATTCTTTAATTTATAGTCATCTTTAATCATAATAATTAAAGAATAGTCTATTTTTTGAGGTAAGACAAATATTTAACATTTTTTTTCATTTGTAAGTTGTTCGATATAGCGGCATCTGTGACATCGGATTAGATAAAAATTAACATATATTAAATTAATTTTCATTTACATTTTGAAAAATAATCATATTTTGTATATAATTTTGACAATAGAAGTAAAGTCTTAAAGGTTAAAATTATGGCAGAAAATAAACTCCCATCAGGTGTAGGTAAAAAAATCGTTCAAGCTTTGAAGAAACAAGCTGAAATAGAAGTAAATTCTCTCCCGGAACCTCCAAAAAATGTTGTTTCGGAACCCAAAGAACAGAATATTCAACAGGAATATTTCGATGAGGTTTCGCAAAATATTCCGGCGGATGCGAACTTCGATGATTTTGCTGTGCAGGATACGTTTTTTGAAGACACCGGAAATATTTTAAATGATTTTCCGACAACAGAAGGAAATTATGTTGATGCTGCAAGTTTTGAATTTCCTCGCCAGAAAAATGTTTCGCCGGTTTTTGAGAAGGAAGATATTTTTGCAAAACCAGGTGTAAAACCGATTAATCATCCGGCTCAGCATACCATGCCTTCAAATGTTGCAGTTCTTAAGAGATTGATTATGCAGCTTCCGTCGGGTGTCACCAAACAGACCGGTGCACAAATTATAAGACAGACAATGGAAGCTCTCGGCATTTCTATGAACAGCGTGCTTAAAGAAGCCCAGCAGGTGCAAGACGGTTTGAATGACAGTGCAAGAGACTGCTTGTCCACAATCCAGCAGTATAAAGCAAACATTCAGGCGCTAGAAAAACAAGTTCAAGACTACAGAAAACAAGCACTTGCACTTAACGACCTAATCAGTTTGTTTATTCTCACAGATAAAAATAAATAATAAAAAATCAATATAGAAAAAGTCCGGCAGTAGTTGCCGGATTTTTTATGTAAAAATTTCAACAAATTACATCAAATATACGATACTCCGGCGCCCCAAAATCAAGTACTATTACAGGTAGGGAAATATGACTTGGGATAATTTGAGAAACATTCTCTCAGATTAGGGGTGAGTGGATTTGCAATTTGAACAACAGGAAAACAAAATAATATCTACATTCTCAAAACAGTTGAACAGAACATACGACTGGTTTGATGTGAATTTTACGGAAAACCTTGAAATAGCGTCTTCTGATTTTTGGAATACGGAAATTAGCGCAAAACTTATGGGTGTTTGTGAAAATGTAAATCTTTTGTCCTCGCAGGATGAATATTTTGTTACAAAAATAAGACTTAACAAAGAGAGAGCTATATTTATCAGATTGTCAAAACAAATAGTCAGAGAGCTTCTTGAGGATTCAATGGGACAAAGTCCGGTCAATAAACCTTTTGACCTGGAAAAAATAACAGAGCTAGAAGCAAAGATTTTGACAGGATTTAACAATTATCTTTATAAATTTTTTAGTGAACTTCTTGTGCCGCCAAATGAAATCCCTCAAAATACCGTGAACTACAACGAATGTATTCTTACATTTTTTGTAACAAACAAAAAACGCGGAATCGGAAAACTCATTGTGACAGTTCCTGTTATTGCCGTGAAGCCGGAAAAATTGAGAATACGCCACAGATTCAGTATTGATGATTTTAAAACTTGTCCTGCAAGATTTAACATAAGCGTAGGTAAAACCAAAATTAAACTTAATGATATAAAGCAGCTCGAGCCGGGTGATATTGTTGTGCTTGAAGACAGCAATATCAAAAGAATGACTTTGATATATGAAAACAAAACGCTAAAGTTCAAAGTTGTTCCCAATCCGGCGCTTATAAAAGATTTTGATTATGATGGAGGCAGACATATGGATGAAAATTCCGAAACTAATTTTAATATGTGGGATACGATTCAGGTTGACATGGGCGCTGAATTTGAAAAAGTAAAAATCTCACTCGGCGAGCTAAAACAGATGTCCGAGGGGCTTGTGGTAGACATAGGTTCTGTTTATGAAAATAAAATAGATCTTAAAGTGGAAAACAAAATTATTGCCTCCGGCGAATTGGTCATTATAAATGATAGATACGGGGTCAGAATTGATGAAATATACACGGATGATAAAGATGAAGATGCCCCGCAGCAGATTGATAATCCCGAAAGTGCCGCTGAAATCAATAATTCTCCGGAAAATGCGGTTGAAGCACCTCAGGGTGAAGAAGATTTTGATTACAGCGATTTTGATATAGAAGAAGAAGATATATAGACAGGATAGGAAATATGACAGGTTATTTAATAAATTTTGCGGTTTATACAATGGCAATGGTTGGTGCATTGCTGCTTTGTTTTGTTGTTTACAAAAAAACGGTTATGGGGACTAAATATTCAAAAAATCCGCAAGACAATCTTGAAATAGAAAATTCTTTGAGCATTTCTCCTAAAAAAACGCTGTATGTCGTTAAAGCGGGTGACGAAAAATTTTTGATTGCGTCAGATCCCGAGTGTACAACGTTTCTTGCTAAATTAAATACAAATTGTGAACAAACAGCACCCCAAACGTATCAGGAACCGCTGAACTGCACAATAGATGTGGAGCCTGTGAATATTGCAAAACCCAGAGAAGCAAAAAAATATGCCATTGATTATAACGAAATTCTCAATAACGGCACAAATAAAAAACAGCCAATGATGAGAGGCATTATAAAAAAGCTTAACATTCCTGAATAAATAATAAAAAGGAAAAGAAAATGGATAGTATTTTAAAAGACTTAAACCCTGTTATACAAATGCTGATAGTGATGACGGCATTTTCTTTGCTGCCGTTAGTTTTTACTTGTATGACGAGTTTTTTAAGATATACAATAGTTTTTTCACTGCTAAAACAAGCTCTTGGAACCCAGCAGGTTCCGCCGGGTATTGTACTTGTCGGATTGTCAATGATATTAACAATGTATACAATGAGTCCGGTTTTTCAAAAAATGTGGGAAATGGGTGAACCGTATTACACAAAAAACGGAGATATGGTTATGGCAATTGCCGAAGGCTCAAAACCCCTGAAAGAATTTATGATGAAGCAGACAAGACAGGAAGATATGACGTTTTTTATTGAACTTTCAGGAAACGGCAAGCCGAAAACGCCGGATGACATTACTATATGGCAGGTAGCGCCGGCATATATCATCAGTGAACTAAAAACGGCATTCGAGATAGGTTTTGTTATATTTGTACCGTTTATTGTTCTCGATTTGATTGTTGCAAACGTGCTGCTGGCTTTAGGTATGTTTATGTTGTCTCCGACTATTATATCTCTGCCGTTTAAATTGCTGATATTTATTGCCGTTGACGGCTGGAGTATGATTGTCCACGGACTTGTAACGAGCTTTAATTAAGGAATAAAATTATGGAAATACTACTTGAATATATGGGTAAAGGTCTTCTTACAATGCTTATGATATCAATGCCTTGTGTATTGACAGCAGCGTTTGTCGGGCTTATTGTTGGTATTTTGCAGGCTGTTACGCAGGTTCAGGAACAAACAATTGCTGCTGCGCCTAAAATTCTTGCTGTGTTCCTTGTGTTAATGATTCTTGGTGTGGGGTACATAAAACTTTTGACGAATCTGCTGCAGGAAGGATTTGCTCTTGCCTTCAATCAAATTCCTTCAAGCGACAGTTATGTTCTTCCCTCTAATTATCATCGTTATACAGTTCCGTTTGCTGAAGAAATGAAGGAAAGCAGATTCCAGAAGCAGGAAATCGGGGATATTATGCGAAACCCCGGAAAAATTCCGTTCATTGATAACAATGAAAAAATCAAATATCATCCCTCGGACAGAATGCCAAATCCAAGTCCTAATTTTATAGAACGTAAAAGAATAATGGAAAGATAATATATAAATGAAAAAGTTTCTAGCAGCAACTATGTTATTGACAGTTCTATCAGTGCAGCAGGTGTTTTGTGCAAATGTAAAAGAAACAATCATTCTGCAGCCGACAGATACGGCGCTTTTGTTTTTTGACGAGAGACCGACAAATATGTCTGTTTCAAATCCTGAAGTGATAAACGCAAAAACTATTTCTAATATATTTGCTGATGATTCAAAAGTTACAATAAACGCGACTGACCTTGGTACAAGCAGTCTTGTAATAGAAACAAAAAGTAAAAAGTATATTTACGTTGTAAAAGTACAAAAAGATGCACCGAAAGACAAATCAATGATTTTAGATACGCCTGATTAGAGAATCGCAATGCTTGATACAATAATAAATACATTTCCTAAATATTTTCCTGAGTTTAACAACGCGCTTGGCGTTGGCATCTTTATTTTTGCAAGAATTTTAGGTTTTATGAGATTTGCTCCGGTTCTAAACAGAAAAGAAATCATAGGTATGGTTAAATTGTCTTTTGCTTTAATTTTGACCATAATTCTGTCGCTCATAATAAAACCTACAGTCGTTCCAACCGGCTCCTCTCTGATACTGGGTCTTATTTTAAACTTTGTAGGCGGTGCTATTTTAGGTTTTATTGCCCAGTGTATAACATCAGCTATCGCCGCAGCCGGAGATATGATTAATATGCAGATGGGATTGTCTTCCGCAACGGTATTAGATCCGACGACATCGTCTCAGACTTCTATCATGGGGAATATGTTTTCTATTTTTGCTTTGATAATTTTTTTGCATATAGGCGGTATGTACTGGCTTATTGCTGCACTTTTGAGAACATTTGAGATTTTTCCTGTATATGCAACCGCTATTCCTCTCGAGCAGCTTGTGAATATGGAATATTTGATAAAACTGACTGCTAATGTTTTGTTTGTCGGACTTCAAATAGCATCGCCTGTTTTACTGGCAACTCTCGGGCAGGATTTGATTCTCGGGATTATTTCAAAAACTGCTCCGCAAGTAAACGTATTTCAACTGAGCTTTCTGTTTAAGCCTGTTTTGGGGGCTGCTATTCTTGTGTGGATAATGCCTATTATTTTCAATGTAATATCTGATTACTTTTTGTCATTTGCAAAAATATTTTAATCTACAGATAATATGCTGCAAACTGGCAGAGCTGTATAATTTTATCCGCAAATATTCCCAGCAGAACTGAGGTAAGTGCGCAGGCATACAAAATAAATTTTGGTGAAACTATATGTGTATCAATTGAGACATTGGAATCAACCCGTCTAAACATTGAACGGATTAATTTCCAGTAGGCAAAAATCATTATAACTGCAGCCAGCATAGAAATAATCAAAAACGGCAGGAATAAAAAGCCTGATCTTGCTACAGCGGAAAAGAGATAAAGCTTTGAGACGAATCCGCTTGTCGGCGCAAGACCGGCAAGCGCTATTAATACAATCGTAAATGCAATAACATAATAGGGGCGGTGAAAAATTAAGCCGTTGAAGTCGTCGATATTTTCTTTTTTGCAAGAATCATAAAACAGAAGGATTGCCGCCCATACTCCGATATTTGCAAATATATAACACAACATGTAAAACAACACTCCGGACAGGCTGAAAACAGAAAAAACGCTCAATCCGAGAAGCATTATTGCGGATTGTACGCTCATGCTGTATGCCATAAGTCTTTTAATCGCAGTTTGTCTTATTGCGCAAAGCGAGCTGAAAAATATCGTCAACATTGCCAGTGTTATAAATAATATTTTTAACACCGGGAGATAATTTATGAAAATAAGCAGCAGCCTTGCCAGTATCCCGAAACTTGCAATCACGGGTATAGTTGATATATATGCAGCTATAGGATAACTTGCCCCCTCAAATGTATCTGCGACCCAGCTTGAAAACGGAACTATACCAAGTTTAAACAAAAAGATACAAAGCATTAGTATAAAAGCAAATGTTAACAGAACAACCGAGTTATTTTGAGCAAGATAGTCGCTTACTCCGTTGAAACTTATTTGACCGCAAAGTCCGTACAAATAGGATAAACCAAACAAAAATAAAAACGCGGAGGTGCCTTCTTGTACAAAATATCCGAAACTTAATTGTTTTGCATTAGGAGTTTTTGAAAAGTTTAAAAGCAAATAGCTGCATAGTCCCAAGCCTTCAATTGAGAAGAACAGACCGGCAAAATCTGTCACACTGACCGTGCACATTGAGAACAGAACAGCACAAAGAAATACCGTAAAAAACTCAAAAGCCCTGTCTCTTTTTTCTCTGATGAGATTTTTCGACAGCAGCGTAAGGAAAAATGAACTCATTAGTATGAGTATTTTAAAAAATATTGTATAAATATTTGAGACAATTTCTCCGTTAAATGCAAAAATTTCCATATCATTCTGGTCAATCGGCAGGAAAAATGTAGAGCCGAGCGCCAGAGTTATACCAAGCAAGGTAAACCATTTTGAAAGTTTATATAACGACGTATTAAAAAATAACGACGCTATTAAACTTAAAATGATAAATACAATGATTATACTTTCCGGTAAATATGCATTTAATATGTCATTAATAATCTCATTCATAATCTCACTCAAAATCTCTCTTATAAGGCGCTTACTACACCTGCAATATGTCTAACAAAAGGTTTGAAACTGATTGGTATATCTGAATCACAGACATCGGGTACACCCCGAAATATATTATAACAAGACAAAGCGCACTCATTACACTAATCTCCTGAGGGCTTAAATCTTTCAATCTTTTCCACTGTTCAAGAAGTACGGAACAAAATACTTTATAGAACAGATACATAATGTATCCCGAGGCAAAAATTATTGCAAGCAATCCTATTATTGCAACAATTTTTACCATCAATTCTTCTTCCAGGTTAGAAAGAATTGCTCCGGAGAGAATCATTAGCTTTGGCGCAAATGTAATCAGAAAAGGCACTCCTATAGCTCCAAAACATACAATCAATGAAAAATACATACATTTTGGCATTACCTGCCCGAGTCCTCCTAATGCAGTCAGGTAAGTAGTCTTTGTTCTAAACTGGACAGAAGATATAATTGCATACAGAGAAGTAAAAACGACCGCAAGCGCAAGCATCATAAAGACAGCGCCGTTAAATCCGACTTGATTCAAACAAGCCAGCCCTATCATAACAAACCCCATCATTGATATTTGCGCATAAGCTGATATTTTTTTTATTTCCTGCTGGATAATTGATAATGCACCTGCGTATATTATATTGACAACTCCCCAGCACATAAGCACCGGCGCAAACAGTTTGAACACTTCCGGAAATATCTGCATATTGAACCTGATGAGTCCGTATACACCCGTGCTCAAAAATGTTCCGGCTATCAGCATATTAACGGGGGCACTCGCTTTGTTTTGAATATCCGGATACCAGGAATGGAAAAAGACGAAAGGTATTCGCACAACAAAACCGATTAAAAAGTTTACAAAAACAAATACCTGAAACCATACCGGATAAAGGCTTTCATCCATGCTCAGCGAATCAATGTTAGCTGTTAAAACATTGCTGACTGCAAAGTTGTAATAATACAAAATCAACATTGCAAAAAATAAAAATACATTGGCTGTAAAAGATGCCAGTGTAAATTTCATTGCTGCCCGTCTTGCTTCTGAGTTTCCCCACTGTGATATCAGAAAATACAAAGGGATGAGAGAAAGTTCCCAGAATACAAAGAACATAAACATATCTTTTGCGCACAAAATGCCCAGAATCGCTGACTCAAAGAGAAAAACCATAGAGTAGTATAATTTATGCTTTGTCCTTATATGCATTTTGCTCAAAACAAAAGTTACGAGGACAATAAAGCAAGTCAACACCACAAGCAGCAGTGATATTCCGTCCAGCGCAAATTTTGCACTGATTCCCATTGATTTTAACCAGCTAATATTAAAAAAGGTCAGTTCTTTTTCATAAGACATTCCGTATAGCCCTGTATCAAAAAATACAAGAAACAGCATTGCGTAAATAAAATGTATACTTGCAAACACTTTTGCAAAACGTCTTACCTTAACCTGATGGTTCGGAAATTTAGGTATAAGAATGAGTATTGCCGCAGCTATCGGTGCAAATATTAATGTAATCAGTGATAAAAAATTCATATTGTACTAAACTCCTATACTAGACACAGTAATGTAGAATACCAGAATAAACCCCAGTATCAAAAGCAATCCTATAAATGAATACAAAATATATGATTGAACACCGCCTTGAAACCGGCAGCAAACAAAAGACAAAAATCTGATAACAAGTTCTATAAAATTTAAAAAAGTGTCCACAATATATTCTTCAATCCATCCGGCTATGCGGCAGCAGGGGATAAATATTTTGTTTAAAAGTCCGATAAACATGAATATGAATACGATGATAAGAATTGTCCATATCCAGCTGCTGCCAAGGTTCACAAAAAACGGGGTGAATCTTAAAAGCAAAAATATACCGGACAGAAATATCAAAGCATTTTGAAACAGAATAACTCTTGCTTCCCCGGATGTGATTTTTGAGACAAATGTTAAATAAATAAATGCCTGCATAAATTTCATTAAAACTACAAAAATGAGAATTGAACAAAAACCGACAAAGATAGGTTCATTCATTAGCGAGTTTATGCTTTCCGCAACCTGCATAAGGTTTGAAAATGCAAGATTTGTGCTGTCCCACAGTTGATTGTATGTGACGGAAAAATACAGAATTGTTAAAACGCAAAATAATAACGTTAAATCTCCTATCCTGTTAAAAATAAAAGATTTAATTGCCGCTTTTGATTCCTGCTTATTTGAAAAATCAAAATTTATCAACAAATACGACGCAACTCCGAGTACCTCACAAAACATATATGACTGTAAAATATTGGACGCAAGAAAAATTCCGAATAATCCGAACATGAAAAGATTTTGATAAAACAGCATTCTGTTGTATCCGTAACGGTCTTTCAGCTTAAGCCATCCGAAAAGTTGGGTAAAAATGTTTAATATCGCCGCAATAAAGAGAAATGTTCCCGATGTTTTGTCAATCAATGTGCCGAGATAAAAATTTATGTAATCATTTGATAACCACAAAAAATTTGTTTCAACCGAGGTAGAGGTTCTTATTGAATAGAAAAGGGCAAAACCGCTTAGTACAAAACACGCAATTGCACACAACAAGCTCAATACAAATACGGGTTTTTTGTCAATTCTGCTCATTGTAAGTGCGTTTGCAGCAAGTATCATACTCATTAAAAACGGGAGTATGACTACCAAATTAATATTTTCAACACAAAACTCCATTAGTTCTCCTTATCTTTAATTTTTTCTATATCAAGATATTCGTTTGAATGATAAACCTTCAAAAATAAAGCAAACGCACCGGTCGCTTGCAGCAGAGTCATGACTATTATCAAAAAACTCATGATGTTTGCATATTTTAAGGAGTCCGAGCAATAACATCCGAATGCAAGAAAATTTATAACAACTGAAATACATATTACAAACATAGACATTACTATTCTAAACATACTTCTTGATACAATAACACCCGTCATTCCTATGATAAACAGAATTATTGCAAGAATTATATAATGAAAGAGTCCGATGTCGAAAAATCCGTCAGTCATTGTTTCAGTTCTCTCCGTCATTTTTAGTCAAATATATATTTCTGAGCATAACACACATTACACCCGTTATTATAACGACAAGGTGCAGCGGGAATGTGAAATTCGTAAAGTCAAACCGGTCTGCTGCCTTTGCATTTATAAATCCGAAGAAGTCGCTTATTGCTCCGGAAAATTCAACAGACATATAAAAATAAGAAATTAAACCGAAAATCAACAGTACAACACAAGTCAGAATAATTTTTGCCAATGAGCCGACCCTGAGCGGCAGTGTTAATATTGTTATTTTTCTTAAAATCATCATAAGAATTATACAAAGGAACAATCCGCATAATATAAATTGAAAGAGTGCAATAAATTCAGCACTTAACAACCAATATATTAAGGAGGAAAACAACAATGTCAGGAAAAATGCACAAACCCCCAAGAACATTCTTGGCGAAAATATTACGCTGAGCGCGCTTGCAACGAGTACAACAGCATAAATATAAAAATAAACAGCCTCTACATTGAGCAATTTTTTTGCTTCCTTTTTTCTGCAATTTTTTATTGGAATATCTATATTATTTATATCATATTTTGAAGATGTTATAATATAATATGTTGTGAATTATTAAGATTAAATTTTATTTTCGATAATTATGAAAAAGATTTTTTTACTGTTTATAGTCAGCCTGTTTGTTTTTTCTGCATATGCGGCGAATGCTGCGGAATCCGTGTCGGATTTGTGGCAGGGCGAGATTACGTTTGAAAAAACAAATCCGACAGAAGCTTCAAGACAATACTGTGAAAAAGCGGACAAAATTCTCAGATATTTTTTTTCAATACCAAACAAAACCAAAAGCTATGAACAAAAATACCTTACGTCTGCAAAGTATTTTTATTATCAGGCAATGCGTATTGATAAATCAAACACTGACGCACTTGTCGGAAAGGCAAGAATAGCTCTGTATGAAAATCATATTAGAGATGCAAAAAATGCACTCTCTATTGCTCTCAACATAAAAGAAAACAATCCAAAAATTACATATTACCTCGGTGAAACTTTTTTTAAAGACGGAGAATTTGCGAAAGCCCTGGATTTTTACCTTCATTCATATAATCACGGCTACAAAAACAATTACTGGACAAATTACAAACTCGGCGTGACTTATGAAAAACTTGACGATGCACAAAAAGCAAAATTGCACTATCAAAATGCATTGCGTGTAAATCCGTCATCAAAAGAAGCCGCAGCAAGACTGGCAAGCCTCGATATGATAAAAACGGACTATGAAACTTACCGGAAAAATATAGATGCAAAAAAGAACAAAACAGAACCTTTGCCGCCAGGTATTAATGATATACTTTTTGGTGATGAAAGAATGAATGATGCAAACTTTAGATCTTACTATCTGGCAAACAGACCGATATACCTTAATTTTTTGTACCCGTTTGATGAATCCGATTTTGAAGATCTCACGGAGTTGATAATAAGTCCGGATGAGAGAGAATTTGTTATTGATTTAGATTATTTGTTTAATAATGAATATGCTCCGGCATCCCAATCCGTGTCAGAATCGCTTATCATACCTGATATTTCCGAAGAAACCGAAAAAACGCGGGATATACAGCCTCTTGAACATGAAAAAACAATAAAAGAACAGCTTCCGGCGCCAAAGACTTTCAGAAATACAAATCCTGCAAGTATTAAATAATCAACTATATCAAGTATATAAATTTTGTATAAAAACTGCTACTATAGAATTGTAGGACAAAATAAGGATATACTTACTTATGGCAGAAGTTTTAAAGACATTGAAACGGTTTTATACTGAAGACGGGGCGATTTTAAAACATGTTGTGTGGCTTGTTCTTTCATTTGTCTGTGTGATTTTGCAAATGCCCTCGGAATCCGGCAATACCTCTGTACTATCTGTAATTTTCGGGCTTGTGCTTACGATATACACATTCGGGTACAATTCCATAATTATGCACAACAGATTTGAAGAAGAAGGCAAATCGAGACATATTAACATAATGCCTGAATTTGATCAGCTTCCGTTCAAAATATTCGGCAGAGCCTTTGTGCTTATGATTGTTTGGTTCATATATTCTTTACTTTTTCTTTTGATACCAATTTTGGGCTGGATTGTAGCTCCTTTTGTAATATTTGTGCAGGTTGCGTATTCAAAAGAGTTCAAAACAGAAGGTTTATATAACGCTGCACTTATTGTGAAATTCTTAAGGCTTTTCTGGGTACCTGCAATCTTGTTCTGGTTCAGGCTTTTTCTTTGCGGACTGGTGTTTGTCGGAGTGTTAGCTTTGATAGGATTTTTGAGCGGCGCGTTTGACATAATGTCTATAATGATGTCCGGTCAAATCCCGCCGTTGCTTATTGCAATAATTGTGCTCATTCAGTACTTTTCAACCGTTTTGGGGTTTGTAAGCGCTTACGGACTGACTGATATATATTTGAAAAAGTGGGACGATAGTTCTTACTAACCGTGTCTGATATCAGATGCCAGCTTATGGGCAAAAAGTCCCTCCATAGAAGCAAGTTTTGACGCACAGGGTATCATATCCTGTGCGTTAAATTTATCGGCAGCCTGATAAGTTTGAATTTTTACAAAATCAAAGACACTTAAGCCGCCTGAATATCTTGCGACCTTGTTTGTCGGCAGTGTATGGTTTGTACCTGCGCAATAATCGCCGAAAACTTCGGCGGAATAATTGCCCACAAACAGCGAGCCATAGTTTTTGAAGCCATCTATATGCTGTTTTGCATTTTTAAAGCAAATTTCAAGGTGCTCTGGAGCGCGGCGTTCAGAAATATCAACAGCCTGTTCCAGCGTATCTACAACAACGGCAAAAGATTTTTCAAAAGAAACGGACGCAATATTTGCCGTAGCCAGTGTTTCCAAATATTTCAGCGCATATTCTCTGACTTTTTTTGCAAATTCTTCAGAAAAACATACAAGGTATGCACGTGCATCTTTGTCATGTTCGCATTGTGCAAGCATATCTGCTGCAACAAAATCAGGATTTGCACTTTCATCCGCAATGATAAGCACCTCAGAGGGACCGGCAAGAAAATCTATACCGCAATCTCCGTATACTTGTTTTTTTGCTGCTGTTACAAATTTGTTGCCCGGTCCGACAATTTTGTCAACGGGCTGTATTGTTTCTGTGCCGTATGCCATTGCTGCGATTGCCTGTACGCCTCCGACTCTGTAGATTTCATCGGCTCCCGCCATATCACAGGCAACAATTGTCACATCTTTTATTCTGGGAGAACATGCTATAATTCGCTTTACTCCCGCAGTTTTTGCAGGAACAATGGTCATAACGGCAGTGCTTGGCAGCGGATAATTGCCGCCGGGTATATAACACCCTGCTGAATTTATAGGAATAACCCTGTGTCCAAGTTTTAAGCCATTTACACAGGTATCAAGATTTGTTATGCAGGAAAGCTGCTTTTTGGCAAATTCTCCTATATTTGCAATAGCTGTTTTTATTGCGGCAACAGATTCTTTATCAACGTTTTCGTACGCTTTTTGAATTTCCTCTTGCGTTACTTTTATGTTTTTGATTTCACCGTCTCCGAATTGGCGTGAATATTTAAAAAGTGCATTGTCTCCGGAGTTTTTAACATCTGAAATAATTCCGTTTACGGAGTCAATTGTGTCGAAGGAAATATTTTTGAAAAAATCTTCGTTTATATTTTTGTAATCCAAAATTTTCATAATCTATCTTACCCTGCTTATAAGCGTTTTTACTGAATTTTGTACAAGATGAAAATTTGCATTTAAAGCAGCAGTCTTTGGGAGAAAAATAAGCGACATATATTTATTGGCATTTTTTAAAGCGTTATTTTTTATCTCCAGTCTGCAGGCTTCTCTTACCAGGCGTTTTATCCGGTTTCTTTTTGTTGCTTTTTTGTGCAGCTTCTTGCTTACAACAAATCCTATTTTTGTGGGAAAAGCTGTATCGGTTTTCTTTTTGCCGATATACATTGTAAGCAGATTGTCAGAAACCACCTGTTTTTGTTTGTATGTAGCATCGAATGCTTTTTTATTTTTTAATCTGTACTGTTTTGGAAGCATAATAAAAACAAATCTTACAACAACAGACCTATTGAGAGCAATAGGTCTGTTATAAAAACTTGGTGAATAAACGAAGCTACGCTCTTTTCTTTGCTGTAATAGCGAGTCTGTGACGACCTTTAGCGCGTCTTCTGTTGATTACGGCAACGCCGTTCGGAGTAGCCATTCTGGCTCTGAAACCGCTGACGTTTTGTCTTTTTCTTTTTGTTCCTTCTAATGTACGTCTCATATTTATTGCTCCTTGAATTAAATTTATTGCGTTGTATCATGATAAATAACACATGAATGAAAGTCAAATATAATACTAAAAAAGGTTACGCAATATGAACAAAACAGTTGGTTTTATAGGCGCAGGAAAGATGGCAAGCGCTATTATTAAAGGACTTATCAGCTCCGGACTTTTTTCCGGAGACAGGATTATGGCAGCGGAAATAAATACGATAAATGCGCAAAAAGCAGAAAATGAACTGGGCATAAAAACCACCCCGGAAGCAGAAGATGTAGTAAAACAGTGTGACATAATTGTTATTGCCACAAAACCTTTTGTTGTTAAAGATTTGCTGCAAAAAATAAAAAACGTTGTATCGGAAAAGCAGATAGTGATATCAATAGCTGCAGGTATTTCCACAAGTCTTATTGAAAAAATACTGGACAAACCCGTTGAGGTAATAAAAGTAATGCCTAACACCCCCGCCCTTCTGGGCTGCGGTATGAGCGCCGTATGCAAAGGCAGATATGCAACGGAAGAAACGCTTGAGTTAGCTCTTGATATGTTTTCAAAACTTGGCAGGGCAATAAAATGCGAAGAAAAAGATATTGACGCAATAACGGGTGTAAGCGGCTCGGGTCCGGCTTTTTATTACTATCTGATTAATGAAATAGCCAGAGCCGGTGAAAAACTCGGACTTGATTATAAAACAGCTTTGACATTATCAGCCCAGACCGCTCTCGGTGCGGCAAAAATGATTCTTGAAACAGGACTTACACCGGAAGAACTGATAACAAATGTCACGACTCCGGGCGGTACTACTGCTGAGGGTAATAAGGTCTTGAACGAAAGCAATATCTCTCAAATTTTACGCGAAACTGTGCAAAAAACAGCCGAAAAATCAGCAGCTATGGCAAAAGAGGCTGAAAAATAAACAGATATACCCGTTCCCACAAGTGAAATTTACACAATACTCTGTCTCATTCTGTCGGAACGGTTAGATGTGAGGATGTTTTTCAGCTTCATAATAGCCTGTGCGTGAAGCTGGCAGACTCGTGATTCAGAGACATTGATAGTTTCGCCGATTTCTTTTAATGTCATATTTTCATGGTAGTAAAGAACCATTATCATTCTTTCCCGTTCCGGAAGTCTTTTCAGTGCCTGCTGCAGTTCTTTTTTGATATCTTTATCAACAAGTCTGTCGAGCGGATTTTCGAGTTGTTCATCCTGAATTGTTTCAATTATTTCCAGATTTTCGTCAGTGGCGCCTTTTTTGTCATAAATGGAGGTTACTTGCATTTCTTCCGCCATCAGGGCGTCAACTTTTTCTTTTTCAATACCAAGAACGTTTGCAATCTCTGTGTGAGTTGCGGGTCTGCCTAAAGTTTGTTTAAGCTTTTCGCCGATAACTTTAATTTTTTTGATTTTCTTTCTTGTGCTTCTGGGTATCCAGTCTTGTGAGCGGACTTTGTCAATAATTGTTCCTCTTATACGCATAAGTGCATAGGTCTCAAATCTGGCACCTCTGTCCGGCGTATATTTTTCAATTGCATCTATCAAACCCTCAACACCGTAGCTTGTAATATCTTCAAGCGAAAAAGTTGTTGGCAGGGAAAGTTTTATACGTCCGATTACATATCTTGTAAGATAGATGTATTGCACAATAAGCTTATCTCTCAAATCTTTTTTCGATTTATCTTCGAGATATTCGCTCCACAATTCTTCCAACTCACTGTCAGACAGACGTTTTATTTTGTTATAAGAGGTGTATTCTAAGTCTTCACTCATCTGAAAATATCCTAGTATATCCCAAGTCCTACCTTACTAAAAAATAAAAGGTGATAAGTACTTATAAACATTCTACTCGTACACAGAAATTGCAAATCATGTATACGTATGACATTTTTGTATTCACATAGGATATTTATATGAGATAATTTTTTTAAACAGGCAATTAATACTGATATCCAATACGGTTTTAGCGAAAATTTGATATTATAAACAATAAAGGAGTGAAAAAATGATTAAAGTCGGTGTTTCTGGCGCATTAGGCAAAATGGGAAAAGAAGTTGTGAGCGCTGTTTGTAATTCTCAAGATTTTGAACTGGTTTGCGCTGTTGATGTTATTGAAATTGATACGGAAATTTGTGACGGCGTCAGAATCAACGGAGACCTAAAAGGTGCGATAGAAATTGCAAAACCTGATGTCATGATTGATTTTACCCAGCCGAAAAATGTATTTGAAAACACAAAGATTTGTCTTGAAAACGGCGTTCGACCCGTTATCGGAACAACCGGTCTCACGGAAGAACAGCTTAATACTATAAAAGAAATGACAGAAAAGAACGGTCTCGGCTGCTTTATTGCCCCGAATTTTTCGACAGGTGCTGTTTTGATGATGAAATTTGCACAAATGGCTGCTAAATATTTTGATAATGCTGAAATTATCGAACTGCATCACAATCAGAAAAAAGATGCACCCTCCGGTACTGCAATAAAAACAGCTCAGATGATGGCAATAGAAAATCCAAACCTTGCTAAGGGAAATTGTGAAGAAACCGAAACTATTCCGGGCGCAAGAGGCGGAGTTGCTAATTCCAATATCCATATTCATTCAGTCAGAATGCCCGGATATATGGCGTCACAAGAGGTTGTTTTCGGCTCTGCCGGACAAATCCTTTCTATACGTCACGACTCTGTAGACAGAAAATGTTATATGCCCGGAGTTTTGCTTGCTGCAAAATACATATCAGAGCACAATGAATTTGTGTACGGTTTGGACAATATTTTGTAAAACAGTGTACAAGTCGTAAAAAAATTGGTACAATTGTCCGAGAGACCCTGCATACAGGAAAATAATATTATGATAAAAATGCTGGTTCTGGATATAGACGGAACAATATACCGGAAGGATTTTACCGCCTCTGCTGCCGTAAAGAGTGCTTTGCGGGAACTGACTGCAGACGGTATAAAAGTTGTTCTGGCTACAGGACGAATGTTTTCTGCTACCTTGCCGATAGCGGGAGATATAGGCTTAACAGCCCCGATTGTCTGTTATCAAGGAGGTCTGATTAAGGAATGTTCAACAGACGGTAAAGTCCTTCTTGAAAAGGATGTGCCGGAAAAGTATGCGCGTGAGATTATAAAAATATTGAGAGAAAAAGAAATACATTGCAACTTGTATATTGATGACGGGCTTGTTGTCGAAAATGATAATGAGACAATAAAACGTTATACTGACGAAAGAAATGTTCGTTATACGGTTGTGAATAGTTTTGACAATATTGAACTTAAAAATATAAACAAAATGCTTGCAATAGATACAAACCCGAAGAAAATTGAGTCTTTGCAAAAGCAGTTGGCGGAAAAATATGCAAAAGATTTGTATATTATACGTTCAACTCCTAATTTCTGCGAAATATCTAATCCTCAAGCTACAAAAGGAAACGCAATAAGATTTCTTGCTGAATTATGGGGAATAAAACACGAAGAAATTATGGCAATAGGCGACCAGGATAATGATATTGAAATGCTCAAATCTGCAGGAATTGCTGTGGCAATGGGTAACGGAACGGATTCGTTAAAAAAAGTGGCTGACTATGTTACGGATTCCGTGGAAAATGACGGAGTCGTAAAAGCAATACAAAAATTTATTAAGGAGACAGTATGAAATACAGAATAGGTCAAGGTTTTGACATACATCAACTTATTGAAGACAGAGATTTGATTCTCGGCGGTGTAAAAATAGAACACAGTAAAGGTCTGCTGGGGCATTCAGATGCTGACGCTCTTTGTCATGCAATTATAGATGCGCTTTTCGGGGCGCTCGCTCTCGGGGATATCGGTCAGCATTTTCCGGACAATGACCCGCAGTATTACGGCTGCGACAGCACCGACTTGTTGAAAAAAGCAAATTACATAGTGATTAAATCCGGATATAAAATCAACAATATCGATGCAACAATTAAAGCACAGCAGCCGCGTCTTGCGCCTTTTATTCAACAGATACAGCATAATCTTGCAGATATACTTAAACTCCAGACAAATCAGGTTTCCGTAAAGGCAAAAACAATGGAGCACCTGGATTCAATCGGCGACGGCAGAGCAATTGCGGTTGACGCTATTGTTCTTCTTGAGGAGATTGAACTCGATATGCAATTCGACGTAAAAAATCATCAAGGTTAATAACATCTGAGTGTAACAGGTGAAAAATATTTTTTACAGACAGCATGACAGTATGCTGCTCCGGTTTTTTGTTGTGAAACGGAATAAAGAACAATTCCATAGGCAACGGAGCTTCTTTTGAGGGAAAATAATATTCCAAATTTAAATTATATGCTCCGAATTTCTCATAAAACTTTATTCTTCTTATTGTGTCAGGCTGCTTTTTGTCAGGCTGTTCCAGCTCGATATAACATCCTGTGTAATCAGAATTGCAGTCAATAAAGCTTTTCATTATCTCGCTGCCTTTTCCTTGTGAGTGGAACTGTTTGTACACTGCAAAATAATCCAGCCAGAGCGTATTTGTTTCTTTATCCCGGGCGAAAAGCATGTATCCGTATTTGCACAGAAAAAGCTTGTACACCCCTTTTTTAAACAGATTTACAAAATGTTCCTGCGGTTTTAATTCATTTTCCGGAAATTGCTGTTTCATATCTTCATAAACTGTAAAAAAATCATTTATATTATCGGAAATTTTTATATCTGTCATTAATCTTATTGCCCTTCTGTGGTATATCGTATAAGTTGAATATATATTATAATAACCATGAGTAAAAATATATACAAGGAATCGAAAATGGAAACAGTAAAAACAGCAGAATTTGCCGGAAAGTTTTATCCTTGTGACAGAGAAAAACTCTGCGAATTGCTGATAAGTTTATTTAATACAGTAAAAAAGGATTACAAAACAACGACAAGAGCCATTATTGCACCTCATGCCGGATACATGTACTCAGGCAAAACTGCAGCCGCTGCGTTTCAATACCTTGATAAAAATATTAAAAATGTGTTTGTGTTTGCACCTGCGCATCGCTGCGAACTCACCGGTATTGCCCTTTCTTCTTTCGATTGTTTTGAAACCCCCTTGGGAAAGATAAGCTTGAATCAAGATTTGATTAAAGAACTTTCCTGCAATACTTTTGCTGATTTTGCCGATGAAGCATATTCAAATGAGCATGCAATAGAAGTCCAATTGCCTTTTATTCAATCGCTGGCGCCAAATGCAAAGCTTATTCCTGTCTTATACGGAAACATTTCAAATGAAGAAATATCGGGAATTATTGAAAAATACTGGGAAAATAAAGATAATGCGTTTGTCGTATCCAGCGACTTAAGCCACTTTTACTCCCAAAAAGATGCTGAAAAAATTGATAAGTATACTGCAGAAATGATAGAGCTGCAAAATATTGAAGGTTTTCAGCCGCTGCAGGCTTGCGGCAGCACCGGTATAACCGGTCTTGTAAAATTTGCAAAAAACCGCGGTTTTTCTCTTGTAAGAACAGAATTAACCACATCTGCGGAGGTTTCAAGTGTAAATGATTCTGTTGTCGGGTACGGCGCCTGGATTCTTGCGGAGAAGAAAAAATCCTTATTCATAAAAGAAGAATTTTCCGACCTTGTACTTTCTCTTTGCAAAGACAGCATTCTTGCCGGAATAGAAACGGGTAATTCTCTGGATGTGGATGAAAAGCTGTATCCTGAAGTATTTTATGAATTGGGCGCCTGTTTTGTCACAATAACTATCAATCAAAAACTCAGAGGGTGTATCGGCTCAATTTTTGCCCACAAACCGCTTTTGAATGACCTTGCTCAAAATGCTTACAAAGCTGCATTTTCGGATTCAAGATTTGCAGCTTTAACGCTCGAAGAATTTCCGCATATAAAACTTGGCGTTTCTTTGTTGTCTCAACCGGAGCCTGTAAATTTTAAGGACGAAGAAGACCTTTTGAACAATATTGTGCCATACAAAGACGGCATAATTATACAAGACGGAAATTACAGCGCCGTGTATCTTCCCTCCGTATGGGTTCAGCTTCCCGATAAAAAAGAGTTTTTAAAATCATTAAAACAGAAAGCGGGGCTTCCGGCTGAATATTTTTCAAAAACCTTCAAAGCTTACCGCTTTCATACAGTTTATATTGATGAAAAATAGTTATTTCATTATGGTATTTGTTAAAGGTTCTATCTGGTTACTCAATTCATCTCTTATTGTTTCAACGAGAACGTGTTTCATAGGAGATTTTTCATCTTTTTGCAGATAGACTTCTTTGATACCGGCTTGCACAATAAATCTCTTGCATAAGATACAAATAAACTCGTGTCCCCAGATGTACATTGTTGCGTCTTTGCATCTGTCCTGACCTGCCTGAATAATAGCATTTTGTTCGGCGTGTATGCTTCTGCAGGTTTCATATCTTGTACCGGAGGGAATATTATTTTCTATGCGGTAGCATTTACCAAGCTCATAGCAGGAAATGACCTTTGAGGGAGTTCCGTTGTAGCCTGTTGCTTTAATTTTTTTGTCTTCGCCGACGATAACTGCGCCAACCTTCGCTCTGAAACAGTTTGAGCGGGTTGAACAAGTTTTTGCAATTTCTAAAAAATACTCGTGCCATGGTTTTATCATTATTAATACCTTCTTTCTTTCATTGACGGATATTTACAATTCTGTTCAGGGGCGCATTTTACACAAATTGCTATTGTGGGAGCCTGTCCCTGAGCTTTGGATATTTGTGCAAGTATTGAAGTAAAATCAGGAGTCATCTGCGGACCGTACTGCGTTTCAACCGTACCGCCGTCTGATAACATCCAGCCGTCAGGACATTTTTCCTGACCGATAAAAGTCATCATCATTCCGGGCGGTATTGTCTCAAACGAGCTTGAGCCGTCATCTTTTATCCAGCCTATATCTTTACCTTTCATATCTCGTATGAAAAGCTTTTCATTGATATGCAATGCGCTGACAGAAACAGAACCGTCATCTTTGACCCAGCCTCTTTCCGTACCGCCCAAATCTTTCAAAGAAAGCTTACCTATAATCCTAATGCCTTTTTCATGTGCGTCATTTCCCAATGCAACGTCTCTGTTGTCTACAGGCGCAACAAATTCGTGCCTGTAGTCTTTCCACAAACCGGAATCAATTTTTGCCGTTTTTCTTCTGGATTTTTTTGTTAATACAGGCATGGATACTGCAACAATAATTGACATGATAAGAAGAACCATCAGTGCTTCAGCGATAGAAAAGCCTTTTTTACGCATAGTAATCGATTTCTCCACTCTTTTAATAATACCTATTTTATAGGTATTTTGGGCTAAAGTAAAGATAAATTTAGAAAATAAAACTAAAAAAACCCACAAATAGAGGAAAAAAAGTACTTGCCATAATTTAAAAAACACATATAATAAGAGATGTACACTATAGAAGGGGTTTAAATACTATGAACAAAGAAGAATTAGTACAAGAAGTTTCAAAAAAAGCTAAAGTTACACAAAAAGAAGCTGCTGATGTAATCAACGCTTGGATGGAAACTGTTGAAAAAACAGTTGCTAAAGGCGGAAAAGTTACATTGGTTGGTTTCGGTACTTTTGAAGCTAGAAAAAGAGCTGCAAGAATTGGCCGCAACCCTCAAACAGGTAAAGAAATCAAAATTGCTGCTAAAAAAGTACCTGCTTTCTCAGCCGGTAAAAAATTCAAAGATGCAGTTAACTGCAAATCTTGCGCTAAAAAGTAGTATTAAAACGCAAAATGCAAAAGCCGCCCAATCAGGCGGCTTTTTTGTCTGTTTTGAAACATATTTGAGTTTTTAATCCTTCCATATTTCATCAATATCCGGCATGGTTGTTTTTTCTGTATTTATTAAAGGTTTTTCTGTTTTTTGCTTTGGCGGGTTGTTCCAGGCAAACATCCATACAGCGGCAGATAGCAGAATGCAAATACCGAAAATACACCACGATGCTGTTTGTCCTTTATTGGGGGTATGTGTGTCTTGTTTTGCGGCGAATTGTGGATTTTTCGGGGTTGGTTCCGGAATTTCCGTAAATTCATTGTTCCCGCAGTTGCAGTACTCAGGTTTAGTTTGAAATATTTGACCGCATTCAGTGCACTTAAACATAAAATCTCCAGTCCTCTATATTTCTTTGTCCAACTTTGAGTTAATTTCATCAAAAACGTAAATATCAAATTTAGTTTGACTTAACATGTAAGTTTCCGCAATCAACAGTGCCGTCGGAACAAGCGCAGCTACAAGACTCAGGAAAAGCCCTTGTAAATCTCCGCCGATTTCCGACATAAAATAAGATATATTCATCGAAAACTCAATAAATATAATGGAAATAGCTATAACAAGCGAGCGTATTCTTTCCGTGTTGAGCTTTTTGACGGCTTGCAGCCCGTAAATTGTCACACCGTGGTGCTGATAGTCGCTGAATCCGTCATTTTTTATTACCTGAGATGCCTGGATTTTTTTGCTGCACAAAAATGCATTCACAAAAGAGAAAAATGCAAATATAATCAAAAATGTTGCAAGCACCAAAAACACAGGACTCAGCCTTAATCCCGAAATCCTTACCCAGCCTGCGGCTTCGGGGAAGCACATAGCCAGGGTATTGGATACTCCGTAAGCAAGAAACGGTGCTGTCAGTATACCTATAACTATTTCTCCGACAGATTTTAATTGTAAATTAAATATTTTATCTTTTATGTATCTGATTTTTGAAGAACTGAGACAGTTTATATATCTTTCTATCCAGAGTTGGTACTCTTTAATAACTGCTTCAAAATCCTCCCTATACTCGTATTTGTCAAGTTCTTTAGACATTAATGCAGTGCTGCTTTTGATATATCCGCAGGCAATAGCAAGAACCGCCATTATTCCGACAAGAACCAGTGCTATAAGCACTGCAAATACAGCATTTTTATTCATGTTCATATAGTATATGAGATTTATTACAAAGAAGCAGAACATAAATAAACCCGAGACAACCAGCATAAATTTTTCAGCGATTGATGAGGAAGCTGAGGTTTGTTTGTTAGTTTTGTTTTGTAAATACGAATAAACGCCCTGTTTCAATACCAGGCAAATTCCCAAAATAAGTATGGCAAATATGACCAGTGCTTTAATGTTTGTGGGGAGATGAAGATAATTTTTTGATTCAACGATAGTCAGTCCCATAAAATAGTTAGAAACACCAAACGCACTGATAATAGCGCTGAGCACCATTGCAATATGCAAAAATATGCCGGTTTTAAAATTCATGGAAATTTTGTTTTTAAGGTCATTTATAACATATCCGACCTGCTTTATTATGGATACTCTGGCTTTTTCAAGGTCAGCCTTTTGTTTTTCTATTTCCATGCGAACGGAAGAATTTGCGTTTTGTTCGTATAAAGTGTTATTTTCATCCTGCGTAAAATCGTTTTTCTCTGTTACAGGTTTTGCTGTCTTGTTTTCCGTGATTTTTATACTGATAAATTCGTCAGTACCGTCAATGATAAACTTACAAACCTTGTCTATCTTCAGCTTTTGAAAACTCTGCCCCTTAAACAATATACGGTTATTGGAAAATGTATTTACAATGGTACAGCTATTTTCTTCTGCATTGTTTTCAAGCGTTATAATAAGGTCAAAATCAAGATTTAGTTTTACATCGCAATTACTTGCCGTGCCGATATTTATAAATTCTTTGTCATGAAATTCGTGTGTTGTGCAAGATGTTGTAATTAATATTGACATTTTTGATACCTCTTATCTTCCGATGGCTTTTAAAAATTCTCTTGATGCTCTATCCGCATTTTGCTCCGGTGAAATAATAAGTTTCTTTTCACCGAGTACCGGAGTGAGCGTTTCTTTTACCAAATCGAGTTTTTCCGGATGAGCAAACACAAACATCATAGCCAAATCCGGTGTGTATTTTTTCACTGCAGAAACGTTTTCGGGCAGAGTTTCCCAGTTGATTTGTTTTTCTACGCTTCCTTCATTTTCAAGGTCGCCAATTACAACCACTGCGGGGGTATATCCTTCTTTTTTCATTGTAAGACAGTGTGAAAACGCTTTTTTCAGGGCTTCCCCGTAAGCGGTTCCATACTCATCAGGATTGTATTGCGTAAACGCTTCCATCGCTTTCTGGATGCCGCTGTTGTTGTGCGGTGTGCCTTCATAGATAAGATATGAAGTTTCGGACACTTTGAGTATTTTAATCTTGTCCTCAGGGTCAAGCAACGAACAGAGCTGTTTTAAATATTTCTTTTGTTCTGATAATTCTTCCTGATTTGACGCGGAAGAATCGACTACAAACATAACTGCAGCGGGTTTAAAATCATCTATTTTTATGCTTTTTAAACCTATATACAGGAGTTTTGTGATGATTGCCAATGCGAGAATTATTATTCCTATAATTATAATTTTTCTGTTCATTTTGACGCCTGTTCCTCTAATTTTGCCATTATATAATTTTATTTAGTATAGCACAAATACGTCTGTTATTAACAGAACGAATAAAAATTTGAAAAGTTCAGGTTTTTACTCAAAATCTTTGCAGGCAAACTGAACAAAACTTGCAATAAGATTTTCGTTCCAAACTTTTATATGCGGAGGAACTTTTAATACTGCCGGAGTAAAATTCCAGATATATTTTATCTGCGATGATTGGATAATAAAATCCGCAACCTGTTGTGCAAACTGTCTCGGGACTGTCAAAATTGCAATTTCCACATTTAGTCTTTGAGCCAGATTTGGCAATTTTGATATATGAAAAATTTGTTTGTTGTTAACTTGTATATCGATTTTATGAGGGTCGTTGTCAAAAAGTGCGAGAATATTCAATCCGTAACTGTTGAAATTGTCATATTTTGCAAGCGCAAGCCCGAGGTGTCCTGCACCAACTATGAAAGCATCTTTAACAGTTGCAAAACCGAGAGTTTTTTCAATAGAATCTTTCAGTTCGGATACAAGATATCCGACGCGGCATTTGCCGGCATTGTTCAAAAGTTTGAAGTCTTTTCTGACCTGCGAATCATCTATACCGAGCCTTTGTGAAATTTGAGGACTTGAAATAGACTCTATGCCCTGTTCCATATACTCGGCAAGAATGCTGTGATATAAAGTCAGACGATTTGAAACTTTTTCTGGAATGTTTTTACTCATAAAATCCTCTCTGATATAAAGAGTATAAAACAAATAAAGAAAAAAATCACGATTTATTTTTTAAAAAAGGATTTAAAAGCCGGGAAAATTTATTTTTCTCCCGGCTTGTTTTTGTCTAACTTAATATATAATTCAAAAGTGTTCTGACGCCTGCTCCGGTTGCTCCTTTTTTGAGTTCATTGACCGGTTTGTCCAGATATGCCGTGCCGGCGATGTCTATATGTGCCCAGCGTGTTTTCTTTACAAAATTTTGCAGAAACAGTGCTGCTGTTTGTGTTCCGGCGTATCTCGAGCCGGTATTTTTCATATCAGCTATGTCGCTTTTTAAAGAATCTTTGTATTCTTCAAACATAGGCATTTGCCACAAACGCTCTCCGCCTGCTGCACCGCATTTTATAAGTTTTTCTATCAAGGACTGGCTGTTGCCCATAATACCGCTGGCAACGCTGCCCAGTGCAACAACACACGCTCCCGTTAATGTCGCAAGGTCTACAATTTCATCAACATCGAGGTCGCTTGCGTAGCAAAGCGCGTCAGCGAGTGTCAATCTGCCTTCGGCGTCTGTGTTATCAACTTCAATTGTTTTTCCGTTTTTCGCTGTCAAAATATCTCCGGGTTTGTAAGCGGAAGCACCCGGCATGTTTTCACAAGCCGCAATCAGCCCGTGTATTTCAACGTTCGGTTTGAGTTCTTTTACAACGCTCATAACCGCAAGAATTGCTGCTGCGCCGGACATATCGTCTTTCATGTTCAGCATTGATGCCGGCGGTTTTAAATCAAGTCCGCCGCTGTCAAAGCAGATGCCTTTGCCGATTATAGCTATTTTTCTCAGCGGTTTTGAGGGTTTGTATCTCATGTGGATGAATTTCGGAGGCTGGCTGCTGCCTTTTGCAACGCCGAGAAATGCACCCATTCCCATTTTTTCAATATCATCTTTTTCGTATACTTTTACATCTACATCTTTAAGTGATTGAGCTGTTTTTGCAAGAAAAGCGGGCGTAGCAACTTGAGGTGCTTCGTTTGACAAATCTCTTGCAAAATTAACGGCACCTGCAAAAATTTTGCCCTTCTTTACACCGGCTTTAGCTTTTTTGCAGCTGTCTTCATTTACGTCAATAATTGCAAATTCTTCTATTTTTTTGCCTTTTTTTTCGGATTTGTATTTTTCAAAAGTGTATGAGCCGATTATTGCACCTTCTGCAATCATCTGCGCTGCAAGTGCTTCGTCAAATCCCCCGATACCTGCACCGTGGAGAATAGAAACAACTTTTTTTGCATTTGTCATTTTCATGCATTTTTGTATAATTTTACCGGAAAGTTCTCTTAATTTTCCAAGAGTAAAATCTTTATTTTTACCCAATCCGACTATCAAAACTTTGTCTGCCGGAATTTTTCCGTGTGTGGGCAGAACGTACATTTGACCGTATTTTCCGCTAAAACCTTCCTTCTGGATAACGAAACTGCTTATCAGGTTTCCGAGAGCCATGTCGACTGCGCCTGTGGCGCCGCCCGGCATTTTTACACCTTCAAAAAGGTTAACAACAAGAACATTTGCCGGAGTCTGTTCTAACAATCCTTTTGTTACTGTTAAATTCATCTTTTCCTCTTTTCAATTTCTGCCTTGCCACAATTATACGCTATAAATTGATTTTAATAAATATTTTTTTGTTGTATTATTAATTTGTAATGGAGAGTACAAAAAGAGGTGTATTATGAAAAAATCAATTCACGATTTAGGAGACATCAAAGGAAAAAGAGCTCTCGTAAGAGTAGACGTTAACGTTCCTATGGATGAAAACAAAAATGTTACAGATGACACAAGAATCAGAGCTATTTTGCCTACTTTGCAATTTTTAAAAGATAAAGGTGCAAAAATTATTCTTATGGCTCACTTAGGCAGACCGAAAGGCGAATGGAAAACAGAATTTTCACTCGAACCCGTTGCAAAATATATGTCTAAACTTCTCGGTGAAGACGTATTGTTTGTAAAATCTCCGGTCGGCAAAGGTGCAGACAAGGAACTTGAAGCACTTAAAGACGGTCAGGTTGCATTGCTTGAAAATATTCGTTTCTATAAGGAAGAAGAAGCAAAAGATGACGATATGACTTTTGCACAAGAGCTTGCAAAACTCGGTGATTTCTATGTGAACGATGCGTTCGGCGCAGCTCACAGAAAACACACATCAACTGCTAAAGTTGCTCATATTTTAAAACCTGCCGTATCGGGATTGTTGATGGAAAAAGAATTGAGATGCCTGTCTCAGGCTCTTGACAATCCTGTAAGACCGTTTACTGCTGTAGTCGGCGGTGCTAAAGTTTCTTCAAAAATCGGTGTTTTGGAAAACTTAATAGATAAAGTTGACAATCTTATCATAGGCGGCGGTATGGCTTACACATTTGTAAAAGCAAACGGCGGAAAAATCGGCAACTCTATCTGTGAAGATGACCAGATGGATGTTGCAAAAGCAATTGAAAAGAAAGCTGCTGATAAAGGCGTCAAAATTGTTATGGCTACTGACGTACTTGCTACGGACGATTTCTCGGGAAAAGGAACAAACAAAGTTGTTGACGTAAAAAATATTCCTGACGGATTTGAGGGTGTTGATGCCGGTCCTGAAACCCAAAAAGCTTTTGCCGAAGTTCTTAAGAACTCAAAAACTATATTGATGAACGGACCTGTCGGTGCATTTGAAAACCCGGCATTTGCAAACGGAACAAAAGCTGTATTGCAGGCTATTGTAGATGCTACGAAAAACGGTGCTGTATCTGTAATCGGCGGCGGCGACTCTGTTTCTGCTGCAAAACAGTTCTTCAAAGCAGAAGACTTTACTCACGTTTCTACAGGCGGCGGAGCTTCTCTTGAATTTATTGAAGGAAAAGTTCTTCCCGGTGTAGCAGCGCTTGATGACAAGTAATTAACAAAAGCTATAGAATAAGAAAGCCCTCAATATTAATTGAGGGCTTTTATTTAATAACGACATTATTCTATTTTAAATCATTTATGCATTTGCTTGCGTCAGCGTATTCTTTAACCTTTTTAGTTGTAATACGTTTATTGTTCAGACAAGCCGAACCTCCGACACAGCCTCCGGGACAAGCCATGACTTCAACAAGATTGCCGTTTGGACATTGACCGTTTTTCGCCCAGCTTTTTAATTCTCTGACAGATTTTGTGTTTAAGCCGTCGACGCTGGTCGGGAAGATTTCCTCAAAATCTTTGCTTGCAACTTTGACGGATTCTGCAACACCGCCTGTTACCGCAAAGTTTCTGCCTTCTTTAGATGCTTCGTGTGCAAAATGATAGTCCTCGCACTGCGCAAGTTCTATATTTTTTGCAACAAACAGTGCTCCCATTTCCTCAAAATTCATTACAAAATCGGTAACACCGTCAGTCTGGGCTTCTTTCCTTTTTGCAACACAGGGTCCGACAAAAACTGTTACGGCGTTCGGATCTTTTTTCTTCACAAGTTCTGATGTGTAGTACATCGGAGTTCTTGTTTCAGAGCGGAAGGGTTTCAGTTCCGGCACATGTTTTTCAACGAGCTGATTGTAAGCTGCGCAGCATGATGTTGTCATAAACTCGTCACCGCGCTCCATACGTTCATGAAAATCTTCAGCCTCTGTTCTTGCTGTAATGTCGGCACCTTCTGCAACTTCAACAACTTCACTGAAACCGGCATCAATCAAGCCCTGTGCAATTTTGTTAATCGAAACAGGAAGCTGACCGACAACGGACGGAGCGAGCATTGCAACCATTTTTTTACCGTTTTTCATTGCTTTTAAGATGTCAAACATCTGGCTTTTTTCGTGTACTGCAGCAAACGGGCAGGCTCCTACACAAGCGCCGCAGCTTATACATTTGTCAAAATCAATCTCTGCATGTCCGTATTCATTTTTTGTAATTGCATTGACAGGGCACGCATCTTCGCAGGGTACTTTGATTTTTACAATAGCGCTGTAGGGGCATACCTGCATACATTTTGTACAATTTTTACATTTTTCGCCGTCAATAACAGACTTGCCGTCTTTTATTGATATAGCGCCGAAGCTGCAAGCTGACTGACAAGGTCTTGCGACACAGCCCTGACACAGGTCTGTTACATATACACGGCTTGGAACGCAGCCTTTGCAGGCAGTTTCAACTACCGTCAGTATATTTTCATCCGGCTTTTGTCTGTCAACTGCTTTTTGTGCATATTCTGACAAGGGTGTCATTTCATCATCAGCCTCAACACTGTGACCCAGTGAGGCGATTGCACGCTGTCTTAATATCGCACGTTCCTTATGAATGCAGCACCTGTAGGGATTGTCCGCATATTTAGGGCGCATTTCAAAAGGTATTATATCTACTGTCTTTTTTAAATCGTTATCAAGGAAGGCTCTAATCAATCTTACGAGCACTTCACGTTTAAGGTGAGTGGTGTTGCTTTGATTATCCATTTATCTTTCTTTCTAATACATTCAATACTTTCTCAACATTCGCTTCTGTAATTAACTCTCCGTCAATTTTTACAAACGGAGCTTTCATGTATGTTGCGTTTTTGCACAAATCCATACAAGTGTTGGCTTTTACTTCAACAAGACTTCTGTATTTAGGCGGAATCAGTGTCTCCAATTCCTGGAGTTTTGACGCGCCCATAACAAAACATGTTGTACCAAGACATATTTCTATTTCTATCTTTTTGGCGGAATTTTCCATTTCGTCTCCTTAATTCACTGGTATCACACCTGAATTTTTATATAAATTGCAGGTGTACCTTTTTAATATACCTTTCTGATAAAATTTTTTCCAGTTGTTTTACAACATTTTTACGAATTTCTAACTGAACCGGCAAAAGCGGGTCATAATGCGCCTCGTTTAATCTTGTTCCAACCATAAAATCTATACAGTCGGAATCCAAAAGCAGCTCCATTAATTTTCCTGCGGGGTCATCCGGAATGCGACCGCCTTCGTTCAGGTACTCGAGTGTTTTTGTTAAAGTTAAAATTCCCTCTGTAACCAAATCAACCCCTTCCATGTGAGAACATGCCGGAAGTGCACCCGGACGCGGGCGTTCTGTTGTAATCGTTTTGTTTAAACATCTCGCTAAAAGATTGGCAGTTGTTCCGCCGCAAATAGCTTTTTTCCCGGGAAAGTCGTTGAAAATTGCCGCATACTCCTCATCCCGCTCGGCATGATACGGAGGTCCGGTAAAGACAAGCAGTTTTCGCGGCTTTCTGAAATAGAGAACAGCAGCGGAAATATCATCCTTAGCCAGTCTTCCGGGTTCTTTTAGCTGGGCTTCTTTGACAATAAGCCTTGCTAAGTGCCGGCTTGAAACAGTTTTGTCAGTCTTAAGTTCATCTCGCAAAAAGTCAATAAGTCCTTCACGTCTCCAGCCGAGATGGTACTGCTCAGTACCAAGCCCTGATTGTGTAACACCGTCTGAGCAGAAGATGAGCCTGTCTTCGGGTTCAAGTTTAAATTTGTAAAGGTGCATACGACGGTTTGTGAATTTTTTGGATGTTCTGATTTCCGGTTCATGTTCAACAACTTCACCGTTTCTCATGTGTACAAAATCCGGATTTCCTTCTTCGACTATTTTTACAAGTCCGCTGTCGTCGCAGTCTATTACTGAAAATGTAGAATAGCTGATTTTTCTCACCTGACAGATTGGCAGTGTTTCCATAATAATTTCTGTCGCTTTTGTAAGGTCATGACCAGCAGCAATAAATCTAAGAATCATTGTTGCCGTCATATTGGCGAGAATATTTGCCTTTATGCCGCTGCCAAGCCCGTCTGACAATACTGCGATAACCCGTCCTTCATCAGGGTATCGTTTCGACATAAAACAGTCGCCGAAAGTGTTTTGTCCGTGCTTTTTCTCCTGAACGCAGTCTATATCAATGAAAAAACTCTCATCAACCATAGGCTATTCCTTTTCATCCGGTGTAGTTTCTTCGTAACCTTCCGCAATCTGGCTTAACAATAATTCTGTATCTACCATGTGTTCACCGAGCAGACACGCAATATTTTGAACAGTAGCGACATTTTTTGCAATAACTTCATGCGCTTTTTTGGCAATCTGTTCGCGTTTCATTTCTGATTTTGTGACGTCGGTAATTACCGCACCGGCAATTTTGTTTGGTTCTATGCCGAAAATTGTTATATCATACAGCTTTCCGTCTACAGGATATCTCTCTTTGTGAATATCCTTGCCGGTTTTTAGCGTATGTGTAAACAGGTTTGCAAACGGAATAATTCTGTCTAAAGCACTGCCTGACAACCCTTCCGGTCTGCTTTGAAATATTTCATACAAGTCGGAAGCAAACATTTTTACAAACGCCTCATTTGCTTCAAGAATATTTAAATTTGCATCCGTCATAACTATCGCGGAAGGCATGCATCTAAGCATTGCACTGGCTTTTCTTATTGCAAGTTTTCTCATGTATGAGACACACATTGAAGGCTCTGCATCTCCGTTTAAAAGGGCTTCAGCAAGCTGCCGGCATGTGTCGTAACCGCATCCGCCGCAGTTAAGTTCATCTTCAATGCTGTGTTTACCTATGCTCGCCATTGCTGCTAAAATTTCTTCAACAGTGTGTTTCGGGCGTTTTATCGGTCTTTCTTCGTATACTTTTTCAACAACTACATCCGGTTCTGACGGAATATTGTCTCTCAATTTTATATGCCTTAGAATATCAGACATTGTAAGCACTCCCGCTTTGGCGGAAATTTTTGCCGGTCCGTTTGCACAGCCGCCGTCGCATGCCAGCGCTTCAACAAATATCGGACGGTCAATTTTGTTCAAATCCATATTTTCAAGAGATGCTCTAAATGTGTTTATAGAGCTTACACTGACAAGCTGTATATCTTTTGCGCATCCGGATAGACGCAGCGTTTTATTCATACCGCCTTCTATCGGGTAATATGCACCTTCGTGAGCTTTTTCCGGAACAAAAACTGCATTCTCATCCGGTTCAACCGTATTTAAATCCACACCCTCCTGTGCAAACCATTCCATAAGCTCTTTGAAAGTCAGCGAGACGTCAATAAGTTCCGGATTGTGGTCGGATTCGTTTTTTTTGGCAATGCAAGGTCCTATAAATACGACACCTATGTTTTCTCCGTAAGTTTTTTTCAAAAATTTAGCGTGGGTTAACGCGGGAGAAGCTATGGGAGTGATGCAGTGTGCAAATTCCGGCATGTAAATACGGACATAGTCTACTATTGCCGGGCATGCACTCGATATATGCACTTTGTTTTCACGTTTTTCAAGAATTTTCGTAACCGCAATTGAAACCTCCTGTGCTCCTATTGCCGTCTCTGAAATTCCTGTAAAACCGAGCTTTTTCAATGCGGTTATAATAGTTTTTTCATCGCAGTCAAAAAATCCAGCCCAGCTCGGGGCAAGTGACACATAAACGGCATCTTTTGCTGTCAAAACCGCCCTTGCTTTTGTAACATCATTTCTTATTTGTTTTGCATGGGACGGACATATCGTAACGCAGTGACCGCAAGCAATACAGCGTTCAGGAATAACAGACGCATGTCCGTTTTCGATTTTTATAGCCTTCATGCTGCATTCGCGTACACACTTATAACAATCCACGCACTCATTTTGCAGAGTGTAGATAGGATACAGGTTATTCATTCAGACCTCAGCTATACTTGTTGTGTAATGTATTTGCTTAAAACTTTTTCCAGATTTTCTTTTGAAGCAAACTTGCATACTTCTCCGTTTATGATAACGTTAGGACCTTCCGCACATCTGTTTTCGCATCTGCCGCCGAAGATTTCCATATTTGCTTCAAGGTGATGTTCTTTTATAAAATTTTCAATAAATTCAAGGTTTGCTGCATTTCCTCTTGCATAACAGGAGCTGCCCATGCAAACTTTGATAGTGATTTTTTCATTCTGTGCCATTTCTTTTCCTCGTAATTCTCTATAACGGTTACCCTATAAAAATTCTAATGCATATAGCCGGATTATTCAAGTGTTTCATCTAATTAGGTGTAACAGTTGCGTCTATACTGTGTTAAAATATATATGACAAGGTAATTAAAACGGATCAGTGATTGAACCGTTACATGTTAACAGAAAACGGAGAGAATATAAATTTTAAGGCACTGTTGATATCTTTATGTACTCTTGCTGTGGGTTCTGCAGCAGTTTGTGCCGGTATTAATGTTACGGCAGAAGTAAACGGCACAACTCAGGAAAAGCTTATGTACAGCATAATAAACTGTAAGCCGTATACAGAAGCCCATCAAACAAATATGTTCGGGTATAATATTCGCTCATTTAACAAAGTAATAGGAATGAAAGGTGATAACTGTGTCTACCGTTCATACACGGTTGGATTGCAGGAAAATGCCAGAACAGAATGCCGGTTTTCAAAAGAAAACAGACAGGAATTTGCGGCACTTGCGAAAAAGAATCCCAATGCAAAAGCAAGCTATAGGAACAAAGATTTTTCATATACTTCGGACGGGTTTTCCGTGCTGATGTCAAAATTTTTCAATGATAAGAACGTTTGCCGTGACTTCTGAAAACAAAAAGAAGTCGGGTGTTAATCTAAAAAAGATTCTTGCAGCAGCGATAAAGAATGTGCCCCAAAGCTTCAGTGTCCGGCTGATTTCAAGAGAACAGGCGGCATCGGCGATACCTGATTAGAAAAATTTAAACCTTAAAAGCTTTAAAGGTCGGGTTTACCGGTTGATGATGAGTCGATTGCTGATTTTTTTGCTCTTTTGTAAAGCGGTATTTTGTGAACAAATTTGAGATTCCGGCAACGAAAAAGCCCATAAATCCTATGCTGAACAGGAACGGAACTCCTGATATCAGCGTTTTTTGTTTTGCGAGCTTTTTAAATTCGTCTTCCGCTTTTGTTCCGTTTTTTGCAGCATAGGTCTTTGCAAGATTTGCCAGTTCTTCAAAAGACGGAACTTCAAGATTTTTGCCGATTGTTTCTTTGCATTTTCCGGCTTTAACAAGAAGTTTTTTGAACCCTTTCTCAAACAGGTCGCTGCCAGTGATTATGTAAAACCCGACAACGGGGAATCTGAACAATGTTTCCAGGAAGTTTTGTTTTCCTCTGTCTTTTGAAGCGCCAAAATATCCGGCGCCCCCTATTAATACGCAAGAAGTAAGCTGACCTTTGCTCAAAACCAGCTTTCCGTCCTGTTGCGCAAAATCAATGCTTAAATACTTATTAAAGAAATTTTTTGCTTTATCATTGTTTTTAAACATTTTAGAGCCGGGTGCAAGAATAAGTTCGCTTAAATTTTGGAGCGTTTTTGAATCTGCGCCTTTTTTTGCTATCAATGCGCCTAAACCTAAGCAGCCAGCAAAAACACTTGCTGCGCGAAGTATATTTTTTTTTGCACTTTTTTCAACTTTGTCCTGAAATGCTTTGTTTTCTGTTTTATTTTCCAGCGCTGCAATATTATTGAAATCAGCTTTGTTAAATGCTTTTATTGTAAAAATATTTTTAAAATAGTTCAGTGTAAATTCTGTCAGCGGAATAAGCATTGCGCTGAGAGCTATTGCTGCTTTTACCGGCAGTACCTGTTTATTGACCGATGTTTTGTTCTCAAGCAGTTTCACTGCAGGTGTTGAAACAAGTTTCTTTGCTTCACTGTTTAGATTTTTTGAGAAGATTTTTCTTGTAATCTTTTCTCCGATAAGTGCCGGCGCAAAATACACAAGCCCGCTTTCCGAAAGTTCAAGAAAAGTATTTTCCGCTAAGTCTGCGGCACTTCTTGAGAAAACGGCTTTTGGCAAAAGACAGGTTCCTGTGTCCTGAATAAAACGGGAAGTCGAAAGTCCGGACGCCTGTTCCTGATGATTTATGAATTTAGCAGCTGATTTTAGGGGTTGTGCCAGTGTATTTATTAATGTGATGTGCATATCTTTTTCCTTCTTTAAACTAAAAAACCTGTACGTTCTAAGTCAGTACAGGTCTTTCATAAAAATTATATGCGTTATACACCTGTACTCTCTACAGGCGCCACCAATTTCTATTTAAGTTTAAAGAATTTTTGTTTATCATACAGGCATAGTAGCAGCAAAATATTTAGTAGTCAATAGTCGTGAGGTATAATGTAACTATTCTACAATACAATATTTTGCAATAAATTCAATAACGTTCATAACTTCGGGCTGTTGATTGCCAAGTTCAATCAGACCTTGATTTATGCCTAATTTGCATGCGGGGCAGTTTGTCAAAATAAATTCAGCGCCGGTGTTAAGAAAGTCAATAGCTTTTCTTTTTGATATTTCTCTTGAAATATTCTGATGATTGAGTGCAAACTTTCCTGAAAAACCGCAGCATTTGTCAAAATTTTCCGCTTCAATGTAATCAACGCCGTCTATGTTTTTGATTAAAGATATAAAATCGGAATCTTCATGACAAGGTTTGTGCGCAGTGATTTTTATATTTTCTCCGATTACCGATATTTTACGATTTTTTAGCAAATCAAGTACGCTTACGACTTTTTCTGTAATATCTGATGGCAAATATTTTTCGTAAGACTTTAAAACAAAGCTGCAAGAGGCGCAGTCTGTCAGTATATAGTCACAGTCTTTCGGGATTAGTGACAAATTTTTCTTTGCGATTTGTAAAAATTCTTTTTCAAACCCGGAGCTTAAAAGGCTAATGCCGCAGCATTCAAACGGTTTTTCTATTAACTCTGTATCTGTGTTTTCAAAGATTTTTTTTACGGCATGCTCGGAATCGGCATTTATGTAAGTGTTAAAACAACCTTTGAAATAGACAGCTTTTTTTGTTTTGACAATGGAGGTTCTTTTTTTGCATTTCCCGGGTATTTTTTGCTGTGCAAGAGAGTTAAAAAGCAAGACGCGTTTGCACAAAAGTCCTTTTGCTCCGCGTAAAATTCTTTGCGTCAGTTTGTCCGTCCCAAAAAGTCTGTATAAAAAAAGTCCGGTTTTTGCGGCGAAAAGGAGTGTTTTGAAAACAAAATACGGTGAAATTAATCTTTTTTTGTTTCTGTTATATTGCATTTTTACTGCAGTAAATATTTCACATACGTTTATATCGCTTGGACAGAAATTTTTGCACGCATCGCAGCCAAGGCATAAATCCATATACTCCATTATTTTTTTATTCAGAGCCAAATCGCCTTTTACTATGCCGTTTAGCATGTTGAATTTTGTACGCGAAACAGAGCATTCATTCAGTGTAACTTTATAAACAGGACAGACTGTTTGACACAGCCCGCAGCGTGAACATTTGTATATTTCTTCTTTAAAATCATTCAAATTTTTCATTACAGATAATATTATATAAATAAAATAAATTTAGTGGTAAAATTATGACAACATAAGAACAAAGGATACGAAAATGAAGGCAGCATTCGCGGAAAATCAACAAATTATAATAAAAGACATAGAAAAGCCGGTGCTTGAGGGCTGCGGTGCTATTATCAAAGTGCTCGGCTGCGGATTGTGCGGTTCTGATATTGTGAAATTTAACCACGGTGTCTCCGGAAAGGTTTTGGGTCATGAAGTTGTCGGTGAAGTCGTAGAAATAAGAAACGGACTTTTTTCAAAAATCAAAAAAGGTGACAGAGTTGTTCTCGGACACCATATTCCCTGTATGAAATGCAAATACTGTAAAAATCATAACTATTCAATGTGCAGAGCATTTAAAGATTCAAACATTGTTCCCGGCGGATTTTCAGAATATATATACGTAACTCCGGAACATCTCAATAATACGGTTTTTAAAGTACCAAAAAGAATTGATAATGTAGAAATATCCTTTATGGAACCCTTGGGATGCTGTGTAAGAGCCGTAAAACGGGCAAACGTACAAAAAGGCTCTAATGTCCTGATAATAGGAATGGGGTCTATAGGTATTCTCATGGGGCAGGCTGCAAAAGCACATAAAGGGACAGTTATAGGCTGCGACCTTATTGAAGAACGTGTTCAAATCGGTGCAAATTTGAATTTTGATACAACCTTACTTTTTGAAGATAACGATACTACTTCTGAAAAAATTAAGGAAATGACGGACGGTGACGGTGCGGATATTGTCTTTATGACCTCCGGTTCCGACAAAGCACTTGAATTTGCTCTTAAGGCGGTAAGAGACGGCGGCACTATCCTCGTATTTTCATCTATTTCAAATGACGATTTTGGGTATACAAATAATGATATATATTATAGAGAATTGACGGTGCTTGGCAGTTATTCGCCTTCTCCTGCGGATTTAAAAGAGGCATTTGAGCTTTTATGCACAAGAAAAGTTAACGTAAAATATCTTTCTACTGCGTATGCGTTGGAAGAATTAAACCTTGCAATAGATGACACGATAAAAAATAAAACATTAAAGGCATATATAAAACTATGAAAATGAAAGCTATGCGGTTTTATGCACCCGGCGATATCAGATTTGAAGAAGTCGAGGTTAAAGAGCCGAATGATAATGAAGTACTGGTAAAAATCAAAGCAGCGTTGACATGCGGTACTGATATAAAAACTTACAGACGCGGTCATCCGGTTTTAATTAAGCATACTCCCTCGGGCTTCGGGCATGAGTTTTCCGGAATTGTTGAAAAAGTCGGCAAAAATGTAATAGGATTTGAGGCAGGCGACAGGGTTGTTGCTGCAAATTCCGCGCCGTGCGGGAAATGTTTTTTCTGCAAACGTAAACAGTATAATCTTTGCGAAAACTTAGACCTTCTAAACGGTGCTTATGCGGAATATATAACTATTCCGCAGCGAATTGTCGAAAAAAATCTTTTAAAAATACCGACCGGTTTGAGCTTTGAAAAAGCGGCTTTTGCTGAACCATTAGCGAATGTTGTACACGGTGTGGAAAGAACCGGCATAAAACCCGGAGATACTGTGGGTGTTTTTGGAATCGGACCTATTGGTCTTATGTTTGCAAGACTTGCAAAACTAAAAGGAGCAAGGGTAATAGTTGCCGGCAGAAATCCGCTGAAACTTAAGCTGGCTCACGAATTTTCTCTTGCTGATGAGGTAATTGACATAAAAAAATATCAGCATCCGGAAAAAATATTCAAATCCTTTACTGATGAAGGAAAAGGATTGGATGTGGCTATAGAATGTGTGGGGCTGCCTGAAATATGGGAAAAAATGTTCTCAATTGTACGCCGCGGCGGTACAGTACACTTTTTTGGAGGCTGTAAAAGCGGAACTACCGTGAATATTGACACAAAAATGCTTCACTATGATGAAATAAAGGTCATCAGCGTATTTCACCATACGCCTGAATATTTCAGAAAATCACTGGAATTGATTGCAAACGGAGATGTTGATGTAAACAAGCTTATTACAGCAAGAATGCCCCTGGAAAAAACAAAAGAAGCTCTTGAAATGCACGAACGCGGTGATGCAATAAAAGTTTTGATTACACCTTAAATTATACTAAACCCAGGGTAACATAATTTGCGTACAATGCAAGTTCGGAAACCGGTACTCTGATTTCTGCTGCACAGTTCCAGGGGTTTGTTATATAGAGGATATCTTTTGCTTCATCATAGCGTTTTATTGAATAGGCGTGGTTTGCGGCTAGGTTGTACTCTTTGTTTATTATTTTCTCGGGTCTTTGGTTATTCGATGAACCTATAGAGACAAAAACCAATGCATTCTTGTAATTCGCATATTTTCCGGCTTCTCTTAAAGTTTCTTCCGTAAAATCCGTAGTTTTCTTTACACAAACCCTGGCTGCTTTTCCTCGCATTTTATCAATTTCGGAAAATTTTAAATTTGCTTCTGAAGAAGCATCAAGTCCAAGTAAATCAAACAATGCCTGACGCTCTTTGCCGGATTTAAGTCTGTTAATTTTGACAGACATAGGCGCTTCGTGAGGAATATTATCGTAACTTCCTTCTCTTAAAGCGCATTCTGCATAAGCTAATTCAAGCATTTGCAGTCCTTTTGCTCCATTGAGCTGGCGTTTGTGAGAAAATTGTTCCACATCGCCGTTTTTAAACCGGATGATATTTTTATATTTATAATTATCCATGCCTTTAAGATGAACAACTATATCATCACCGTCTTGTGAAAACATTTGATAAAGCTTTACCCGGAACTCCGGTTTTGACATAATATTGTCAATAACTGAAATAAGGTAACAGTCTCCGAGTTTCCCCTGCTTTGATGCAAAACGTAAAACAGGAGGGAATAAGTCGAGATATTTTTCCTTGGTCATATTCCATTTGACAAGTCCTTCTCCGTCGTTTATAAACATATTTTCGCCTATACTTACGACATCACCTGTTTTTGTAGAAGCAAACACCATTTTTTTACTGGCGGTTGGCGAAAATTCAGGCACAACAGATTCATTTTTGATAACTTTTTTGACATCCTTGTAAAAATCTGTGCTAAAATCCGAATTTGTGTTCAAATAGTCTAAAACATTATAAGAAAGTTTTTTTTCGGCAATGAGTTTTATAACTCCGTTTTTTTTGATTTTTTCGTAAAGTTCGGGCGCTTTTATTCTGACATTTAAAACAGCTCTGGCTGATTTTATTGTTTTTATGTCGTTGTCTTTTATTACTTCATTTCTCAGTTTATAAAATTCTCTTGCTCCGTCTTCTGATTCAAAAAATTTTGCGCCGTAGTCTTCGAGTTTCGATGAATATCTCAAAAGCTGTGCTTTATCGTCAAGTATAAAATTATGACGGGAGTCAGCTTTTATAAGATAATTGCAAAGCGCAATATTGTCTTTGTTTATATATGACAGAAATGATTTCAAATCAAGATTTTGTTGATTGTTTGTGCAGTAATTATTAAGAATTGCAATCAGAATACGAATTATGTCTATGCCTTTTTCACTATATTCAGAAGTGTAAAATTCATCCATTTTTGATACAATTTCATCCAAAGCCGGTATTGAAAAATTGTTGTTGTTTTTTGATGCTTCCACAAAGTTTTCTAAAATGTTTGTTGTCAGACGACCAATCTGCGGATTATTTTTTTCTCTTTGCAGCCGGTCAAGTATTTTTATAATAGATTTATGGCTTCCGCCGGGCAGTTGTAAAAGCAGCGTAGCTGTATCTTGATTTGCTTTTGCCGCTTCTAAGAGTTTTATTGTTTCATCAAAGAAGTTGAGATATTCTGACGGCGCCACATAAGTTGCTTTTGCCATTCTTTCAGTCTGTTCTTTTTCGTTAATTATCATGTCAAATAATTCGTCAGCCAGTTTTTTATTTAATTTATTAACTGCTTTAAATAGTTTGTTAACCTGTGACATATCTATGTCTGCGATTTTTAAAAATTTTTCTTTAAACTCATCACTGACATTCATCATTGAGAGTACATTTTTCGTAAATGTTTCATATCTGTCCAGTGTGTTATAAAAGTAATTTTCATCAATTACAGTATCTTTTTGTATATCCTCGATTAGCGTTAATCTTAATTCTCCGTCTTTTATTGCTTTGTAGCCTTTTGAAGATTCAAGATTATTCCAGCTTTGTCGGTTGCAGTCTCTCATCATTGCTATTTTTAAAGCAATTTCATTTTTTAACTTTTTATCGCAATTTTGTCGCGAAAAATCATTGTTAAAAATATTATTTTGATGTTTGATTAATTTGCTCAACCTGTCCTTATCAGAAAGAAGTTCATCTATATATTCAGTATCATCAGTTACATGATAAAGCCACTCTGCAGTATTCCTGTCGTTTTTTTCCATAGCTGCAAGCCGTTTTAAAACGGCTATCTTTTTATCAATCGGCAGGCTGTGAAACTTGCTGTCGTCAAAAAAATCTTTTTCAATTTCCGCAAGCTCCACGGGAATTTTATTCTGAACTGAAATCAGGGCTTTTGCATTGGCGGTTATTGCCGCACTGCTTTTCTTTGTATCTGTTTCACTCCCTTGATTTGCAGCGTTAGGTGTCTCAACGGATTGTGCCGTTGTTTCAGCCGGAATCCTTAAGGAACTTAAAGTCCTGATATTATTAATGCGAACAGTACTAACCATATTTGTATAAAAACCTTAAGGAAACAAAAATTGCCTTTTTAGTTTCCTGCTAATTTCCTGAGCTTTTCGGAAAGTGAGGAATCTTTTTGTGTTTTTAGTACTTTAAAAATTCTGTCTTTCTTAACAGCACCGTTTATACAGCTTTCATTTTTGCAGACATAAGCTGAACGACCAAAGGTCTTTGAGTCAGGATTAACAACAACACCGTCTGCGGTTCTTGTAATTTTTATCAAATCATTGCGGTTTTTTATTTCACCGCAGGATATACATTTTCTTTTTACTATCATAAAATTCCTGTCGGCAATCTTTTTCCAACATCCGTCCTGTATTTCATTCCGTCAAAACTGATTAGCTGCGCAGCATCATATACTTTATCAATTGCACGACCGAGTGTTGAAGCCGTTGCCGTAACAGCAATAGCTCTGCCCCCGAGAGTTTCATATTCACTGTAAATATTTTTTCTTGTTTTGAAATGGGCAATCTCAACATCTTCCGCTTCAGCATCTTCAAGTCCGTAAATGATAGAGCCGCTTTTTAAATTTGCGGGATAATTCCCGGAAACAAGCACAACCGAAGCAGAATAACCCGGTTTTACCGGAATTTCCGTATAATCATCCGCCAAAGACCCTGCAATTGCGGCTTTCATAAGATTGATAATGTTGCAGTCCAATAGTTCAAGAATACACTGGGCATCAGGTTCCTGGAAAAATGAATTAAACTCCAGGACATTAAGTTGATTATTTTTGTCAAGAATAATATCTATACCAAGTATTCCAACGTAATTCATTTTGTTCTTTGCCAATGAATCAAGCGTTGGGTATACTATTTCTTTAAAAATTCTGCTTTCCATCTCTGTGTCAAGCATATAAAAAGGTGCATAAGCGCCTATTCCCGATGTAATAAGACCTCCGTTGCCATCGAGGTTGTATTTGTAAGGTACAACGGACATTAACGGCATTGCATTGTACCCGTCAGTTATTATGTAATACGAAAATTCTTGCCCTTCAGCATAGTCTTCAAGCACAATTTTTTTGTTAAAATTTGCAAAACTGTCTTCAATTTTTCGTTTTGCCTCTTTAAATGAGCCGCATAAAACTGTGTTCTCTCCCGGGAGATGATTGTCGGTTTTGAGAAGAAGCGGGTATTTTGAACGTCTGGCGTAGTCTGTTGCTACGTTTTCTCTGTCAAAAATTCCAAATTTTGGGGTTTGTATTTTTGTTTTATACATAAATTTTTTGCCCGTGGACTTGCTGGTGCATATCCTTGCGGCAGCAGCAGTCGGTGCAAATATATTAAGTCCCGCTTCGTTAAATTTTTCAGCAATCTCATAGATAATTGCCTGTTCTGAGGAGGCTATTGTGAGCGATATTTCATTTGCTTTTGCAAAATCCAAAAGCTCGTCGGTGTTATTTGCTTTTATATCTATGCAGTTTGCAAATTGACTGATAGCATCATTGCCCGGTGCAACAAAAACCATGCCGACATTTTCGTAACTTGAGAAAATTTTTGCAAGAGTATATTCTTTTGCGCCTGAGCCTACTATTAATATGTTCATTAAGGATTCCTTCTTTGTGCAATGAGGACGCTGTTTTCGTTAATTTTATTGTAGCCTTATCGATATTCTTAGTCAACATAGAAGATATTTAAAAAAAGTGTTGAAAAATTTTTTTTAGCAGATTATAATCATTTTACATCAGGGACACCTTGGAGTGAATGGCAGAAATAAGCCGGTTTGATTTTGAGGCTCTTGGATGTTTTAATAAAAATTGAATATGGTGTGGGATCGTAGCCCCAGTGAGCGAGAGCGAACGTTCTTTAGATTAAGAACCAACTGAGCTACATTCCAAAGTGAAAATTGAATATGGTGTGGGATCGTAGCCCCAGTGAGCGAGAGCGAACGTTCTTTAGATTAAGAACCAACTGAGCTACATTCCAAAGTGAAAATTGAATATGGTGTGGGATCGTAGCCCCAGTGAGCGAGAGCGAACGTTCTTTAGATTAAGAACCAACTGAGCTACATTCCAAAGTGAAAATTGAATATGGTGTGGGATCGTAGCTCAGTTGGTTAGAGTGCCTGCCTGTCACGCAGGAGGTCGCGAGTTCGAGCCTCGTCGGTCCCGCCATTTAAATCAAGAGCCTTTTCAGAGGCTCTTTTTTGTTGCCTTGATTGTGTTTCAGCATGTTTGATGACGTATAAAACTTGACATTCCGGCAAGAATCAGGCAAAGTGACGGCAAGGATACGGCAATTTTATGGTAAAGCAAGGATATGGTAGATCTGTGATTTACCGCAATCTACGGACTAAAAGTAGCCTAAATATTTAATTACTTAATTCTTTTATTAAATCCCAAAAGCTGCCTTTAAATTTTCGCATTTTTTCTTCGACCATTTTTGAATCCATTGCATCAAATTCTATTTTTGTTAATTTAGATTTGGGATTTTCTTTTAAAATTCTTTCCGCTATAGACAGTAAATTATTAAACGATTTTCCCAAGAGGTCTGTATCTGCTTTTTCTCTTAATTCAGAAATTAAAACACCTTTTTTTAATAATTTGACAATCACATGATGAAAAAAAGTGTTTTCTCCGGAAGCAATAGTTTTGGGGCATTCATTTAACAGTTTTTCAGACAGTGAAGATTGATGTGAACTGTTTGTTTTGTAGCAGTATTTTATACCGGGAAAACTTGTGTTAGAATAAATTAAATTACCCCGGCTATCTATATCTATAATTGTATTTTTATTCGTATATTGCTGATGGACATTTTCAAATAGCTTTTTGAACTTTTCGATTTTATTTTTGTCACCGTTAAATTCTTTGGATATAAATTTTAACATTGTATGTCCGGGTCTTGCTTTAAATGCTGTAGATTGTTGTTTTATATGAATATCCATATATAGTATTCCGTTAGAATAAAAAGATTGGGTGAGGCTGTTATATTAGACATTTAATCTTTGAAAATTAGTATGTTTATGATTTCAGCATAAGCCTTAGCTATATCTTCTTCCGTCACTTCTTTATTCTCAGATGGAGGTAATAAAATCAATTCAAGTTTTTCCATAATTATTTATTATTTTGCATAAATATTGCAGATATTCAATATTCTGTATCTGTATTTTGCCCACAGTTTTGCCGGTTTTACAAGAGGTTTTATTTTTTTTGCGACCGTATTTGTCATGGTGCTGAATTATAATATAATTGTCTGATACGGTAAATCTCGACACCGAGCCAACTGGCGACAGAGGGATAGTTCGAGTCCTCATAATCAGACAAGCCGGTTGTCGTCTGTAATCCTTTATAGGCATGAGGTAATCTCAAGGACATGACTGCGTCTCGTCTGCTCCTCAGCCGGCTTTTATTATTCAGGTACTTATCCGGCGCAGTTCGGTGTGTTATAATGAACATTTGTACAGTGATATCGTTTTGAATATTAAGGAGAATCAAATGCAAAGAATACTTTCTTTAACAATTCTTGCCGGATATGTTTTCTTGTTTTGTGCGCCTGTCTTTGCTCTTAATTCTTACGATAAATACGGCAGAAAAACAGGTTCATACAGGGAAACATCTTCCGGTTATAATTCATATGACAAATACGGTCGAAAGAGTGGTTCATACAGAGAAACATCTTCCGGTTACAATTCTTACGATAAATATGGCAGAAAAGTCGGAAGTTATAAAAAAACTTCATCAGGTTACAATTCTTATGACAAATACGGTCGAAAAACGGGCAGCTTCAAAACTAAATCTGACGGAACAACAGTAAAATATGATAAATACGGAAGAAAAACCGGTTCTTTTAAGAAAGATTCGTCGGGGAAAATTACAGAATACGACAAATACGGCAGAAAAGTCAGAAGTTTCAGATAACTGCGTGTTTAAAAAATTGTCTTACATAATGTTTAATAACATTATATAGCGAGAAAGTCTTCTTCTTTTGCCGGTCGTTCTTTTTTCAGACAATAGGCATTGTCGCCGCATACAACAATATAGTGGGTATGATTATCGAGATATTGTTCATTTGATATCAGTCGATATATCCAGCTCGTTTTGTCTTCAGCTTTATCTTTGTATTCTTCTATTATTTTGAGACAGGGATTTTCTTCATCTGAATATTTTATGAGCAGTTCAAAAAATGTTTTAAAATTGTTTTTTACTTCGGGGCTGCCCTCGTTTAAACACCACTGTATATCGCTAAAATTTTCAAACAAACGGTATTTTTTTACGTCATGATTTTGCGGATTTTGGGACACAGGCAGTGTGTAACAGTTATGGCGGTTTTTTTCAAAATCGTAGGCATTTTTACTGACGGATAAAATCGCCCGTCTAAACTCATTTGTTATGTTGTTAGTTTCATCAAAGCATTTCTTTAGTGCAGTTGAAAGTTTTTGCAAATCAATGGTAGGGCGGTTGTTTGAGATAAAATACTCAAATATGAATTTTAGATTGCCTTTTAACAGAATATTATTTTCTAATTCACATATAACACTTTCTAAATCAGGATTTTCGTGAATAAAATCTGATTTTTGTTTTTCATGGATTTTAAACTGTTGTATTTTGTGTTTTTCTTCTTTTTCTTCTTTTGAGTCTTTTGCTTTATTTTCTATGTCTGAGGACAAGTTTTGCATAAATTCAGAAAAAGGCTCTGAGCTGTTTTTGTAATCTGATATTTTTTTTATTAAATTGAAGGGTTCTGTAAATCTTTGGTCCCTTATGTATTTATCGCTTTTAAGTTTGGCTGTAGATAAGGTTATATAGTCAAGTGCTGTTAAGTTTCTGACAAATTTTATCCAGCCGGCAAAATCTTTTTCTGAAATATTATCTTTTTCTTTTGTTTCTAAATAAAAAATTTGTGCAAAAAATAAGATATAATCAGAGTATGAATTGTTTTCTTTTAGAATCAATTCAAAAATGCTTTTTAGAGAATCGTTATTATTTTTAAATTCATAGTTGATTTTATTATTTTCAAGTATTTCTTTTATTTTATTCTCGTATTTTTTAGAAAGTTTATAAATGTTTTTAATATTTTCAACGGTATTTTGTGCAAAATTTTGTAAATGAGTCTTTTTATCGGATTTTATATTTTCGTTCTCGAAAACATCTTTGAATATGTCAAAGAAGCTTTTGTTATTAAATATATCAAAAATGGCTCTGTCTAAGTATTTATTTTTGTCCGTGGCGTTGTAGGCATTTGTTATTTTGTTCAGAACTTTTGCGTAGTCTGTTTGTTTATAATCATCGAACTCTTTATTTGTTTCTGCAGAAGTTTTTAATACAGCTGCAATTATAATAAAAATATGAAAATCATCAATTTTCTTAATTGAGATGTCTGCGTTTTTTGAGGATTTTTCTATATTCCATAAAAATTTACTCCAATCAGTATCGATATTCTTTGAGAATTGTTCGGTGTCGGGGTAGTTCGTCATTTTCATCCATTTTAAGATTTGTGCTTTCAGGTTTTCATAACAGGTTAGGGCTTTACCCCGTGAGTTCATTTTTATGTATAAGTCATCGGATAAATTAAAATTTTCAATGTCTAAGAGATAAAAACTTATATTATTTAATTTTTTATATAAATTTTCAATGTCGCAGAATTTTTTGTGTATATCTTCCAATGTATTTAAACAAGCTGATACAGTGGGATCGGATATCCATTGGGGATGGAAAAAAAGCAAATTTTCTATAGTTTGTTTTAGTGATATATCTTTTTCAAATTTAAAATTTTGTTCGGTTAGTTCTTCAAAAAACTCTCTTGTTGAAACTCTTGTTTCGTATGAAAATTTTTTGAGAAGATTGCAGTCTTGATAATCTTTTTTGTATGCATACAAATACAGAAGAAAAAGCGTGGTCAATCGCTGTTGACCATCTAACGGTTCAAAAAAATTTTTTGTGTTTACATTTCCGTATACAAAATCCAGATTCAGTTCACTATCATTTATAATAGCTTCCTTTATGTTGCTCAAAAATTCTTGTCTTATGTTAGTTGCGATGGTATCTTCCCGTCCTTGCGCATAATCACGTTGTATAATCGGTATTTTTATTCCTCCGTATTTCTTCAGCAGCTGTAAAAATGTATACTTCTCTCCTGTAGCTGCATTTGATATATTTTGTTGTGTTTTATATTCATTGCAAAATTTATCGAGTAGTATTTTTATTTCTGAATATAGTTCCTGTTTATTCATTGTTGCTTACCTTGCGTTGTTGAATTTATTTGAAAAATTGTCTGAGAGTGACTTCACTTTTAGAAGTGGTGCGCTGAGTGCAAGTGGCACCGAGTCTGACGTTTTGCACTCTGCCGAAGAAACAATTAAGTATCGTTTTTTTAGAGGGGAGCTGAGTGAGAAACGAAGTTTCTCCATGCCGTATAGTTATTTCATCGGGGTCAGTTGACTATATGAAATATCTCAAGCTTTTCTTTTATGTCGTTTGCATAATTCTCCATATCCTGCTTTTCCCATTTGTTGAGATTTTTTGCTTTGTCTGTGTAGTATTTTAAAAATACATTTCTTGTACAGGGCAAAAGAAATCTGATATTTTTTTGTTGGTTTGTATCGTCTTTTATTATACCTGTTTTATCGAGTTTTATTATTTCTTCCCGTTTAATTGGAAATATTCTGTTTTTGTACGAGCGGTTTGTAGTTTGGTCTAATAGAACCAGATTTGCCAGTGAATCTATTCTTTCATCATCAATTTCAATATTTTCAAGATATTTTTTGTTAATTTCTACATACAATTGCGAGAATTTTTCAAAGTAATCAAATGCTTTTTTTTCTATATTGTCTTTTAACAACTCAAAATTGTATTTGTTGTTAAGCGAATCATAGTCAGACTCATTATCGGTTTTTAAAAAGTTTAAAGTGACATTAAGCCAGCATATCATGTCTTCTTTCTTTTTGGGGATTGCATCTCCGGCTGCGGATGCAATGTGCTCAATATCCCATTTCTCTTTCTTGTATAAATCAAACCGAAAAAAAGTTCTGCTTTGACATGCCGTCAGTATATTATGTAAAAGTAAAACCTTTCGTATTGTATTGTCGTTGTTACCTTTGGTGAGAGAGTCTAAAAAATCTGATAAGTCTTTCTTTTCTTCTTTTTTTAGTTCTTTTTTTATCATTTCATCCAGGGTGTTAAAAATTTCCTGTGATATTTTTTTATCAAATTCTTCTTTTGTTTTGATTGTATACAGGGAGTGGTACAAATTTTGTATGAGATTTTTATTTTGATAAAAGATTTGAAGATAGCCTATTTTATTGTGCAGCTCACAGTCTTTAAACCATTCTTCGAGCCTGTAGAAACAGTGTTTTATTTTTGACCATTCCTTGTTAATAAAGTCGCTTTTGTCAGAGTAATTTTTGTATATTTCAAAATAAGAGTACCAGAGATTTTTGGGAGATTGGGTTATTAGATTTAGTATAAACGTAATCCTGTTGTCTTTTTGTGCTTCATTGCTTAGAAAATACCAGAATGCATCGTTTTGCAGCTTTTTCTCTACATTATCCCATTCATTTGCAATCTCCAGCTGCCGAAGATATACAGATTCTGATACTTCATTTGGGAAATTTGACTTATTCAGAAAAAGTGCTTTTATCAGCTCGGCTTCTTTTAGTTCTATTTTTCCTACATTCAACCTGCGAAATACATCTATTGCGTTTTCTTTCTCTGCTTCATACCAGATAAATTTTGTATGGTTTAATAATTTCTTTTCAAAGTCATCGTTGTAGGCAAAATTTTTAATTACATCATACGCTTCTTTTATATACGTGTCATTTAAACCGCAGCTGCTAATTTCAATATTTTCCGGATTGTTAAGGGCATTAGAGTCAAGATTTTTGTATTCCAGTTTAAAAAGGTTTTCATTTTGTTTCAGAAATTTAAGTATTAAAAAGATAGTCGTGAGACGCTGCTGCCCGTCTATGACTTCATATCCGCATTCTGTTTCTTTTACGACTAAAGGTTGAAGACAATACCAGGGGGCAATTCCGTTTTTACCGGTCAAATCGAATTGGTCAATGTCCTCAAGTAATGTTTGGACTTCTTCTTTTGTCCACCTGTAGCCCCTCTGGTAATCGGGAATATAAAAAGTCAGTTCTTGGAGTTCACTTATTGTCTTTAGATAGATTGTCATGAGCTTTTGTTTTTATAGTTACGCATTACATATTGTATCATATTTTTCCGGGGTCGGGGCGGTTAGATTTTTGGTGTGTTACACAATTTTTTTAAATGTTCAATATAAAACCCTACGATTTCTACCATTGCATGGAGAAGCAGCGCTGTTACTTCCGTTTCATCTTTCCAATCTCTGAACCCGCATTTTGGAGGCAGTGCAGCCAGGGGATTTTCCGGAAAAGACCTGCAAATTGAGGGGCGGTTTTCATAGTCGGTGCACAAACCGTCTTTTCCAAGTTTCGGGCAATGATAAAATTGTATATTTTCATCAAATTTATCTTCAAGCAATGCAACGTATTCCGGATAAATTTGTCTTGGAATGTCGTTGTTTTCATAAGGAATAAAAGTTTCGACAAATTCTTTTGCAAATTTATCGCCGTTTTTTGCCTTTTCCTTTAGTTCTTCGTATGTGAACTCCGAGCTTGCCATTCTGCAGCAAGATGCACAGCGTGCACATTCGTAATTTTTTCTTTTGCTGTTCATCTGTTGGATTTTTAAGTAAATATCTTTTGAAATCTGTTCACAAAGCTTTTTAAGCGATGCTTTTTGCCAGTTTTTGTAATTGCAGTTTTCCGGAAAAGATTGGAACAGAGATATTTTTGAAAATTCTATGCTGCAATTTTTTGTGCAATTAGTGCAGAGATAGTTTTTCTTTAACATTTCAAGCTGTGCATCTATTGCATTTCTTGCTTGCAAAAAAACTGTTTTGTAAACTTCTTTGGTTTTGTTTAAATCCCTTTGTAATTCTTCCATTTAAAAATCCTCTGCTACACTATAACACAAACAGTTTACGCTTTAAAAAAAATATGCTAAAATCGGTTAGTGTTTTATTATGAGGAATTAAAGATGAAGAAGGTTGTTGTTGCATCAATTTTACTGTTTTTTGGATGTCAGCTGCTGCCGGTTTTTGCAAACGAAGTTGAAGAAATTTTCGCGGAAGTAAATCCCGACGGTTACGGAAAATATGAATGTCCGGATGATACTTACAAGGAAGTCTTTAAATCCAAAATAGAACCTTGTGCTGTAGCAAGAGACAAATTTGGCGGCGGTGCATATGGCGGCGTCGGCTGCAGTCTTGATAAAAAAGAACTGGTGAACCGTATCAGAGACGGGAAATGCGAATTTTTTGAATATGAACACTATCGCTGCAGCGCTGAAAATCAGGAATGCACAATGGTTGTCCGCTCTGACGGAAAAGGATATTACTCCTGCTCCCACAAAAAAGGACAGAGAACTCATTATTCTCATCAAAAATTTGATGATGCAACAGAATATCTTAACACCTGGAAATGCATCAAAGAGGAATAATCAGTCTGTCTTTAATATTGCGGGTTTGTGAACATGAACTGCTGCGGATATTGGTTCATATTAAAACCGCCGCCCATGAACATATTCTGATTCATGTTCATATTATTAATGTAATTTCCTGTGTTGTAAAGTGTGTAGTTCATCAAAGCTCTGGTTTGCGGATCAATTGTGTTGTTTGAGTAATAGGGATTTGTTCCCATATTGTAATATGGATTGGAATTTGAATTATTAATCAGGTTTTGGAAATAATTTACTGCGCCAACCATATTGCTTAATGAGTTCACGGTATTAACCCCTGCGTCAATTGCTTTTTTCCAGTCATTAAAAAATGAAAACTTGCCATTATTTTCTGAATTTTCTGCCGAATCTGACGAGTCGGAGGTGCCTGACGAACCGGAAGTGTTTGAATCAGCTTGTATCTGCTTAAGTTTAACTTTTGTTTGTTCGTAGGTAGTTCTTGTTGACTTTTCATTTTGTTCTGCCATTTTAAGTTTCTTTTCGGCAATTGTGCAGTTGTTTTGCGCTTCCTGAAATGTCAACTCGGCATTTTCTTCATTGGTTTGTGCTGTTTCAAGCGCCTCTTTTGCTGCTTCTAATTCTTCTTGTGCTTTTTTTAGTTCTGTTTCCGCTCTGTTAACTTTTGATGTTTGGGTAGAAATTTGTGAAGCAATCTGCGCTTTCTGTTCTTCGGGTGCGGAATCGTACTGTCGTTTCAAGTCCTCCAGACTTTGTTTCTCATTGTCATAATTACTCTGCGCTGTTTTTACTGATTGCTCGCAGGTGTTTACGTTTTTCTTTGCTTTTATTGTTTCATTTTTTGCTTTTGTATATGCAATTTCACTGTTGTCTTTTTCATTCAACGCTTTGTCCATAGCTGTATTTGCGGTTTCGGTTTGGCTCTGGGCATCTTCGTAAGAAGATTTTGCAGAATTAACATTGTCTTTTGCTATACGTTCTTTTTCTGATTTATCCTCTACACTGTCCGGTGCATCTATATCAATATCTGAGCTTTCTTCAGATTGCGTTTGTACTTCAACAGTGTCCTGATTGCGGTTTTCTGTGACAGCTCCGTTGTTGCCGTATACTTGAATATCTTCGGCAGAGTTCTGTTGCTTTTGTCCGACTCTTTGTACATCACCTGTTCCGGTTGCGCCTGTGACAGGTTTTCTTAATGTAATCTCATTGCCGCTCATATTCTCTCTCCTGAAATTCTCTCTTATATTTATATAAAGAGTTTGGAAATATAAATATTGACAAAATATATATTTGGTATATAAAATATTTACAAAAGTTTACAAATTATTGTTTTAATCTTGCAAGCTCATGATGGTTTTGATGTTTAGATTTTATTAGATTTTTCAAAATAGATTTAGCTTTATCAAGCTGCGGGTCTTTATTTTTCAAAAAATCCTGTTCTGTGTATGCAACCGTGTAATCCGGAGTGATGCCGTTTTTATTGAGGTCATGACCTTTCGGAGTTAAATATTTAGCGATGGTAAGGTTTAGTCCTGTTTCGTTAGGCAGCGGTATTATCCTTTGTATCATTGCTTTTCCGAATGTACGTTCACCGACAAGTATGGCTTTTTTGTTTTCTTTTAACGCAGCACCAAGAATTTCTGATGCACTTGCCGAGGACTGGTCTACAAGTATAACAACAGGTTTGTTTATAGAGTATGGCTTTTTCTGAGCATCTATGTCGGAGCGCTGTTTGTTTCTGTCAACAATACTTACAATGTGCCCCTCTGTCAGGAACATATCAGCTATAAAAACGGCGTTAGGCATAAGACCGCCCGTATTTCCTCTTAAATCCATAATCAAACCTTCACAGTTTTGAATTTTTGTGAGAGCTTCTATAAATTCCTTTGTTACATCACCGCTTATAAAGCTGCTTATTTGTACATAACCTATTGTTTTATCAAGGATTTTTGTTTTAACACTTTTTATTTTTATTTCACGACGTGTAATATTTTTTGTCAGCTTTTTTTTGTCTCTTTGAAGTTCTATTTTAACGGATTCACCTTCTTTGCCTCGAATGAGGGCAGCCACGTCGCTTACGGTCTTGCCTCTGACTTCTTTCCCGTTGACACTGAGGATTATATCGCCGGATTTTAAACCGTTTTCCTCTGCCGGTGTGTCTTCAACAACACTAACAATGAGAACATTTCCGTCGAGTGCAATAATATTTACTCCGATACCTGTAATTTTTGCGTCAATACTTGTTGTTTGTTCTCTGTATTCTTCTTTGTCCAAAAATTGAGTATAGGGGTCGTTTAGACTGGCTATCATTGAGTCAATTGCAACATTTGCATCATCTTGTGTTTTTATTTTGTCAACATATCGTTTGTTCCATCTTGACCAGTCCTGATTGTTCATTGTCGGGTCGTAATATTTGCTTCTTGCTATACGCCAGGTTTTTAAAAACAGCCTTTTGGGATCTGTGGACTGACGGTTTATTAAAAACGAAGCATTAGCTGAAATATCCTGGTTGTTTTGCTGTGATTGCGTGGATAAGTAGTTGAACAGGATAAAACTCAGTATAAAAATTATTATCAGATATACGGTTTTTTTGTACATAAATTGTGTCTTTTGTTTTACTGAATTAATTAAAGCTTCAAAACAAATTTCTTGCAATAAACAAATGTATGAATTTTTGCATAATAAAACGAAACGTATAATTTGTTTGCAAATAACAGTCCGGTTGTTTTTGCTTAATGTACTACCAGAATTGAGCGCCGTATTTTTCCCAGGGTTTTATTCTGTCTTTTATAAGCTGTTTTAGTTCAGCTGCGGTCGCATTTCTTGTCGGAATAACATAATCAGGCGGAAGCAAATCAAGTTCCAGCATGTATTCTTTAAGTTTTCTGACTGTTTCTTTTACTCTCTCTTTTTGCATAAACTGCCATCCTTTAAAACCGCAGCCAGGCGGAAATATAGACCAGCCGTTTCTGGGGGCGCGTCTGCAGCAGTCCGGTCTGGTTGCATGAATTGCACAGGTGTTTTGTTCTGTGAGATGGGGGCAATAATAAAATGTTACTTTGGATATATCAAAACCTTCTTTTCGGCTTAACACCTCAAGGATATTGTTTACATGATCAGGTACAGCTGCTCTTGCTGCATCAATAGACGGATAACGTTTGAAAACTTCAACAAAGACTTTAGCTTCTTCCTGCCCTTCTTTTGCAAGAGCGACGAGTTCCTCATGCGTGTAAGGGGTGGTAATCGCCTTACAACATTTTCCGCACATTTTGCACAGATGTTGAGGAAATTCGTCTTGTATTGAATAATCCTCGCAGTCTGTATTATTTGATATGTGAATATCCATATTTCTATTATAGAGACAGTTCAAGTTTTTTACAATATTGAAAATAGTGGAAATTTATATTAAAATTTAATAAATTGCACAGCATAAAGATTATGTGCAGCAACAGGGAGTGTTTAAATGATACAAAAAGCAATGGTAATGGCAGCAGGTGTGGGCTCAAGACTTGATCCGTTAACACAGTGTATTCCAAAACCTCTTGTACCGATTTTGAACAGACCCGTAATGGATATATTGCTCGAGAAACTGGCGCATTGCGGTATCAAAGAAGTCGTAGCAAATACGTATTACCTTGCTGAAAAAATTGAAGAACGCTACTCAAAAAGCTGCCCTGTCAACATTTCATTTGTGCATGAAAAAGAACTTTCCGGCACTGCCGGCGGACTAAAAAAATGCGAACTCTTTTTTGATAACTGTGAAAATCTTCTGGTTGTCAGTGCTGACGGATTTCATGACGCAGATTTGGGAAGAATTATTGCCGCACATGAAGAAAGCGGGTGTATTGCAACAATGGCTGTTGTGCCGGTTGATATAGAGGACGTGTCAAACTATGGCGTAGTCGTTACAAACAAAGATTTCAGCGTATCTGAATTTCAGGAAAAACCCCCTGTTTCGGAAGCAAAGAGCAACTGCATAAACACGGGAATTTATGTGTTTAATAAAAGAATTTTTGACTATATCCCTGCTAACAGAATATATGATTTTGCAAGAGATGTGTTCCCTGCGCTTTTAAATGCGGGAGAAAAAATAAACACTTACAAGATATACAATTACTGGTCTGACATAGGCACACTTGAACAGTATTTGCAGTCTAACAAAGATGCTCTTATGAGAAAAGTAATGGTGTCAGGCGTTGATATTATTAACAAATACAATGCAAAATATGTGGTTGGAGAAAATACAGTTTTACCCGAAAATGTAAAAATTTATGATGCCTGTATCATAGGCAGCAACTGTAAAATTGGTGAAAATGCAACTTTGAGTAATGTAATTCTCTGGGATGGCGTTGAAGTAGCTGAAGGAATAACTCTTGAGAATGTTGTTGTTGCAAATAACACGGTTATAGAAATGTCTTTGAAAAATGAAATAGTCGGAGCTGACAGAATTATTGGAAAAAAGGTAAAAGCACTGGTATAAAGGAAGATTGAGAACATGATTATTGTAATGGAACCCAAAGCAACAAAGGAACAAATTGATGTAGTAAAGAATAACCTTGAAAAAAAAGGGTTTAAAATTGTTTTAAACCACGGTGATGTGATGACGGTTATTGCTGCAATAGGAGATAAGCGTCTTGTTGACCCTGCTTCCATTGCTTCATTTGACGGCGTCAGAAGTGTAAAACTTATCCAGGAACCATACAAACTGGCATCACGTGAAGGAAAAGAAGAAGATACCGTTATTGAGTTTCCCAACGGCGTAAAAATCGGCGGTCTGGAAAGACCTGTTATGATGGTTGGTCCATGTTCAGTGGAAAAAGACTTTAACGGACTTTTGCGAGTAGCTGTTGCGGCGAGAGAAATGGGCTGTCAATTCTTAAGAGGCGGCGCATTTAAACCCCGTACTTCACCGTATGAGTTTCAGGGATTGGAAGAAAAAGCACTCGAATATCTTGCTATGGCGCGTGAGAAGACCGGTCTGCTTGTTGTGACGGAAGTTATGGACACAGCCGATGTGCCGCTTGTAGAGGATTATGCTGATGTTGTACAAATCGGCGCAAGAAACATGCAAAATTTCAAACTGCTTAAAGCTGTCGGAAAATGCAGCAAGCCTGTTCTTTTGAAACGCGGCGGAGCTGCAACTATACGGGAATTTTTGCTTGCTGCCGAGCATATTATGTGCAACGGCAATGAAAAAGTTATTCTCTGTGAACGCGGTATAAAGAGTTTTGATTCCACATTTACGAGAAACACGCTTGATCTTGCGGCAATTCCGATTATCAAAAAATATTCTCATCTGCCGATAATTGCAGACCCGAGCCATGGTACTGGAAGAAGATATTTAATTGAGCCGATGGCGAAAGCAGCGCTTGTTGCCGGTGCGAACGGTTTGATGATAGAAGTTCACCATGACCCTGAAAATGCATCATCAGACGGAGCGCAAAGCTTAAATATTCAGCAGTTTAAAGAAATGCAGAAGCGAATAAACAAGCTTATCGGACGAATTGACTATGACAACCAGCATTTAAAAGCTTAATAAAAAAAATCCTCCCTGATGAAGCGGAGGATTTTTTTATAAAAAATAATTCAAAAAGACGATTTTTTCACAAAAAATTAAATATCTGAAAACTTTCTGCCGACGTCATAACTATATACACATACTGAGGTAGGCATGCTAGAGCAGAAAGACTTAACCCGTGCACAATCAAATAAAGTAACAGAGGATGTTTCAAGACTTTTGGAGCTTGCGAGACGCTCTCATGAAAAATATCTGATAAGAAATAACAACGCAGATTTGTCAAATGCGGTTGATTATTATATACGTGCTATTAAACAAAACCCGTCAATTCCTGAAACTTATTACAGACTTGCGAGTTTGTTATGGGAAAACGGACAAATATCCCTTGAATCAGCTATAGAGCAGTGCAAAACTGCTATAAATATTGATCCCAAAAACCCCAATGCCCATATTTATACGGGATATTTTCTCCGGCTTGCCAACAAATTTGATGAAGCGGAAAAAGAGCTTAAAAGCGCTATCAAGCTTAATCCTATTGCTGCAGCAAGACCGCGCCTTATTCTTGCCGCGCTGCTGTACGAAAAAATAAATTCTGCAAAACCGTCTTTTGTGGAATTTGTAAAAATGGTTTACTACGCTTGTTCCGGATGTTTGACCGTTTTATGGGATTTCCCTTCAATAAAAATGCTTTATAAAAACATTACAGATGATTCAAAAGTGCTCTGGTATAACGCTTGCGGAACTCTTTTTGAAAAATTCAGAAATAACAGTCTTGCTGTCAGAACCTATGACGACGCGGCGGAAAAGACAGGACGCAATGAATTTTTCTACCACAAAATAGGTGACATTTGCGTAAAGGAAAATGCACCCGAGATTGCTCTTGATGCATACAGAAAAGTGCTTGAATCGCAGCCATATGACAGGGAAGCGCTTTTAAAAACCGCCACAATTATACAAACGTATTTCTCATCTGAGACGGATACGGCAATTGACTGTTATACAAAACTTATTGAGGTTGAACCTTCAAACGATAAGGTATATTATGAACTCGGGCATTTGTATTTGCAGAAAGGCAATTATCTAAGTGCCGTAAATGCCTTTAATTATGCTTTGGATTTTGATGAAGAAAATCCTTTTTATCATAACAGCCTTGCCTTTGCTCTTGTACAGCTTGACCAGTATGACGATGCGATAGAGCACTATCAAAAAGCTATAAATATCAACCCGGATCCGATTTGGACATCTATTGTCTGTCAGGCGCTCGGGTCGGTTTATCTGGAAATAAAAGAAAATCCGGAAGCTGCAATTGTGCTCTACCAGACAGCGAGTGTTTTAAATCCCCAGTCTGCGGATTGTCATATTTCAATAGGTGATTTATTCTTTTCCCAGGAGGATTATGAAAATGCGATAAAAGCCTACTGTGATGCTATAAAAATTGACCCTGAAAATGCAAAAGCTTACGGAAAATGCGGTATGGCTCTGTGGGAAAACGATTTTCTTGAAGAAGCAATAGTTGCATATAACAAAGCTATAACAATTGACCCGGAATACGCCATTGCTTACAACAATCTCGGAGTTATCTATCTTGACGGAATCGGAAATGTCAAAGAGGCGGCAAGACTGTTTGAAAAATCGATTGAAATAAATCCGGAATATACTCTGGCAAATTTCAATCTTGCGAGAGCCTGCCAGGCAATGGGCGATTTAACCGAAGCTGCAGAGCATTACCAAAAGGCGCTTGAACTTAATAAAACATCCCATGATATAGACGAAGATGACATAATTACTCGTCTTCACAGGTTGTTTGAGGTTTAAACCATATATGAACGGGAGTTTGAGTTACAAAATCAGAGAAGAAATCGAAAAAAAAGAACTTGATTTTTTAAGTCCCTATGCTGCAAAAAGCGCCTTATCAAGAGGCAGAGCAAAAGAAGAAATGCGATGCCCGATACGTACGGATTTTCAGCGGGACAAAGACAGAATTATCCACAGTAAAGCATTCAGACGTCTTAAACATAAGACTCAGGTGTTTTTCTCGCCGACAAATGACCACTACAGAACGAGAATGACTCACACGCTGGAGGTTTCTCAAATAGCAAGAACGATTGCAAGAGCGTTGGACTTAAATGAAGATTTGGCGGAAGCTGTTTCTCTCGGACATGACCTCGGGCATACTCCGTTCGGTCACAGCGGTGAAGAAGTCCTTAATGAAATTATGCCGGAGGGGTTCAGGCACAGCGAGCACAGCGTAAGAGTTGTTACAACAATTGAAAATTTGAACCTGACCCAAGAGACTATAGACGGAATCAAAAATCATTCAGGCTCCTTAAAAATTGAAAGTCCTGCTTTTACACTGGAAGGCAAAATAGTAAAACTTTCAGACAAAATTGCATATATAAATCATGACATTGACGACGCAATAAGAGCCGGAATAATTAAAGAATCGGACTTGCCGGAAGATTGTACAAGCTATTTTTCACTCGACAGAAGCGAAAGAATTACAAAAATGCTTGTGGATATTATCGAAAACAGCAAAGGCAAAGACAGAATATCTATGTCCGAGGAAACTTTTTTCTATCTCGACAAGCTACGCACGTGGATGTTTAGCAATGTATACACAAACCATATTGCTAAACACGAAGAAAATAAGGTCTACGGTATAATCAGGGCACTTTTTGAATTTTACGAAAGAGAACTGGAAAGCCATGTGAAAGACGGCAGCGAAGAATCTTTAAAAAGAACTGTTTGCGACTATATTGCCGGGATGACGGACAGATATGCAATCCAGAAATACAAAGAAATATTTATACCGCAGTCTATTCAAAATTCGCACAGCGACGAGTTTTTATTTACTTTGGCTGAAATAAACGGGCTTGTGCTTAATTAACAGCCATTTTATAACTCAAATATAATGCCGGATTGTAAAATAATGTTTAACTTTTTTGATAATTTTTCGTATGCGTATTAAAATGAGGAAAAGTATTTTAAATAGGAGTAATAAAATGAGAACATACAGAGTGGAGGAAATAGCGGAAATCGTAGGAGGTATTTTAACAAAGGTCTCTGATGCTGAAATTAAAAAGCTTATGCCGCCTCTCCTTGCTGATGAAGAAACGCTTGCGCTCGCACTTTCGGAAGAAGAAATAGAAAATCTTGCAAAAACAAAGGCAAAAGCGGCTCTTGTTCCGCTTGGCGTGAATATGGAGCATATTTCAACCATTGAAGTTGAAAGACCTAGACTTGCAATGATGAAGCTTCTTCACCTGTTCTATAATGCTCCTGACGCCCCGGTCGGGGTTCACCCGAGTGCATATATCCATCCGGAAGCAGTTCTCGGTGAAAATGTTTCAATCGGACCGAATGTTTTTGTCGGCAGAGGCTCAAAAATCGGGAACAATTCCAAACTTCTTGCAAACTGCTACGTCGGCAGAAATTGTACGGTGGGCGAAAGCTGCTTGTTCCATCCCGGCTGCAAAATCGGTGACAACTCTACAATCGGCAACCGTGTAATCTTTCAGCATAATGTTTCAATAGGTGCTGACGGTTTCAGCTTTGTTACGGAGAATCCGGATGTAATTGAACAGGCAAGAAAAGAGGGTGCTGTTGTAGAGCAAAATACAAAACAAAAAGTCTATAAAATTCCATCAATCGGCGGTGTTGTAATTGAAGATGATGTAGAAATCGGGGCGAATAGCTGCGTTGACAAAGGTACTATTGAAAATACGGTTGTCGGTGCGCAGACAAAAATTGACGACCTCGTTATGATTGGTCACAATTGCAAAATCGGTAAAGCCTGCATGATTGTTTCGCAAGTCGGTATAGCAGGCAGTTGCAAAATCGGTGACAGAGTTGTTATTGCCGGTCAAGCCGGACTTGCTGACCACCTTGAAATAGGAAGCGATTCTATTATTATGGCAAAAGCAGGGGTCACAAAAAGTTTCCCTGAAAAATCCATTATCATCGGTGCTCCGGCTGTTCCGAGAAAAGATTTTATTAAACAGTTGAAAACAATGAAAATGGCGGAAGAAATGGTGCAAAAATTCAAAAAATATGAGCATCTTCTCGATTCGCTTGTAAACCAGGAAGACTAATTATGGAAACAGCACTAAATGAAATTGAAATATCATCAGTAAGCCTGATGTCAGGTATTGAATGTACAGCGAGGGTTGTACCGTCTGTTGAACAAGGAATAAGATTCCATTATAGAGGACAGACCGTTCAGGCATGTCTTGAAAATGTTGTCTCAACAGAGCATTGTACGGTTATCGGGAATAAAGATGTTCAAATTGTTTTGATTGAACATTTTATGGCTGCGTGTGCTATCTGCAATGTTACTGCGATAGACGTATTTTTAACCCACTATGAAATGCCTATTTTGGACGGCAGTTCAAAAGAATGGATTGAATTGTTCGGAAAACTCGGATACAAACCGATGAGTCCTGAGGAAATTGTAAACAATAATCAAAAAATGAAATTTGAACCGGCTGTATATCTTAACGGTAAGACACACCTTGCTGTTGTTCCTTCAGATGATTTCAGGGTTTCCTACAGCGTAAACTACCGCCATCCGGAATTATCTAACAGGTGGGTTGAACTGACGCCTGAGAACTTGAATGAAATTATTGAAGCCAGAACATTCGGATATTTGAAAGAACTGGAAATGATGCAGGCTGCGGGTTACGGACGCGGCGCCACTATTGATAATACAGTAGGTATGACTGATGACGGATATACGACAGAACTGAGAAGCGCTTATGAACCGGCTAAACACAAGATACTTGATCTTATCGGTGATTTTTACCTGACCGGTATAAATCCTCTTACGCTCGGGGCGCAGTTTATAGCAAAAGAAGCAGGTCATACGGTGCATGTAAAAACCGCGAAAATATTAAAAGAATATATAAACAGGACTTAGGATATAGGAGATATAAAGATGGAAAATACATCAGAACAAACACTTCAGTTCGACATAATGCAGATTATGGAAATGCTTCCGCATCGCTATCCTTTTTTGCTTGTAGACCGCATTACAGAATGTGTTCCCGGCAAATATTGTAAAGGATACAAAAATCTTACGATGAATGAAGCCTTTTTCCAGGGTCATTTCCCGGGAAATCCTATTATGCCGGGCGTTTTGCAGGCAGAAGCTCTTGCTCAGGTTGGCGCAGGAGTGCTTTTAACATTGCCTGAATATAAAGGAAAGCTTTTTGTATATGCAGGTATAGATAACTGCCGTTTCAAGAGCATGGTGCGCCCCGGAGACAGGCTGGATATGACTGTAGAACTTGTAAAGGCAAAAGGTCCGGTTGTTAAAGCCCACGGAAAAGCTTATGTAGGCGAAAAACTTGCAGCAGAAGCCGATATGATTTTTTCAGTTGTGTAACTGATTATACACCGGAATTGGAGATAAAAATGATAGACAAAAGAGCGATAATTGCAGATGATGCACAAATCGGCAGCAATGTTACAATTGGTGCAAATGCTGTCATAGGTGAAAATGTAAAACTTGGAGATAATGTAATTATAATGCCTAACGCATACCTTGAGCACTGTGAAATCGGAGACGGAACAATTATTTCTCCGTTTGCAAGTATCGGTACGGCACCGCAGGATTTGGGGTACAAAAACGAACCGACAAAATCGATTATCGGAAAAAATTGTATCATAAAAGAATATGCGACCGTAAACAGAGCTTCTGGTGAAGGTAATGCAACCGTTGTCGGCAATAAGTGCATGCTGATGACCAGTTCTCACGTTGCTCATAACTGCGTGCTTGAAGACGAAGTTATAATGGCTAACCTGGCAACAATAGGCGGTCATTGTCACGTTGGTTTCGGGGCATTTTTGGGCGGAATGAGTGTATTTCACCAGAATGTGAGAATAGGTGAAATGTGTATTGTAAGCGGTTTTTCAGCGGCAAGAATGGATGTACTTCCGTATTGCAAGGGAGAAGGAAGACCTCCGATTCCGCACGGAATAAACTCAATCGGTCTTAAACGCCGCGGTATAGAGGCAGATATAAGGGCGCATCTAAAAGAAGCTCTTAAAATTTTAAAATCCGGTGAATACACTATATCGAAGGCTTGTGACGTTATTGAACAAAATGTTGAGCAAGACGAATATGTAAAAAAATTCGTTCAATTTATAAGAGAATCCAAACGCGGTATTACTCTGCGCAAAGCTGAAAATACTATGTGCTAAGCGTTTGCAGCTCAAATTTCAAAAGGCGGCGCTAAATATATTCGCCGCTTTTTTGTTTTTTATGTTAAAATTGACAAAAACGATAATGAGGACTATATGACAGCAAATCAATCTTTAAAGCCAATAACAACCAGAATAAATGAAAAGGGAAATCTTGAAATAGGCGGCTGCGATACTGTTGAACTTGCAGATAAGTACGGAACACCGCTTTATGTCTATGATGAAGCGACAATAAGGACTATTGCAAATGAATATAAACAGGCGTTTAGTGCATATAAAAATATAAACATGCTGTTTGCGGCAAAGGCTTTTATGACCAAAGCTATCGCAAAAATCATGGATTCTGAAGGGTTTGGTTTTGATTTAGTTTCAGGCGGTGAAATTTATACGGTTTACAGCGCCGGTATAGACCTGTCTAAAAGTCTTTTTAACGGAAATAACAAGTCATACGAAGAACTGGAAATGGCTGTTGAACTTGGTGTCGGAAAAATTTCCGTTGATAATTTTCTTGAACTTGCACTATTGAACAATGCGGCAAAGGCAAAGAACAAAACAGTGGAGATTCTTTTAAGGGTTACGCCGGGCATTGAATGTCATACTCACGAATATATTCAAACAGGGCATCTCGATTCAAAATTCGGTTTTGATTTAACTCAGGTAAATGATGCTGTTGAATTGATTTTAGATGAGTATAAAAACCTTAAACTCGTCGGTGTCCATGCCCATATAGGCTCACAGATTTTTGAAACACAAATTTATTATGATGAAGTTGAGGTTTTATTGAAAGAAATTTCTTTAATTCAGGAAAAATTTAACATAAAACTTGAGCATATAAATCTTGGCGGCGGACTTGGCATAAAATACACAGATTCTGATTGTCCTCCGTCGGTTAATGAAATTGCCGACAAAATCATCGCAAGCGTACATGAAAATTCTAAAAAATACGGAATTGAAGAACCGCACATATACATAGAACCCGGAAGGAGTATAGTCGGGACTGCGGGTGTTTCGTTATATACCGTGGGCAGTTCAAAACAGGTGCCCAAAGGTAAGAAATATGTCGCAGTGGACGGCGGTATGGCTGACAATCCGCGCCCGAGTCTTTATCAGGCTGTTTATACGGCGGATGCTGCAAACAAACCGGATGATGAAAAAACAGAAACGGTAACTATAGCAGGCAGATTCTGTGAATCCGGAGATATTTTAATAAAAGATATAACGCTGCCTCCTCTTGAAGAAGGCGATGTACTTTGCATATATAATACCGGTGCATACGGATATTCCATGTCAAGTAATTACAATCGCGTGCTTAAACCGGCTGCGGTACTTGTAAATAACTCACAATCTGATATTATAGTAGATAGAGAGAACTATGAGCACCTTGTGTCGCTCGATAGAATACCGGACAGACTGAAATAGCAGAATAAAAGGATTTACGGTGATAGGAGAAATTAAAGATATATTAGTGTCTCAACTTCAAACGATTAACTGGTCGTTTACTTTAACGAACGTATCTGAAGTTCTTGTTATCTTTTTGATTCTCTTTGTTATCTACAAAAAATTTATAAAAGGCACGCAGTCGGAAAAACTTGTTAAAGGTATATTTATACTGCTTTTAACCTGGTTGTTCAGTGAATTTTTGATAAAAATTAATCTTCAAATTCTCGGTGTTTTCTTAAGAACTATGATAAATATTATCATGTTTGGTGCTGTTATTATTTTCCAGCCGGAAATAAGAAAATTTCTCGGTTATCTTGGGCAATCAAATTTCTTTAATAATACGTTTTTTGGCAAGAAAGAAACAAAGCATATTAAAAAAGTAAATGTTATAAAAGAGCTGATTGAGTCTGTAAAATATTTGTCAAAGACAAAAACGGGTGCTTTAATGGTTCTGGAACGTTCAGATGAAGCCAATACATACTCGGATGTCGGAACACAAATTGACGGAATATTGTCTACAGAGCTTATTTTGACACTGTTTCACCCTAACACTCCGCTTCATGACGGAGCTGTGGTGATTGCGGATGAAAAGATAAAGTCAGCAGGTGTTCTTTTGCCGTTGACGGAAGATCCGAAACTTAGCTGGAAATACGGAACACGTCACAGGGCAGCGATTGGGATGAGTGAAGTTTCTGATTCAGCATGTCTTGTCGTATCGGAAGAAACAGGTGATATTTCCATTGCGCTGGACGGTACTTTAAAAAAATATGAAGACATTACAACCCTTAAACATGACCTTGAGATTCTGCTTGGTTATTCAGAAGATGACGAGGTCGAAGAAAACAAAACAATGTTTAACTTCATAAAAATAAAAACAAAAAAACAAAATACTCAAAACGATAAGCTGGCAAAATGAATCCTATTGAATTTATTACAAAAAACAAAATATATGCGGTTGTACGGGCAGAAACGTCGGATGAAGTGGTAAAAATTGCGGAAGCTATAATAAGAGGCGGTATTAAAGCAATTGAGGTTACTGTAGAAAAGGGAGCATTGCTTCCGGCAGTAAAAGAACTTTCAAAGAATAAGGATATAGTTGTTACCGCAGGCGGTATAATCACCGCAAAACGCGCTCAGGAGGCGATTGATAACGGTGCTGATATAATTGTCTCTCCTGTTTTGCAAAACGGTCTGATAAAATATTGCGTAGGTGCCGGAGTCCCGCATATAGCTACGGTTACAACCCAGAATGAGGCATATATGGCGTGGCGTGCAAGAATACCGCTTATTAAAATTTCTCCCGCAAAATCAATGGGGCAGGTGACTTATCTTGAGGATTTATTAAGACCTATGCCGTTCTTGAATCTCATGCCCGCAGGCGGTATAACACATGAAACTTTCGCGGACTACCTTAAAGCCGGTGCTGCTGCAGTGGCTCTCGGTCGTTGTTTGTATCGTGATATTACCGTTGAAGAAACAGAGCGTCGTGCTGCATTTGCGGTTGAGACCCTGAAAAATTTATAAGGGATTTTTAGCTTTGTTCGCCTGCAGGTGCAAAGGCTATAATATATTCGTCGCAGATACACATTTTGTCATGGTGTACGGGTTCATTTTCTTTGTTGTGATACACTAAATCTACATTTTCGAGTACAACAACATCTTCTGCATCTGCTTTTTCATCAAGACAACCGCAAGCACAAAACTTAGGGGTGCATATATTTATGCGTTTTTTACAGTCGCATCCAAGACTCTTTTTTATTTTATCTCTTTTCCCGAACATAAATTCCTCCTTTTTTTATAAAATACATTTCTTTTGATATACAAACATTCCCTGCAAGACTTAATCCTTTAACTTTAAAAATTCACGATGTCATAAACCGCGGATTTGTAATTTTATGTCATTAAAGTATAATTAATATATGAATAAAGTAGTTGTAAAATTTTTAAAATTACATGCGGATGTTGTGATTCCTGAATATCAGACAGAAGGGGCGTCAGGCATGGATTTGTGTGCATATATAGAAGAACCGTTGACTCTCAAACCAATGGAAAGAAGGCTTGTGCCGACCGGTTTGAAAATGGAATTGCCCAAAGGATATGAAGCACAAGTCAGACCTCGTTCAGGTATGTCGATAAAACACGGTATTACATTAATAAACTGCGTCGGAACTGTTGATGAAGATTACAGAGGGGAAATTTGCGTACCTGTTGTAAATTTATCTTCGGAACAATACACAATAAATAATGGGGATAGGATTGCGCAAATGGTTATTGCGCCAGTGACCAAAGCTGTTGTTGAAGTTTCTGATGACTTGAGTACGACCTCCAGAGGCGCCGGCGGCTTCGGTTCAACCGGTTACAAGGGGTAAACATGAATAAACTCGCTGTTTTTGACTTTGATTCAACTCTTATGGACGGAGAAACTATTGAATTTTTTGCTGAAACAATCGGGATAAGAGACTGCGTAGCAAAAATCACCAAAGAAGCAATGGAAGGGCGCCTGGATTTCTTTGAAAGTTTAACAAAACGGGTTGCACTTTTAAAAGGGGTAAGTGTCTCTTTGATAGATGATATTTCCCACAACCTTCCATACATGCCCGGTGCTGCTGAAACAATAAAGTCTTTGAAATCATTAGGTTATACGGTGGTGTGTTTTAGCGGCGGTTTTAGAAATGCGACTTCTTATGCAAAAAATATTCTCGGATACGACGCGGAATTTGCGAATATACTCCATTCTAAAGACGGTATCTTGACGGGGCTTGTAGGCGGCGAGATGATGTTTTCGGACAGTAAAGGCAAAATGCTTGAACGTTTGCAATCAATTTTAAAGGTATCAAAAAATGATACAATAGCAGTCGGAGACGGGGCTAATGATTTGAGTATGTTCAAGCATGCCGGCACAAGGGTTGCATTTTGCGCAAAAGAAATTGTCAAAAAAAATGCTGATATAATCATTGAAGAAAAAAATCTGACCGCAATATTGGATAATTTGAAATGAGTTTAAAAGAAAAAACGTTATCTTTTTTTGATTTTTTAAAGGGAGAAACAGTAGGAGGGATTATTGCCGCTGTTGTTGCAATGCCTCAGGCGTTAGCTTTTGGGGTTGCTGCAGGGTTTGGTGCAATAGCCGGTATGTGGGGTGCTGTTATTTTGAGTATCACTGCCGGTATTATCGGGTCAAACATACCTATAATCTCCGGTCCGACCGGACCTTGTACAATTGCGCTTGCTTCTATCCTTTCTGCACAAGGGTTTGGAATTGAGAAAGCGCTGCTTATTCTTTTTATGGCTGCAGTAATTCAGGTTTTAATTGCCGCAACAAAGCTTTCTGATATTGTAAAATACGTGCCCTATCCTGTTATATCCGGGTTTATGAACGGTGTCGGAAGTATACTTATAATTATGCAGCTAAAACCGTTGCTCGGACATGCTTTAAGCCCTACTGTCATTGATACGGTGAAAACACTGCCTTCAGCGTTTTATGATGTGAACTTTGCTGCTTTGGGGCTTGGTGTATTAACGCTGTTGATATGTTTTTTGATTCCCCCTGCCTTGAACAGATATTTGCCGGCACAGCTTGCGGCTCTTGTTGTCGGTACTGCGGTTTCTGTTGTTTTTAATTTTGATGTGGAGCGAATTTCTAATATATCACTTGTACTGCCGTCTATGCAGCTCCCTCATTTTTCTGCGGATTTAGTCAGAGAGTTCTTTCCGTACGCTTTGATACTTGCAATTGTTGCTTCATCAGAGAGTCTTTTGACCGGGCTTGTCGCTGATTCTTTAACAAAAACAAACAGCAGTTCAAGACGACTGCTTGCTTCTCAGGGAGTTGGCAATCTTTTTTGTGCGTTAACGGGTTCTTTATACGGTGCTGCTGCTACAATGAGAACTGCCGCGGCAATAAAAAACGGAGCACAAACCAGATGGTCAACGATAATCAGCGGATTAGTACTCCTTTTAATACTGTTAAAATTCGGTTCTTTAGCTTCATTGATTCCGCTCTCTGTTCTTGCCGGAATACTTATAAAGATAGGTTATGACATAATCGATACAAAATTTTTAAAGGTTATTAAATATGCACCGAAAGATGATTTGTTTGTGTTGTTGATTGTATTTTTATTGACAGTTTTCTATAATCTGATTTTTGCTGTTGCAAGCGGGATTATACTGGCATCTCTGCTTTACGCCAAAAGGTGCGCTGATTCAACAAATCTCGGTATCAAAGATGTTAATGACAAGGATATTATGAAATACGAGGCGGCACTTGAAAAGAGTTCTGACCATAAGATACGTGTTGTTCATATTAACGGGCAGTTCTTTTTTGGCAGTGCAACAAGAGTTGTTTCTTATTTTGATGAGCTTCTCGGAACAAAATATCTTATACTTAACTATGAATCTGACCATGCTCTCGATATTTCTGCTGTTTTTGCGCTTGAGGATATAATAGTAAGGCTGCAGGAACAAAAAATTCATGTAATGCTTGTAATAAAAAGCGAAACAGTTGCGCAGCAGTTGAAAAACCTTAAAATAACCAATCAAATAGGAGATGATTGCATTTTTTATGATGAAAAAGATGCTGTGGAGGTTGCGAAAAAACTTATAAAGACAAAAATAAATGCAAAATCCAAAGTGCATTTCCCATTCTGGCATATACATCACTAAAAAACGGCTATGCAAATATTGCATAACCGTTTAAAAAACATATTAACTGCATTTAGTTTGTCTGTGCCGCAGCCTCTTGTGATTCTTCAGGCTCATTATGACCAACCTTTTCAAAGACAATTTTCTTGTCTTCCAGTTTTGCTGCAATCACGTCGCCTTCCTGATACTTTCCGTTCAAGATTTCTTCTGCGAGTGTATCTTCTATTTTTTTCTGGATAACCCGTCTCAAAGGTCTTGCGCCGTAAGCTTCCGAATATCCTTCGTCAGCAAGGTAGTCTTTAACTTCATCGCTTATCTCGATGCTGAAATGATGTGATTCAATACGTTTCAGTAAATCTTTGAACATAAGTTCAACAATTTCTCTGATTTCCGGTTTGCTCAGATGTGAGAATACGATGATGTCGTCGATTCTGTTAAGAAATTCAGGTCTGAACGCTTTTTTCATTTCTTCCATAACAGTATCTTTAAGGTGTTCGTATTTGTCTTTGCCTTCATCATCAGAGACTGAAAATCCGAGTTTCGCAGTGGTAGCAATCGTGCTTGCACCAACGTTACTTGTCATAATGATAATTGTATTTTTAAAGTTTATATGTCTGCCTTTCGAGTCTGTCAGACGACCGTCGTCGAGAATCTGCAGCATGATGTTAAATACGTCAGGGTGAGCTTTTTCAATTTCATCAAAAAGCACTACCGAGTATGGTTTTTTGCGGATAATTTCTGTTAAATGACCGCCGTCATCATATCCGACATAACCCGGAGGCGAACCTATGAGTTTTGCTGTCGAATGTTTTTCCATAAATTCTGACATGTCGACTCTGACCATATTGTTTTCAGAGCCAAAAACGGCTTCTGCAAGGGCTTTTGCAAGTTCCGTTTTACCTACGCCTGTCGGACCTGCAAAAATAAAGCTTCCGATGGGTCTGTTAGGACTTTTTAGTCCGACTCTAGCCCTTCTTATTGCTTTAGCAATAGATACAACCGCCTGGTCTTGACCGATTACTCTGTTATGAAGCGTGTCTTCAAGTTTCAAAAGTCTTTCGCTTTCACCTTCTGTAATCTTAGTAGTCGGTATGCCGGTCATTGTGCTTACAACTTCCGCTACATTTTCTGCGGTAACAACCGGTTTGTTTGCGTCGTGTTCGTCTTTCCACTTTTGCGACAGTTCGCGGATTTTGTCTTTTAAATCAGCTTCTTTGTCTCTCAGATTCGATGCATGTTCAAATTCCTGATTTCTGATTGCATCTTCTTTTTGCTTAATAATATTTTTGAGTTCTTTTTCAAGTTCTTTGCCTTCGGGCGGCAGAGAGCTTACATTCAAACGTACTTTTGAACTTGCTTCGTCAATAATATCAATAGCTTTGTCCGGTAAGAATCTGTCTGTTATGTATTTATCAGACAGTGCGACAGCCGCAATTATTGCTTCATCAGAAATTTTTAATCTGTGATGTTCTTCGTATTTAGGTTTTAAGCCTCTTAAAATTTCTATAGATTCATTAACAGAAGGCTGTTCGATAATAATAGGCTGGAAACGTCTTTCAAGCGCTGAATCTTTTTCTACGTGTTTTCTGTATTCATCAATAGTTGTTGCACCTATAACCTGAATTTCTCCTCTTGAGAGAGCCGGTTTCAAGATATTTGCAGCGTCAATCGCACCTTCTGCTGCGCCGGCGCCTATCAGGGTGTGCATTTCATCGATAACAAGTATAATATTACCTGCCTGTCTGATTTCATCCATAATCTTTTTCAGACGTTCTTCAAATTCACCTCTGTATTTTGTGCCTGCAACGAGAAGTCCCATGTCAAGCTGGATAACTTTTTTACCTTCAAGAATATCCGGTACATCCGAATTTACAATTCTTGTTGCAAGCCCTTCTGCCACTGCTGTTTTTCCGACGCCTGGTTCGCCAAGTAATACGGGATTATTTTTGGTCCTTCTGGCAAGTATCTGAATTACTCGTTCAATCTCTTTTTCTCTGCCTACAACAGGATCCAGTCTCTGTTCCTGGGCAGCAAGTGTTAGGTCTGTACCAAATTCATCAAGGCTCGGGGTTTTTGTTTTTCCGCCGGAGGCTCCTGCTGTAGCTGCCGCAGGGGCCGGTTTTGTTTCACCGAGCATTTTTATTATATTGCTTCTGACCTTATTGAGGTCAACTCCTAAATTTTCAAGAACTCTGGCTGCAACCCCTTCGCCTTCTCTTATAAGTCCGAGGAGCAAATGTTCCGTACCGATATAGTTATGTCCGAGCTGCCTTGCTTCGTCCCAAGATAGCTCCAGCACTCTTTTTGCACGTGGAGTAAACGGAATTTCAACTGCGACAAACCCTGAGCCTCTGCCTATAATTTTTTCGACTTCAGCTCTTGCATCTTTCAGGGTAATACCCATAGATTTCAAGGTTTTAGACGCAATTCCCGTTCCTTCGCCGATTAGTCCGAGAAGAACTTGTTCTGTTCCGACAAAATTATGTCCGAGCCTTCTTGCTTCTTCCTGGGCAAGCATTATTACCTTAATTGCTTTTTCGGTAAAACGTTCAAACATTATTAGCTCCTATTGATTATTTCTATCCTGCATTTATTTTACATCATAATATACCAATGTTTCAAGCCAAATTTATCTCATCCAGCAGTTTTTTTGCCGGATAATATCCGAATCCCTCATCAATAGCGGTTTTTAGGGATTTTATTGCTGCTGTTTTGTCATTATAAAAAAGACTGCATTTTGCACACAAAAAGTGAACTTCCGGATCAACATAACATATATCTTTTGCTTTTTCCAGAAATACCTCGGCTAATTTGTGGTAATTATTATTGACAAGCACCCTGGCTATAAATTTGTAACTTTCTGTGTTCGCCCTGGCAAACAAGTCAGCGCCGTTTATGATATTCTCTGCATACCTGATTTGACCTGCATTCAACATTGCGTCAAGATCCATTTCCAAAAAACTCCGTATTTGAAAAAATGTCGGTATGTGAACAACATACATCTCAATAAACTCTATGAGCGATTGCCCCCACAGTATTGCCGGAGAGGCAGGTTCTAAGCTGTTCCATAAAATTTTTGCTTTCTCTGCTTTTCCTTGCAACAAGAGACACCGCCCGTATTCATACAGATATCCTATGGATTTATAAATTTTGCCGGCAAGTTCATAATTGTTTTCTTTGGTATAAATCCTTGCAAGATAGGCTTTTTGGGCTGAATCCGTTGTGTTTTTGAGAATTTCTTTCAAATACTCATAATTTTTGTTTTTATAAAATTCTATAAACAATTCATGCTTGTTAATCATACCGTCTGTGAAATTTTCTTCTACCGGTTATATGCTTTATTTTGAGCCATTGCAGATATGTTTCCGGTTATTTTTTTATTTTTGCCGTAACTTTATTAAATTGTGAATTTTTAAACGTACCCTGACTCTTATTACCAATAAGTCCCTGGAGTGTGTTAAGCAAGTCGGATGAAACATCGTTACTGCTGATATTTGCCGATTTTATTTCCCGATAGAGTTCTTCTCTGTATACAGTAACATTTTTAGGCGCATTTACCCCTATTCTTACGGTGTTTTGGTTTGCATCAAGGACTATAATCTCTATATCATCATTGACTATTATTTTTTCGCCGACTTTACGGGCTAATACCAACATTTAAAAATCTCCTTATTTAACTGTTCACCGGTTCCTGTTCATCCTTGAACAGGGGATATCTGACCGGATAATTGGAATTAGAAAGAATTAGCTGCATTCCATATCTGTTAGTTGCGTTAATGATAATCGGTGCAAGCAGATTCATTGATGATTTACGGGGATTTGCACTCGGTATCGTAACTATATTAAAAGAAATAAGCGTTTCTACCGTTGTAAGTTCAAGTTTTTTCGCTGCATCTTCCGGTATTTCAAACTGATAATCTATATCAAAAAATGACGGAGATGATATCGGAAAAGCAAGTTCTGCATCTTCGAGCGATTGCAGCCATTTAAATACAGAATTTTCGTTATGGTCAACAAGTACATACTGTTTCAGGTGTTCATACCCCAATATTGGCTCAACAAATGTGAATATGGAATCTTCGCTTACCTCAATTTCTCCGAATTTTACTGTGTTTATTCTCATCTTACCTCAACCCCGGGCATATATTAGTATGTCTGTCCGCCGAGTCCGAATGATGAGTTCATTGAGGACATCATCATAGTCTGGATTACTTCAGGGGACAGTTTCCCATTTTGGCTCATTAATAACATAGGGAGTAAATTATTCTGTGTGTTATTGTTATTGCCCATAAGCATGTTCAACTGGGCAAGTTCATTTGATTGTTCCATCATTTTTGAGTATGCTTCTGCATCAAAATTTGAGCTGTTTGCCGCATTCAAACCAAGCGGGTTTAAGCCGACTTTTGCAAGAGTTCTGACAGCCTGAGCTATTTCAGCATCGGTTGGTTCATTTGCTTGCGATTTTAAATCTTTGTTAATAGCATCTTTTTTTCTTTCAAGTTTTTTCTTGTTAACTTCTTTTTGTACTTCTTTGCTGTAAAATTTGTCTGATTTGATAAATCTGTCAAGTTCATCTTCTGTTGACGGTTTTTCTGGTTCTTTGCAGCCTTCTGCCTCTGCACCCTGAAGGCAGGCAATACCTCTTGTGGCGTTAGATACAAGAGCTTCATTTGTGTTCAAATCGATAACTTTGTTATAAGCTTCTTCTGCCTCATGCACCATTCCGAGCTGGGCGTAAGAAAGAGCCTGATAATAATATGCAGCGGCGTCTGAAGGATCTTCTTTAACGATTGCACTGACATCCTGCAAACATCCTACATAGTTTTTGGCTTTATATTTTGCAATTGCTGCTTTTATTGCTGCATTATCGGCTTTTGCCATGCCTGCGCATAAAGTTGTTGCTACTGCGATAATAACAAAATTAATAAATAACTTTTTCAATTTCCTATACCTCTATAACCTTTAAAATAAACCTTCTTACTACTTTTTAATACTAATTTATAAAAAGTCAATATACTTAACATTTTATATTATATATTATTATTTCTAATTTTGCCTAGTGTATTTGAACTATTCCGTAATTTTTAGTTTTTAATTTTTGAAAATAAATGTTACAAAAGACTCAGTTGTTTTTCTCCTTCTTCAAGAATGTTTCTTAAAAATTTTTTTCTGTGCCATTTTGTAATTCCAAACTGTTTTATTGCTGCAACATGCTCGGCTGTCAAATATCCTTTGTTCTTTTTCCACCCGTATTGCGGAAATTCTCGGTCAAGTTCTTCCATAAATCTGTCTCTTGCGACTTTTGCAAGAATGCTAGCTGCTGCGATTGCCGCGGATTTTGAATCTCCTTTAACAACGGTAGTCTGTAAAACGTTGTAGCTCTTTATTTTTTTGTTTCCGTCAACAAGTATTTTAATTTTGTTCGATTTTAGCTGTTCGGCTACATCTTCACAAGCTTTTTTCATTGTGTCTAATGAGGCATTAAGAATATTTTTTTTCTCAATATCTAAAACAGAAGCCTGTTGAACAGAAAAAAGGGCATATTCTTTTATTATGTCAAAAAGTTCTTCCCTGTGTTTGTGGGAGAGTTTTTTTGAGTCATTTAACAGTGAAAGTTTTTCATAAAAAATATCCGGAATATTTTTGAAGCACACGGCAGCCGCAAATACCGGACCGGCTCCGGGACCTCTGCCGGCTTCATCAGTTCCTATTACAAAGCATTGGTCGGAGATATTTTTATCAAATTCAACAAGTTCTTTAATCTTCGTCATCAAGTAAAAACTTTCCTATTCTGCCTGAACGAAAGTCTGTTAACACCATAACAGAAGCTTTTGTAATATCTGCACGTCCTTCTTTTGCGAGCCAATTGCGCTTAACGGCGATGTTTTCGAGAGAAATCGTTTGATTTTCTTCCAATCCGTAATAATCTATAACACTTTTTGCGTATTCTTTTTCCAGAATCTTCAAAAGTTCTCTTGCGACGCTCTCGTTCTCGTATGCGTTTTCACTTACTGAATTTACCATTGCCAGTTTTTGCGCTTTTTTCTGGTCTTCTTGTTTTAGCGGTATTATTCCCGGGGTGTCCAGAAGGTCAATCTTCGGGTTTACTCTGACCCACTGCTGCTGTCTTGTTACCCCTGCTTTTGCTCCCACTTTTGTTTTTGCTTTTTTTATGAGTTTATTGATGATGCTTGATTTTCCGACATTGGGCATACCAACTACTACAACCCTGACCGGTCGGGGAAGCAATCCTTTTGCCACAAGTTTATCAATCTTTTCTTTACCTAGCTGTGCTATTTTGTTTTCGATAATAGTAATATCATTATTTTTCGATGCACATGTTTTTACTACGGGGAAACCCGTGTCGGTCTGTATCTTATTTACCCAAAAATCCAGTTTTTTCTCATCTGCAAGATCTGATTTGTTCAGTAAAATAAGTCTCGGTTTTTCTCCAAGCAGTTTTTTTATGTTTGGGTAACAAGAACTCAACGGCAGCCGCGCGTCAATAACTTCAATTACAACGTCCACAAGGTTTATCAGCTCTTTAAGCTGTTTTTCCGCTTTTGCAATGTGTCCGGGATACCAGTGAATGTGCGACATAGATTTCCTCAAATTTGTCTGTATTTGCTAAAAATAAAGCGGCTATGACCAGCCGCTTTGTTTTTAAGTTTTTTGCGGGCAGTGTGTCTGCCAAACGCTTATCTTTTTTCAATTTTTTCTTTAATACGTGTAGCTTTACCTGAACGTTCTCTGAGGTAGTAAAGTTTTGCACGTCTTACATCACCGCGTCTTAAAACATTGATTTTTTCAATACGGGGTGAGTGAACAGCAAATACACGTTCAACACCTACACCCTGGAAAGTCTTTCTGACGGTAATAGTTTTGCCGACTCCTGAGCCTCTCTTTTTAATGATAATGCCTTCAAAAGCCTGTGTTCTTTCTTTGCCGCCTTCTGAAATTCTTACGAATACTTTTACAGTGTCTCCGGGATTAAGTTCCGGGAGATTGTCTCTCAGATATTGAGTTCCTAATTCTTTTACTATTGGATTCATGATGATAATTCCTTACTATTAATTAACGATATAGTTTGATTCTATACAAAACATATTTTTATATCAAGTGCCGGCTTAACTTTTCACAACATTTGTAAAGAAATTTTTTTTATAATATGATATTTTATATGATTAAGGTGGATAAAAAGATATACATACCGGTTTTATGCTGGATTGTTAAAAAGCTCTTTAAATTAGAGAGTTATTTTTATAATGCAAAAAATATAAATTACCCGAAAGTAAAACCTGCTATTTTTGCCCTCTGGCATGCACATCAATGCGGTTTATACGCAATTCCTGACCGAGGACAGGTAAATGCCCTTATCAGCAAATCGAATGACGGTGACATAATTGCAACAGCCAGTCAATATGTCGGATTAAAAGTCGTAAGAGGCTCAAGCCACAGACGCGGAGCCGGTGCTACGCTTGAACTTATTGAAAAACTGGAACAAGGAGAATGCGCAGCAATTACAATAGACGGACCCAGAGGTCCCAAAGGCATTGTTAAAGAGGGTGTAATAAATATAGCGAAACTGACTCAGGCGCCGATTATCCCAATGACCTGGTATTCTCCGTCAAAATGGCTTTTAAAATTCAGAACCTGGGATGAGTTCAGATTTCCGCTTTTTGGAGTAAAAACTATTGCTGTATACGGTGAGCCTATATATGTACCAGGTGACTGTTCAAAAGAAGATATGGAACACTACAGGTTAAAACTGGAAACAGCTTTGAATGAGCTTTACAAATATGCTCAGGAAAATTATGACGAGCTGGTGAATAAAGAATAAATTCCAGACTTACAGATTATGCCAAAAGGTCTCTGCTGAAATGGTACAGTTCAAATTTGTCAGATTCTTCATTGTTTGATTGTGTCGTCATAGCTGTTTTGATTTTTTCACTATCCGGAGAGCTGCAGATTGTGATAGCTTTCGCCGGGCTGTATTTTTGAATCATTTTGACAACAAAGTCTACGCCTCTTTTGTCGCTCAATTGGGCGAGTGAAGTGAGTTGCGGGTTTGTGATTGAAGCGGAAGAAAGTTTAATTTTGTCTACGCTTCTGGGGTTTTTGGCGATAGCTGAAATTAAATCAACGTTACTGCCGTATTTCTGTAAAATATTCATACCTTCCTGGAAGGTGATGTTCGGGTTTAAAAACAAAGCCTTTGCAACTTCCGGCTTTTCTTTACAGAGTGAAATCATTGTATCTGCGGCTTTCCCGTATCTGGCTCTGAAATCATCGGCAAGTTTTTTATAGTATTCTGTTTTGTCTTCCTGTTCATTTGAATTTTCTGTGAAAAGATTATTTACAGGTCTGTTTTCTGTTGAGTTAAAATAAGAAACATTTACAACTTCTCCGGACAGGGAGTCTTCATTTTGTGAAGCAAACATATTATCAGAGCTGCCGGATGCTTTTGTTTCCACTAATGAATCAATTTGTGACTCAAGTGAAGGGTTTTCTAAAACCTGTTGTGCATAAGAAGCTGCATCTTCTCCTGAAATATTATCGTGTTTTGCATATTTAAGAAGTTTGCCTGCATATTCTTCTAATTCAGAAAGACTTTTGCCTAACATGTAGTCTGTTTGTCCCAACAGAGCTTCTTTGCCGAATTTATATTCTCCGTCACTTGATTTTGCTCCGAGAATTGCTTCGTAAGCCGCAATCATGTTCGGATTTAAAACAAGGTTTGAACTGATACCGATAAGATGTTCTCCATCCATATCATCTCTTTTTGCGGTATCCATAATTGCATTTTTTGCTTTGGGTTCATCAACCATGTTTTTGGCAACTTTTACGTTTACGCTGCCTTTGTATTTCGGCTTGTTATCTTTATCTTTAATTTTACTTAAATCAGATATATTTTGAGTGTAGTCGGCTTTTTCATCATCTGACATTTCTTCCATATTTTTACACATATCTGTAACATCAGAATCTTTGTATGTTCTTCTGTTTTCTATAATTTCATCAATATGTTCTTCGCATTCTTTCGGAACTTTGCTCATCATTTCCGCAATAAATGCTTTGTCTTCCGCTTTCATTGATTTACGCATTCTGGCAAGTTTTCTCATGTTGGCAGCAATTTTTCTTGCCATCTTTTTCGGATCCATTTTTTCAACTTCGTCAGCTGACATAGACGCAAAGAATAAATTTTTTCTTTCTCTTTCTGTCATTTTGTTATATCTTTTAAGACATTCAACTACATCTTGTCCGCTAAATTCTTCATAACGGGACAATTCAGCAAAAAGAGTAAGTGAATTTTCGTCGATTAACAAGTTTTCAATTTCTGCAGCTTCTTTTGCGTTGAATTTTACCTTAACCTGTTCATCTTTCAATGCTGCAGCCGGATTCTCAACATATTTTTCAGCAAATCTTTTATTTGCAACTACATGCTCTTTTACGTGTTCAATATTTTCTTTTTTGAATATGTCGCCAAACTCCTCTTGAAGCTGTTTTCTAATCTCAGCTTTGTTGACTTTCTGGTTAAAAACAACTGTGTTTTGAATAGAGTCAGAAACAGCAATGTTGTTGTCATTTAGTTTTTTCTGTTCCAGGGTATCTATATTTTTTTTATATGATGAATCTGTAAAATTTTGTATGTACGTAAAAGCTTCCCAAGTCATTGCTCTATCCCTCGTGTATACTGCTATAAGTCCTTCTTTTTATCCTTTTCTCTCTTATGCTTATAGCTATTCTATTCCCTCTATGTATATATAAAGGATATCAATTATTCATAATTGCCTGTTTTTTATAAAATATTAAGAATTATTACAAAAAAAGCATGCTTATTTTTCTTTTATATCTGCTATATACACTGTTTTTCGCAAAATAAAGCCCGGGACTATCCGGGCTGAGTGTAGGGTACCTAAATAACAAGAAATGAAAGTATTAGTTAACATGTTTTTTGTGAAGAAATTGTGTCCTGGACATCTTTTAGGGTTATATTTTTGCGGGAAGGTTCCTGTGCATTATTTCTGTAACCTATACCCGCCCGATATCCCGATAGCATATACATTAAAGGAAGTGCCGGTTCTATCCATTTAAAACCGGACAGAACGCCTGCTGTTGCAATGTCATCAGAATGCATAGCGATATCCAGAGTCTCTGGTTTGCGTTCTGAATAGAGCTTTTTCTCCCGGGGGGTGTGTTTATCAAATATCGGATTAATAAATTTTTGACACAGATAATTTGCTATAAAACTGCCGCCAACAATCCCGGTTGCTGTTATTCCGCTAAGTATTGCAATGAGTTTTTTTGCCGGCGTTAAATTTTTTATAATACCATTGCGATTCAGCGCTTCTATTCCAAACAAAGCAGCTCCTGCTCCGATATTGCAGAGAAAAATATTGGCTAAAAACTGATATGCACCTTCTTTGATTTTGTTTGCGGTTCCGTTTTTTGACGATGTTTTTGTTATTTTATCTGCTGCAATGCCTCCTGTTATTCCTGCTGCGACAGGAAGAAAACCTAAAGCTGAAAGTCTTCCGATTTCAGCAAATATCTCTTTTGAAGTCAGAGGGTTTGACTCGGAAAAAATTGTTTTGAATAGCCTTTCCCGTGTTTCTCCTTTTGGCAGATTCTTTTGGAGGTGTTCTATTTCTTTTGGACTGATTGCCGAAGATTTCAGTTTTTTGAGAATAGTTTTTGATGTAGCGTCAATACCCGTATTATTTTTTAAATATCCGATAATTGCTCTGTTTTGTTTCAATACGGTTTCGATAACCTTGGGCGTTTCTATAACGGATTTTCCTCCGATTTTTAGTTTTCTTCCGCCATAGAGCAGTGAAGCTATTATAGATGTAAATATTGCTGTGTTTTTAATTGCTTGTTTTGTTTTTGCTCCGCGAGGCTGTTTAAATGTATCGTAAGTACCGTAAGCAAGGGCGGAACTGACTAAAAATGCCGGCATTTTCTTTTGTAAATTAAGAATGACGTAAGGCTGATCTATGTATTTTGTGATTGATGATATTTGCATTTCAGGTTTCCGATAAAATATTGTTAGGATTAACTAACAATACAATAGCATGATTTGTTTGTCAAGACTAACTTTTTGATAATAACCAATTAATAGATTTAAAACCTGTAATTGCAGATAAATATTTTACAAAAAGTGTTTTTTAGCTATACTGATTTTTATGAAGACTATTGATAATGTAAGAAATTTTTGTATTATTGCACACATTGATCACGGCAAATCCACCCTGGCTGACAGATTGCTTGAAGCTACGAATACTATTGCAGAAAGAGATATGCAGGATCAGCTTCTTGATACAATGGACATTGAGCGGGAACGAGGAATCACCATAAAACTCAATGCCGCAAGGATGAATTATAAAGCCAAAAACGGTAAAGATTACGTTTTAAACCTGATTGATACCCCCGGGCATGTTGATTTTTCATACGAAGTTTCCCGTTCGCTGGCTGCTTGTGAGGGTGCGCTTCTTATAGTTGATTCAACGCAGGGGGTGGAGGCTCAGACCCTTGCAAATGTTTATCTTGCAATAGAGCAGAATCTGGAAATTATCCCTGTTATCAATAAAATAGACTTGCCGTCTGCTGATGTCGAGCGAGTGAAAAAAGAAATTGAAGATATTTTAGGTATTGATGCTTCTATGGCAATCCCTGTCAGTGCAAAAGCCGGTATTGGTATAGAAGATGTGCTGGAAGCTATTGTAGAATTTGTTCCGCCGCCTGAGGATACATCTGATAAACCGCTGCGTGCCCTTGTTTTTGACAGTGCATACGACCAGTATCTCGGAACACTGTGCTTTTTTAAGGTTGTGGATGGCAGTGTAAAACTTGGCGATAAAATAAAATTTATGGCAACCGGAAAAGAGTATGAAGTTGTAGAGCTTGGTTATTTAAATCCTCACAGGGTTCCTGTTAAAGAGCTAAAAACCGGTGATGTCGGGTATATGGGATGTTCAATTAAAGAACTCACCCGCTTTGTCGGAGATACTATAACTCACGTTGAATCTCCGGCAAATGAACCATTGCCCGGATATAAAGAAGCACTGCCGATGGTCTTTTCCGGATTATATCCGGTTGACAATGATGAATATCAGGATTTGAAAGAGGCTCTTGAAAAGTTAAAGCTCAATGACTCGTCTATTACTTTTGAACCCGAGACATCTTCGGCATTGGGATTCGGATTTAGATGCGGATTTTTGGGAATGCTTCACATGGAGATTGCTCAGGAGAGACTGGAGAGAGAGTATAATTTGTCTCTGGTTACAACGGCTCCGTCTGTTGTCTACCATGTATACAAAACAAGCGGTGAGATGGTAGAAATAGACAACCCTGCACTTCTTCCTCCGCCGCAGTACCGCGAATATATTGAGGAACCTTATGTTAAGGTAAATATAATTTCTCCTAACGACTATACGGGTGCTTTGATGGATTTGTGCCAGTCAAAACGCGGTATATTTGTAAATATGTCCTATCTTGACACGGTCAGAGTGAATCTTGAATATGAAATACCGCTGAGTGAAGTTATAGTCGATTTTTATGACCAGTTAAAATCCAGAACAAAGGGCTATGCAAGCATGGATTACGAGTTCAAAGAATATCGCCGCTCTGACCTTGTAAAACTGGATATTATGCTGGCAGGAGAAGTTGTTGACGCGCTGAGCGCTATAGTTCATAAAGACAACGCTTTTTATATAGGTCAAAAATTAACATCTAAATTAAAAGATATAATCCCCCGTCAGCTTTTTGAAGTTCCGATACAGGCTGCTGTCGGCGGAAGGATTATTGCCCGCACAAATATTAAAGCAATGCGCAAAAACGTTCTCGACAAATGTTACGGCGGTGATATATCCCGTAAGAGAAAACTTCTGGAAAAACAGAAGAAGGGTAAGAAGCGTATGAAATCAGTCGGACGTGTTGAAGTGCCGCAGGAAGCCTTTATGGCGGTATTGAGCCTGAACGACGACTAGTTGTTATACCTGATATCTTACACTCGGGTCTATCCGGGACATGTGATAGCCAACGTTTCTTGGCCAGAATTGATTGATATTTTCCTTATCGCTTTTGTCGTCAACAGGGCAGTATTTTGCTCCAACAGTGCCAATAGTTGTGCGACCTTCACCAACATAGTTGTCGCTTAAGAAATCTGCCATATCTTCAAGGCAGTCTTCGACGCGTTCATATACTTTGAACTTGTAGCTTCCGTATTCTCTTACGCCGCCAACGTTATTCCTTTTTCTAGCACCGTAGCTTGTTCCATTTGAAGATTCGTTTATTGCTATTGCGGCAAGGAAGGCTGCATTTATTCCGTATTTTTCTTGTAATTCAATAAATTTTGCCCCTTTACCTTTTAATACACCGCCTAAATATTTATTAATTTGTTCTGCTGTACCGGTGTATTTATGTGTAATATCAATATCGTGATATTTTGTTTTGCGCGGTTTTGATAACGTTTTTGCCGATTCTGTTCCTTTCCTTTTTACAGGAGAAGAAATTTCTGTTCCGTTAACATTTCTTATTTTTACTTTTGGTGCTTCTTCTGTGACCGGCTGTGGCGAAGAAACAATTACATCTCCGTTTTTAGCTTTATCTGCTTTGCCTTCATATGGCGGCAGCTCAAACTCATCCAGAATTTTTCTTACAGCATCTATATCTACGTTGTTGCCGTTGTCTGAAAGTTTTAACTCTTTTTCATTTTCTTCAATGGCTTCCTGTATTCGTTTTGCTGCTTCTTGATATTTGCTCAAATGTTTAGCAAAGAAACTCGGGTTGGACAGAGAAAATCTTTTTGTTCCTTCATTTTTTGCTTCAATTTCTTTTTTTACTTCTGCAAAGCCCGGCTCATAACTGTCAAATCCCGGATTTGGTCCATGCACATTGTCCGGAACCGGTACGTATTCACGCTGCGGTAATGCAGCAGCGGGTATTGCGTCAGTTTTTGCAAAATGGAATTTAGATTTGTCAATTAACAAATCAAAATTAGGAGGAGTAACTTTTAAAAGAGGGCGATCTGCCGGCTGTTGAAGTGCTGCCGGAGGTTCTTTCTTCACGTCCAGAAGAATTTTTTGTCCGATAAAAATAGAATCAGGTTCATCGATATTGTTTTTCTCTGCAATATCTTTAACCAGCTCAGCTATTTTTTCAGAATCTTTAAGCTTGTATTTTTCGGTGACGATTTTCCATAAATTGTCGCCTCTCTTAACGCTGTAACTTTCCATTGTGTTCCTAAAATCCTCTAACTATTCTAACATTCCTCTTTAGTTTAACAGGGCTTTTTACAATATCTTAAACTTCATAATCTATCCCTTATTTATATAAAAACAATGTACCGGAAAAAATTGCCTGATTTTTACAAAAAAATAACAAGTTGCTATTTTTCAACTTGCCATTTTTCTATTTATAAAATTTTTGTTTAATATTTTTCATATAGTCAACTGACCCCGATAACTTATTGAACTTGTGCAAAAAACAAGTTCAACCTTTGTTTTTATAATACCGGCACAAGCAACAAGTACATGGTGTCACCCTCTCAGAAACAATATTTAATTGTGTCTTCGACAGAGTGCAAAATGCCGAACCCGGTGCCGCTCGCACTCAGTGTACCACTTCTGCAAGCGAGGTCACTCTCAGACAATTTACTCAATATGCGCCAAAAAATCGTTCAGAATTTTTTTAGTTTCTTCAAAAACTTCTTCTATTGTTTTATTTGCGTTAATAACTTTTATCCTGAAAGGAAAAGTTTGTGCAAGCTCAAGGTAGCCGTATCTGACCTTTTTGTGGAACTCCATTCCTTCTGATTCCATTCTGTCTTTCTCTGTGCCGACTCTTTTTTGGGCAACTTCTGAATCAACATCAAACACGAGCGTTAAGTCAGGATAAAATTTACCTGTAGCAAGGTCATTAAGGTAGTTTATTCTGGACAGGTCAATACCTTTTCCGTAACCCTGATAAGCGACGGTCGAGTCGGTGTAACGGTCGCAAAGAACAATAAGCCCGTTGTTTACTGCAGGTTTTATAACTGTTTCAACGTGCTGTGCTCTGTCTGCGAGAAATAGAAATGCTTCACACTCCGGCGCTACGTAGTCTTCGTAGTGCAAAAGTATTTTTCGCAATTCCTTTCCCAGCGCTGCACCCCCGGGTTCTCGTGTCCAGAGGGTTTTGTAGCCGGATTCTTCAAGATATTTTTGAATAAGTTCTGACTGGGTTGTCTTTCCGCAGCCGTCAGCACCTTCAAATGTAATAAAACAACCTTTTTTGCTCATAATTACAATCTGTCAAATCCTGTGTACTGTCTCAAAACTTCCGGAATAATAACTGACCCGTCTTCCTGCTGGAAGTTTTCTATAATAGCCGCAAATGTCCTGCCGACCGCAAGACCTGAGCCGTTCATCGTGAAACAGTAGTTTACTTTTCCGGTTGACTTGCTTCTGTATTTTAAACCGGCGCGCCTTGCCTGGAAGTCACCGAATACGGAACAGCTTGAGATTTCCTTGTAGCTGTTATATGACGGCATCCAGACCTCAAGGTCATAGCATTTTCTGGCAGAAAATCCGATGTCACCCGTGCAAAGTTCTACCCGTCTGAACGGAAGTTCCAGTAACTCCAGAGCTTCTTCAGCATCTTGAGTCAGTTTTTCATGTTCTTCAGGAGCCTGCTCGGGAGTAGTAAGTTTTACGAGTTCGACTTTGTTAAACTGGTGGACTCTGATAAGACCTCTTGTATCTTTTCCTGCAGAGCCTGCTTCCCGTCTGAAACAAGGAGTGTAAGCCGTCATACATTTTGGCAAATCGTCTTCTGATAAGATTTCATTGCAGTAGATATTTGTTACCGGAACTTCTGCGGTTGGTATTAAATACAGGTCTTCGTTTACACATTTATACATATCTTCCGCAAATTTAGGAAGCTGACCTGTTCCTGTCATTGCGCCGGAATTTACAAGTACAGGCGGCAGTATTTCTTCATAACCGTGTTTTGTCGTGTGAAGATCAAGAAAAAAGTTAATAATAGCTCTTTCTAGTCTTGCGCCTTTATTTTTGTAAATATAAAATCTGGATTGGGATATTTTTACTCCCCGCTCAAAATCTACTATATCTTTTTCGGTCACAATATCCCAGTGCGCTTTTTGTTCAAAGCCGGGTTTAGAAGGTTCGCCGACATATTTTTTTACAACATTATCCGCATCGCTTGCGCCGATAGCTATATTTTCATCAGGGATGTTGGGTATTGTAAGCAAAAGTTCTCTTTGTTTAGAATCGAGTTCTGTTTCTTTTTCTTCAAGTGCTTTTATTTTGTCGCCGATTTCACGGACTTCTTCCTGAACCTTAGTGGTATCTTGACCCTGCTTTTTCAGTTCGCCGATTTTTTGAGACTCTGATTTTCTGAGTGCACGGAGTTCATCTGCCTCTGTCTGGACTTTTCTTCTTTCAGCGTCTATTTCAATTACTTTGTCTACAGAAAGTTCCGGGTTTCTCCTCTTTAAAAGTTCATTTATTTTTTCGGGATTTTCTCTGATAAGTTTAATATCCAACATAATTCATATCCTCTTGTCTACAATACATGCCTTAATTTTAGTAAAAACAGGTTGAAAAATCCAGATAATTTATTATTATTAAAGAATGAAATTAACAACAAAATTTTTCGCTGTAATATTAGTGCTTATTTGTACCTGGTGTGTATGTTTTGCGGAACCGCAGCTTAGGGGGTATAAACCTGCGGCACTGGCAAAAGGCACATTCCTAAAGGCGATAAGCCAGCGCGAGATATCTACATCTACTGTTCATGCCGGAGATTTAGAGTATTTTATAAGCCCAGTGGATGTTTTTATGGGCGAATCTAACATAATACCAAAAAATTCAATATATGTTGCACGGATTGAATCTGTAACAGAGGCTGTTGAAGGAATAAATGCAGCAATGAAAATACGGGTATTTAAGGTAATTACCCCGACTGAAAAACAATATAAGCTTGACGCATATTTGTACTGGAACAATACAACAACTGTCGGCGGAGACCTTGCCGAGGTTCAATATTATACAAGAATGCCGCATTATCCGGGGACTTGGAAAAAAGGAGTGCTGCAGCTTGTTCCTACAAGTATCAGATATTTTGGTAAGCCTACAGTGATAAAAGCAGGTGAAGAAGTGACGTTTGTTATGAACAGTGATGTAAAACTGTTCCCGTATAAGGATAATTAGATGAAAAATTTACTTTTGATTGCGGTAATTATGTGTCTTTTCGGAGGATTGCTGGTTTTGACACCTAAACAGACTTCCGATGAGGTTGTCTTTTGGACGCTGCAGCTTGGGACGTTTAATGATTATATGCGTTCGTTAATTTACGAATTTGAGGAACAAAACCCCGGTATAAAAATTAAATGGGTAGATGTACCGTATTCGGAAGGTGAAAAACGGACGCTTGCATCTATTTTGAGTAATACTCCGCCGGATTTGGTGAATCTTACTCCTGATTTTTCAAGCGTGCTTGCGCAAAAACAGGCGCTTGAATTTTTGGATTGCAAACAGCTTACAGCTTACAACGCAGAAATTGTTAATGACCTTAAATATCAGGGAAAATGCTATGCAATACCGTTTTATGCAACCTCGTCATTGACTTTTTATAACAAAGAATTACTGAAAAAGTCCGGTTTCGGAAAACTACCCGTTACTTACGATGATTTAAATGCCGGGGCTGAAACTATCAAGTCAAAAACCGGTGTTTTTGCGACAATGCCGACGGTGGCAGAAAATGATACAATGTTGAAAATTTTAAACAAATATGACATAAACACACCGGATACACTGGCTTCTGAAAAAAGTGCAAAGATTTTTTCCGACTACAAAACCCTCTATCAGAAGAATCTTATTCCAAAAGAATCTATAACACAGACGCATAGAGAAGCGCTTGAAAAGTATATGTCAGGACAGCTTGTATTCATACAGTCCGGTGCTAATTTCTTAAATATTGTGCAAGAAAACGCTCCGCAGGTCTTTAAACAAACTGATGTAACAAACCAGCTTGTCGGAGATACAGGAAAGTATGATGTTTCTATTATGAATCTTGTGATACCGGCAAAAGCCAGACATAAAGACGGTGCTCTCAGGTTTGCTCTGTTTTTGACAAACAAAGAAAACCAGCTTGAACTTGCGCGGTTGACAACGATTTTGCCGGTGAACAAAGAAGCGTTGAACGACCCGTATTTTACACTGGCTGATGAGAATGATGTTATATCAAAAGCCAGAAAAATCAGTGCTTCGCAGTTAAACAATCTTGAGTCTCAGGTTCAGTTTGAAAGAAACAGAAAAGAATTTTTAACTATCTTAAATACAGCAGTGCAGCAGATTTTGCTCGATGAAGCAGATTTAAAAAAGACGCTTGAAAAAACAGCAGATAACTGGAGAACACTTGTACAAAAATGATACAAAAAGTTTTAGACAGGCAAAAAACAGCCTCCGGCAATGAAATAATCCTTACAGACGCAGGCGGTGACGGTACGACAGTACTTACCATCGGTGTTTTTCACGGGGATGAGCCTTCCGGAAAATATTTGACAGAAAGTTTTCTTGAAAAAGATTTACACCCCAAAAACAGGCTGCTTTTCATTCCTTGTCTTAACCCTGACGGATTTTTAAATAAAACCCGCTGCAATTCAAACGGTGTTGACCTTAACAGAAATTTTCCGACGAAAAACTGGATATCAGGTAAAAAAGACAAATACTTCGGCGGAAATACGCCTGCAAGCGAGATTGAAACAATGTTTCTTATACGGGTAATTGAAAAATATAAGCCTGATTTGATTTTGACTTTGCATGAGCCTTATCGTATTGTGAATTATGATGGTCCGGCGTCAGGTATTGCTAAAGAATTAAGTAAAATAACAGGTTATAAGGTTGAGGAGAATATCGGATATCCGACACCCGGAAGTTTTGGGACTTACTGTGGAATAGAGAGAAATATTCCCGTTATTACACTGGAGTTTGCGCCGACTGTTGAAAGTGAAGACGCTGTTTTACCAATAGAGACACCCGAAAACCTCGGATGCCTCTATGATAAAGTTATGGAATATCTTGCAGACAGCTCTATTTTTTAGTCAAATCAGCAAGCATTACTATAATTTCACCCGGCGGAATGTCTACAGTTAGTTTGCCGTTTTTGACAGCAGCAGCTGCGGGTGTTCTGACCGGTGTAATCAGTGTTTTTTGCGTTACTGCACATTTTATATCGGCAGCATTTCTTCTTTGTAAATTTTTATTTAAAATAACAATGATTGAGGAACGGTCGTACGTGACCATGTATGCAAACACATCCGGATTTGTTGTGTTAAGGAAGGTCAGCGTTCCTTTTTGGAGAAGTTCTGTTGCCTGAGCTTTTATCGAGTTAGCAATAATAAATTCATCCTGAATCATTGAATCCTTGCCGCCCGGTCTTCTTGAAAAGTTAAAAATGTCGATTTTGCCTTTGTGTACATAGTAATAATCGTCATCAGTATATGTTTTTGGCGCTTTTTGATTTGCATATTTATAAAGATATGCGTCTCCGGACTGGAAGCCGTCAACAAAATAGGAATTTACCGGAAGTGTTGCCTGCATCCAGATTATCTGCTTTGTTAACTGGGGTCCGCCCAGAACAATCGGGCTTATTTCATCGTGAGTTGAAAAGCTGCCGATAACACTTTTCTGGTAGTTTGATTCTTTTTGTATGGAGTTTACAAGCTGCATTTGCTTTTCAAACTCGTCTGCTGTTTTCCAGTCTTTGAAGTTAAAAAAGCTTCCGTAATAACCGTCAAATCCTGCTTCAAGCAGCTTATCATATGGGGTAAACGGAGCATTTTTTGTGACCGGCTCGTTCCAGCTTTCGGAAGCCTCAGCTAAGAAAAGGAACTGGGGACTTTTTTCTCTTGTATATTTTATAAGTCTTTCCCAGAAAGCGTAAGGTTTTGCGGTTGCAACATCTGCCCTTATACCGTCTATATCAAGTTCTAATGCCATATCAACGAACTGTTTGTATAAATTATAAACATCTTCATTAATAGACCCGTCAGCATTTTGTGTTTTAAACATTCTGACATCCGTCCAATCAGCCGGAACTTGCGGCTGTTTTGCCATGTCGGTTTCAAAAAGATTCGGATTTGCAAGGTACATGTCATATGAACCGCAGCTCGGAAGGTCTATTATTACTCTTATACCTCTCTTGTGACATTCTTTTATGAAATTGGCAGCTTCTTGTTTTACTGTCAGATTGTTAGTCTTATCATCAAGCTGCGGATTAAGCTGGTTAAAGCTTGAGATTGCATATAAAGAGCCGGCTGTTCCCATTGCCTTAACTTTTCCGACCGGAGTAACAGGCAGAAGATGGATTGTGTTTATCCCTAATTTCTTTAAGCCGTCAAGCCGCTGTACTGCATTAACAAAATTTCCCGGAGTTTCTCCTTTTTCTGGCTCTATTATTTCATTATTATTTTTGTCATCGGCGTTAAATGTTCTAATGTTTATCGCCATAATGATAGCCTGGTTTTTATTAAAAATAGTTCTCAAATCGTTAATCCACACTCCGTTTTGGGCAAAAGCAGGAGTGCTCAAAAGCAAACTCATTAATAATAAACTGATTTTTTTCTTCATATAAATCTCCCGTAAAGTCTTTTTATATTTATTTATAGTATCGTCAACAAAATTATATCATCAGGGAGTTTGTCGTTGCAACTATTGAAAAAATGAGTTATACTGGGTAAGTATCATTTTATTGGAGGCTTGTATGCGCATATACGTAAACGGTAGAAACATTGAAATCACAGACGCGATTAAAGCTTATGCAAAGGAAAAAATCGGAAAGGTTGCAAATCATTATGACCAGATTGAAGGAATTGACATAGTTTTGTCAGTTATCAAAAACCCCAGCGTGGCGCAAAGTCATACGGCTGAAGTTACTTGCAAATTTGTAGGCGGCTCCGTTCATGTTACGGAATCTGCAGAAAATATGTATGCAAGTATTGACCTTGTTGCTGATAAGCTGGACAGACAGGTTAAAAAGTTCAAAGACAAAAACCTTAAATCAAAAGCAAAAACAAATTCTATCAGAACAGATGCTATTCCTGAAGAACAAACTGCAGAAGCAGAAGAAGTTAGCGCAGAATAAGCCTGATTTTTTATTATTAAAGACGCCGGACTCAGATAGTCCGGCGTTTTGTGTTTTTAATATATACCTCAAAAGCATAAAATAATATGCAATATAAGTATTTGCTATCGTTTGAATATCGGTAATAATGAAATTATCAGATGTTAAAGTTGTCATATTTAAGATAGGAGATATTTAATGGAAATAATCAGAGTTAATACTCCAAGAGGGCTTGAATTAAAAGGTGCAATATGGGGTGACGCTTCAATGGACAGCGTGCTTATTTTGATGAGCGGTATTTGTTCAAATGCTTTCCAGAATGATCTTATATGTGAGACCGGAGATTTGTTGAGCAAAAACGGCATAGCTTTTATTGCCGGACATGCTATGGATGCTTTTTCCTGTTTGGCGTACTCCGATTTTTCAACGGGAAAACAGCGAAACACAGGTGTTGTTTTTGATGATTTTAGTCTTGTATATGAAGATGTTGAGTCTTATGTGAAATTTGCAAAGGAGCTTGGATTCAAAAATATAATCCTTGCCGGTCATTCACTCGGATCAAATAAAATTATCCATTACCTCGGGAATACCAATGATGATTTTGTGGATTATTTTATAGTCAGTGCACCTGTTGACTTGAGCCACTGGTGGACGGTTATGCCAAATATTGATATTTGTCTTAAAGAAGCTCAAAAATTTGTAGCTGAAGGCAGAGGTAATCAAATTCTGCCGTATATGTTCGGTGGTTTTTCTCCGATGTCGGCTGAATCAGTGCTCGGATTTTACAATGCGTTTAACCTGAAAAATTGTCCTGTAATCAGCGGAGACGGGGAAACTAACTCTTTGTATTCCATAAAAGTAAACGGTTCGTTTATTATCGGAGAAAAAGACAGTCTGACTAACGGCGACCCGGCAGGATTTATGGAAAAAATAAATTCTTATTGCAAACATCCTGAAAAAAATCAGGTTATAGTTGTTCCGGACGCTTCTCACATTTTCTACGGTAAACATGAACAATATGCACAGACCGTACTTGATTGTTTAAATCATCATTTCGGATTGCATAACGAGCCGGCGATTGTATAAAAATAAAGAACAAAAACCCGGTTAAACAACCGGGTAAATAGCTGGATCGTGTCTGGGTAATTAAATGTTATATATATTGTCTTATATTTATATCAATTGGTACATTACCCGATTGGCTATATTTTTTGAAAAATTTTTGAATTTTTTGTTTTGCAAATATCCTCTTGTTAACATATTTTGCGGAAATTTATAAATTTTGTAAAAGTTTAATATATGAAATTTTTTTGTTTTTGTAGTAATATATTGTCATGGTAAATTATACACACGTTTTACCGTGGAAGATTTAGTTGGGGAATTTATTTTATGACGTCACAAACAAACTATAGTGCAGATAATATAAGAGTCTTAGAGGGTCTTGAAGCAGTCAGAATGAGACCGGGCATGTATATCGGTTCGACATCACAGAGAGGGCTGCACCACTGTATTTATGAAATAGTGGACAACTCTATTGACGAAGCACTTGCCGGTTATTGTACACAGATTACAGTTACAATTAATACGGATGAAAGTGTTACCGTTGAAGATAACGGTCGAGGTATACCTGTTGATATTAAAGGGGATACAGGTAAGTCAGCTCTTGAAATTGTACACACCGTGCTGCATGCCGGCGGTAAATTCGGAGACGGCGGCTATAAGGTTTCAGGCGGTTTGCACGGTGTTGGTGCGTCAGTTGTAAATGCTTTGTCTGAAAAATATGTTGTTGAGGTATCCAGACAGGGATATGTTTGGCGGCAGGAATATTTAAGAGGAGAACCGAATACTCCTGTTGAAAAAATAAAAGAAACGGATAAAACCGGAACGAGAACGACTTTCTGGCCTGACCCTGAAATATTTACGGAAACGACGCAGATTGACCGGGATGTTATTGCAAACCGGTTAAGAGAAATGGCGTTCCTTAATAAGGGGTTAAAAATCCGATATATAGACGCCAAAACAAATGATGAGCAGGATTTTCATTTTGAAGGCGGTATTGGAAGTTATGTTGAATTTTTAAACAAAAATAAAACAGTTCTGTTTGAGCAGCCCATATATATTGACAAAACTGTTGATGATATGCGGGTTGAGATTGCTATGCAATATACCGATGCATACAATGAATCGGTTTTGAGTTTTGCAAACAATATCAATACTCATGGCGGCGGAACACATCTTACAGGTTTTAGAAACGGTATAACCAGAGTTTTAAATGATTATGCAAGAAAAAATAAACTTATTAAAGACTCTGAAGCAAATCTCTCCGGTGATGATGTGAGAGAGGGGTTGACAGCCATTGTTTCGGTAAAACTGCCGAATCCTGAGTTTGAAGGACAAACAAAAGACAAACTTGGCAGTTCGGAAGCTACTGCAGCCGTTCAGGATACAATCAGAGATAAGTTACAGGAATGGCTTGAATTTAATCCAAAATACGCAAAAATTATTATAGAAAAAACATTGCAGGCGCAAAGAGCCAGAGAGGCTGCAAGAAAAGCCAGAGAGCTTACAAGAAGGAAATCTGCTCTTGAAACATCCACTCTGCCGGGAAAACTTGCAGACTGTTCAAGCAGAGAAGCTGACAAATGCGAACTGTATATTGTAGAGGGTGATTCTGCGGGCGGTTCTGCTAAACAAGGCAGAAACAGAATGTTTCAGGCAATTCTGCCGCTTCGCGGTAAGATTTTAAACGTAGAGCGTGCACGTCTCGACAAAATGTATGCTAACAATGAAATCAAATCAATGGTTCAGGCGTTAGGTATTAACATCAGCAAAAATGAAGATGACGTTGATATTGAAAAACTCAGATATCATAAGATTATTATTATGACCGATGCTGATGTAGACGGCGCGCACATTAGGACGCTGCTTTTGACATTCTTTTTCAGATATGCTAAACCGCTTCTTGACCACGGGCATGTATTTATTGCCCAGCCGCCTTTGTATAAAATTACACAAGGCAAGTCATCCGAGTATTTGTACGATGACAGAGCTCTTGATAAAATGCTTAGAGAACGCGGTATTAAAGGGCTTACCCTTTACGATAAAAAGAAAGAGAAAAGTGCAACAGGTGAAGATTTGGAAAAACTAATCGGAAATATGTCTGCGTTTTACCACTCTTTTAATAATCCGCTTATCAGTGCGATTCCGTCTGTTGTGATGAGAGCCCTCGTTCGTTCAAATATTGAAGCGAGTGATTTTGACAGTCAGGAAATTATGCAGGAAAGATGCGATTATATTAATCATTATCTGCAAGACCATGCTCAGAATTATGGTATTTCCGAGGCAAAAGACTATCGCGTTGAAATTAAATTTAACACGGAAACATGCAAGTATAATCTGAATCTTCATCTTGAACGAGAGACAGAGACTGTACTTTTGACAAATATTCTGATAAAGAGCAACGAATACCAGCGTGTAAAAAATGCATACCCGCTTATAAGAAGCTTCTTAATTGAAGAAGAAAAAGTGCTCGTTGTTGATTTAGGTAATGAGGAAGTTCAGATTACATCATTTGCAGAGCTTCAAAGAATAGTTGAAGAAAGAGGCAAGAAGGGGCTTACTCTGCAAAGGTTCAAAGGTCTTGGCGAAATGATGCCGCAGCAGCTATGGGAAACAACCATGGATCCGGCAACAAGAACACTTCTTAAGGTTAATGTTGAAGACGCAATGCTTTGTGACCAGTTATTTGACATTTTGATGGGTGACAAGGTAGAACCGCGCCGTGACTTTATAGAAGCTAATGCAGTTTATGCTACTAACATAGATACATAGAAAACCTAAAAGCCCTGTTTCTAACAGGGCATTTTTTTTATGTAGTTAATTATTTGAATATTTTTCAAGAGCGTTTTTTAGCGGTTCTTTTTGATGCAATCCCGAGAACTGCTCCATGAGTTCTCCGTTTTTAAAAATTAAGAGAGCCGGTATTCCGCTGATAAAAAAGTCAGCAGCTGTTGTTTCGTTTTCATCTATGTTCAGAGCCGCTATTTCAACCTCACCTTCCAGTTCTTCTGCGAGTTCTTCTACAATCGGCATTTGTCTTTTACAATAACCGCACCACGGTGCATAAAAATCTACAAGTACAGGTTTGTCTGTATTGTCAAGCTGCGTTTTAAAGTTTTCATCTGTTAATTCAATTATCTTAGACATATTAGCTCCTTTTAAAAACTATTTGTTAAATAATTTTTCTCTTATATCGTCAATAGAAAGATGTCTGAAACACAAAAACCAATCAATGCATTTTGCGTCTTTGGGTTTGTGCTCAACTCGTGCTATTGCTTCCTCCCAGGACTCGGGCGGCGGTATAATTGCCTCATCTCCCGGCTCCCAGTTTGCGGGTGTTGCGACATCGAACATATCGCTTGTTTGTAAGGCAATTAACAGTCTTTTTATTTCATGCAGATTGCGTCCGTTTGAATCAGGATAGAACAACACTGCTCTTATTTTGCTCTCCGGGTCTATTATATATACTGCTCTTATTGATTTAGTACTGCATTCCGAGGGATGAATCATACTATAGAGTTTTGCAACCTCCATTTTTTTATCATCAATAATCGGGTATGAAACTTCCACATTTTCAAGTCCGTTGTATTTTATCCTGTCTTTAATCTCTTTTAGCCAGGCAAGATGAGAATTTACGCTATCTACAGAAAGTCCGAGAAGTTTTGTATTTAGCTGTGAAAATTCATAAGCCATTGACTGAAACAGCATAAACTCCGTGGTGCATACCGGTGTAAAATCAGCGGGATGCGAGAAAAATATTGTCCAACTGCCTTTGTAGTCTTCCGGGAAATTGATTTTTCCTTGAGTCGTTTCAGCACGAAAAGACGGCGCTGTATCTCCGATGAGCGGAGTTTTGGGGAATTGCTTTTTTGCACTGTATGCGCCGAGAGCAAACAATGCTGCAGGTAATAGTATTTTTTTGAACATATATCCGCCTTTCAATTGTGTTTATATTTGTTTTAAGTTTATATTACAGTTTCTTATATTATCGATTCTTTTTCATTGCCTTTTATGTTTATATCCTAAAGTAGTATCTTTCATTTTTTAGCGCTGCCCTGTTGATGAATGAAAATGATTAACTTTGAATTTATAATGTTTTTGTTTTTTTAAAGGAAGGTAAATTATGACAGAATTGTTACAAATCTATAAATGCAATATTTGCGGAAATATTGTTGAAGTGCTTCATCCGGGTGAAGGTGAACTTGTCTGCTGCGGAGAGGCAATGAAGCTTTACAATGAGAATACTGTAGATGCAGCGCAGGAAAAGCATGTACCGGTCATTGAAAAAACAGATGATGATCATATAAGAATAAAAATCGGCTCTATGCCTCATCCTATGGAAGATACCCATTATATCGAGTTTATAGAGGCAATTTCTCCGGATAGAAAATTTATGAAACGAAAATTTTTACATCCGCATGAAGAACCGGTTATGGATTTTAAATGCGGTTGTGATAAAATGAAAGCCAGAGAATTGTGTAATATACATGGATTATGGAGTAGTGAAAATGATTAAAGAAACATTAAACAACGCAATTAACAAGCAAATCAACGAAGAAATGTACTCCGCTTATTTGTATCTTTCGATGTCTGCTTATTTTGAAGAAATGTCATTGAAGGGATTTGCAAGCTGGATGAAAATTCAGGTACAGGAAGAAATTGCCCATGCTATGGGGCTTTATGACTATCTCCACGCAAGAGACGGCAAAGTTATTCTTGAAGCTATTCAAAAACCGAATTGTGAATGGAACTCTCCTATAGAAGTTTTTGAAGCAACACTTAAACACGAACAGTTTATTACCTCAAAAATTTCAGAACTTATGGATGTTGCTGAAGAAGCTAAAGACAGGGCAGCTTTATCATTCTTGCAGTGGTACATAAAAGAACAGGTTGAAGAAGAATCAACAGCAAAAGATATTCTTGCAAAACTTAATTTTGCCGGTGCAGATACTAATGCTCTCCTGCTCATTGATAACGAACTGGGTGCAAGAACTTTCACACAGCCTGTTATAGGTTAGAAAAATCCCAAAAAATGCGCCGATTTATCCGGCGCATTTTTTAATGCAATATTTTTATAAATTTACGTTAAAACAAATATTACATATTTAAAATCGTTTGGAATTTGTTCTTTTTTAATTTATTATTTTTTCAATTTTAAGATTAGTCATTGTTTGTTTTTATTAATATATAATAATTAGAATTTTAACATAACTTAACAAAATTTCTGAAAAAACTTGAAATCAGGGCTTGTCGGAGTTCGTGGAAAATATTAATTATGCCGTTATTTTAAAAAAACATTTTCGACAACACTAGTACAAAATGGTCAAAAAATTAATAAAATGGGCGTTTAAAGCTTGTAATTGAAATTTTAGCATGTAGAATAAAAATTGAGGGTATAATTATGCCCTAAAATGCTTACGGCAGCTAAAAAAGCTGAAATTCAAAAAAACATAGTCGAAAAGAAGGTAAAATGTCAAAAGATGTAATTGAATTTGAGGGAAAAATTCTTGAATCACTTCCCAACGCAATGTTTAAAGTCGAATTGGAGAACGGTCACGAAATTTTAGCCCACATATCAGGAAAGATAAGAAAAAATTTCATAAAAATTCTTCCCGGAGACAAAGTTAAAGTTGAAATGACGCCTTATGATCTCACCCGCGGCAGAATCACTTACAGATTAAAGTAATTAAATAAAGGAATAAAAAATGAAAACCAGAGCATCAGTAAAAAGAATGTGCAAAGATTGCAAAGTAATCAGAAGAAGGGGCAGAATTACTGTCATCTGCTCAAACCCGAAACATAAACAGAGACAGGGTTAATTAGCTGCTGTTAATTCAGCGGTTGTATTTTTCCGCGCGGCTGCCGGAATGACTAAAAAAATAATAACATTTAAGAACAATACAAGGAGAAAAAATGGCAAGATTAGCTGGGGTTGATTTACCCCGTAACAAAAGAATGATAATAGCTTTGACCTATATCTACGGTATAGGACCTACACGTTCTGCTAAAATTTTGGAAGCTTGCTCAATATCTCAGGATTTGAGAACAGACGATCTCACAGATGATGATATTAAAAAGCTCAGAGACGAACTGGCTAATTATCATATTGAAGGTGACTTGAGACGCGAGGAAGCACTTAACATAAAAAGACTTTCCGAAATCAATTCTTACAGAGGAATGCGTCACAGAAGAAAGCTTCCGGCAAGAGGACAAAGAACAAAAACCAATGCCAGAACCAGACGCGGCAAAAAGACCGGACCTATCGCTAAGAAAAAATAATGATTTTATGCGTTAATAAACCCAATTAGGTTAAAAAATAATAGTAATAATTAAAGGATATAAAAATGGCAAGACCAATTAAAACTAAAAAGAAAGAAAAAAAGAATGTATTGCAGGGTGTTGTACATATTCAATCAACATTCAATAATACAATCGTAACTTCTTGTGACACACAAGGTAATGCTATTGCATGGGCATCAGCAGGTGCCTGCGGTTTTAAAGGTGCAAGAAAAGGCACTCCTTTTGCCGCTCAATCTGCAGCTGCTCTCGTAGCAAAAAAATCAGCAGACCAAGGTATGAAAAAAGTCGAAGTTTATATCAAAGGTCCGGGTTCAGGCAGAGAAACAGCAATCAGAGCTATTCAAGCTGCAGGACTCGAAATTACATTAATTAAGGACGTTACCCCAATTCCTCATAACGGTTGCCGTCCGCCCAAAAAACGTAGAGTATAATTATTAAAAGACAAAGGAGTCAAAATTGGCTAGATATAAAGGACCTTCAAACAAACTTTTCCGCAACTACGGCGTTACGGATTTGTCTAACAGAAAGCTGGTTTCTTCATTGAGACAGACTGCTTCAGGTCAGCATGGTGCTGCAAGAAAAAAACTTTCTGATTATGCCGTTCACTTAAATGAAAAACAAAAAATCAGACTTACTTATCTTGTAAGTGAAAAACAATTCGCAAAATATTATCACAAAGCAGCTAAGAGTGCAGGTGTAACCGGTACTGTTCTTTTACAGACTCTTGAACGCAGAGCAGACAATGTTTTGTACAGAGCCGGTTTTGCCGCTACAAGAAAACAGGCACGTCAAATTGTAAACCACGGTCATATTCTTGTTAACGGTAAAAAAGTAGATATTCCTTCATTCCTGGTTTCAGCCGGTGACGTAATAACAGTAAAAACAAGAAGTGCAGATTTTATTAAATCTGTAGTTGAACCCATTGACGCCGCTATGGCACCTGTATGGATGACTGTTGACAGAGAAGCACAAAAAATTACATTCGACAGAATTCCTGAAAGAGAAGAACTCGATCCTGAATTTAAAGAACAACTTGTAATTGAGTACTACTCTAAGTAATCCGGTAAATAATTAGGAGATTTAAAATTATGGAATTGAAAATTAAATGCGTTAATACAACAACTGATTCAGACGGTTCTCAATATGGAAAATTCGTTATTGAGCCGCTTGAAAGAGGTTTTGGTACTACAATCGGTAATGCACTGAGACGTGTTCTTCTTTCATCACTTGAAGGAGCTGCCGTTACTGCTGTCAGAATTGAGGGTATAACTCACGAATATACGGCTATCCCCGGTGTTGTTGAAGATGTAATCGATATTATGCTGAACCTCAAAGGTCTTGTTGTAAAAACAGACAGCAAAGAAACACAGCATTTAAGATTAGACGTAGAAAAACCGGGTCCGGTGCTTGCATCAGACCTTAAACTCCCTGCTGGCGTAAAAATAGTTAATCCTGACTGGGTTATCTGCACAATTGCAGAAGGCGGCAGCATTCACGCTGATATACTTGTTGAAACAGGAAAAGGCTACATTACACAGGATGTATTGAAAGAAAATAAAGGCGGATTGCCTATAGACATGCTTCCGATTGATGCGACATTTATGCCTATCAAAAGAGTTTCATACAATGTTGAGCATACACGTGTAGGTGATATCACGGACTTTGACAAACTCGTTTTGGAAATCTGGTCAAACGGAAGTGTTGAAGTAAATAGCGCACTGTCTCAGGCTGCTAACATGCTGATTGAGCATTTTATGCAGATTGCATCTATTACCGGTCAGCCGGTGACGGTGTCTGTTCCTCAGACAGTAACTGTTAGCGAAGAAGTTGTAGAAACTACGGAAGAAGCTCCGTCTATCTCTATCGAAGATCTTGAACTTTCTGTCAGAGCTTATAACTGCCTGAAAAGAGCAAGCATAAACTCAATGGCTGAATTGCTCAAAAAATCCGAACATGATTTGTTGAACATCAAGAACTTTGGTAAAAAATCTTCCGATGAAGTAATTGAGAAACTTCACCAGTTCGGTTTGGATCTTATGCCAAATCCGGAAGGTGTTGATTTGGAAGAAGTATTATAAAAATTTAAGCTCCGGCGGTGATATCTTTCATTGCCGCCGGATTTGAGACACTAGAATAAAAGAAAAAGGACATAAAAATGAGACACCAGTGTAACAGACACAGGCTCGGACGAGCAAAAGACCAAAGAGAAGCGTTATTGCGTTCTTTGGCAACCGAACTCTTTTTGCACGGCGAAATAAAAACTACTATGTCCAGAGCAAAAGCTCTGAAGCCGTATGCTGAATCTCTCATCACGCTAGCAAAGCGCGGAGACCTGCACGCAAGAAGACAGGCTGCCAGATTTATATTTGACAAAGAAACCGGCAGATTGATGGACGCTGAAACAAGCGCAATTGTTGAGTCAAAAGAAGAAGGCAAGAAGGTTATGCCGGAAACTGTATTAAGAAAACTATTTGCGGAAATCGGCAAAAAGTATGCTAACAGAAACGGCGGATATACAAGAATTTACAGAATGCCCCCAAGACGTGGCGACGCTACTGAGATGGCATTGATACAAATTGTGTAAAATGCCTAAATACGCGCTTAAAGTTGAATACATAGGTACAAACTATGCAGGTTCACAAATCCAGCCGAACCAAAAGACAATACAGTCTGAACTTGAGCGAGCACTTTGTACATTGACAGGGGAAAGACAAAATAGTACTAAAATTCCCCGCCCAATAAAAACTATATTCTCGGGACGCACCGATGCCGGTGTTCATTCCAGAGGGCAAGTTGTCCATTTTTCGACGAAAGAGCCGATTGTTGCTTCAAGGTTCCTTAACTCATTAAACGGACTGCTTCCGAAAGATATCAGTGTTTCGGAAATTATTGAAGTTACTGATAATTTTCATGCCCAAAAGAGCGGACGATACAGAAGGTATAACTATCGGATAATAAACCGGTCTCAGCGGAGCGTCTGGGACGGTCATTCGCTTCTTGTGAGACAAAATCTTGACATAGAGCGAATGAACAAAGCTCTGAGTTACTTAATCGGGGAACATGATTTTACTTCGTTTAAATCAGCTCAGGCAACAGATACTGCTTCTGTTTGTGTATTGTATAAAGCTGAATGCGTAAAATCCGGTGATGAAATCACAATAGAGATTGTTGCAAACAGATTTTTATACAACATGGTCAGAACAATAGTCGGAACACTATTGATGATAGAGAAAAACAACCTTAAACCCGAGGTTATGAAACAAATTCTCGATTCAAATGACAGAACAAAAGCAGGTCCGACGGTCAGTCCGGACGGGCTGACATTAATGGAAGTAGGGTATCAGCCCTATGATAGTAAAATTAATAACACTATGGAGATAACTGAAAGATGAAAACTTATTCAGCAAAACCTCTGGAAGTTGAAAGAAAATGGTATGTCATAGATGCAGAAGGCAAAACCTTAGGCAGATTGGCTACCGTTGCTGCAAATCTTCTTAGAGGAAAAACCAAGCCGAATTATACTCCGAATGTTGATACAGGCGATTTTGTAATCGTTATCAATGCGGATAAAATTCAGGTTTCCGGTAAAAAAGAAACTGACAAAATTTATTACCACCATACAATGTATCCGGGTGGATTGAAGGCTATTTCCTTCAAAGATTTGATGGAAAAAGACCCTACAAAAGCTATTGAAAAAGCAGTTAAAGGAATGCTCCCGCATAACACTTTGGGTGCACAACAGTTTACAAAACTCAAAGTATATGCCGGTTCTGAACATCCTCACGCTGCACAAAAACCTGAAGTTTACGAAATGGAGGTTAAATAATGGCAGACGAAATTAAAGCAACTGGAAGAAGAAAAACCTCTATTGCGGTTGTAAAACTTGTTAAAGGTAAAGGCAGAGTTTTTGTAAACGGCAAAACACTTGCTAATTATATAGGAAACAGACCTGCGCTTGAGATGATGATTTTCAAACCGCTGGCTTTGACTGAAAACATGGAAAACTTTGATGTAAAAGTTAAGGCTGTAGGCGGCGGAATTGCTTCACAAGCAGGCGCTATTAAACACGGTATTTCAAGAGCATTGCTCCAGTACAATCCGGAATTAAGATCAGTACTTAAAGCAGAAGGATTGCTCACAAGAGATGCTCGTGTTAAAGAACGTAAAAAATATGGTAGAAAAAGAGCAAGAAAAAGATTCCAATTCTCAAAACGTTAATTTTCTACTTATTCAATACAAACGAGGCACCCCAAAGGTGCCTTGTTTTTTTATATTTTGCTATATTGTGACAGATAATTGCCGAACAACCGGATTTATTTTATTTTTCCTGTTTTAAAATTAAATTTATTGTTTTTTATTGCCTCAATAACTTTTTGTGCATCTTTTTGTTTCGGTGGTTCACCAAGTATTTTGGAAAGTTTTTTCTTCACATCCGGCATGTACGCGTATCTGATATCCTTTAAATAGTCAAGAAATATATCAAGATGTTTTGCTGTTAAAAGGCATACAGAATCTTTATTTTTGCCTTTTTTTCTGTTGATAAACAAATAATCGTCAGTTTTATGTTTAACAGTATTTATAAGCTTGTCAATTTTTTGCGGCTCCGCTTTAATTTTTATGTAGGCTTTAAAAGATGGTTTATGGTTTATAGTTGTGTTTTGCATATTTTCTCCGGATATGTATGTTTATTATAAAAACAAACAAAAATAAATTTGCGTATTTAAGTGCTATATTTGTTAAACACTAAAAACGGAGTATGCTTTGATTTTTATTTTTTCTTGATTTTTGCCATTTCTCTCAATTTTTTGAGCTGGTCTCTTATTTCTGCTGCTCGTTCAAAGTCCAGAATTTTTGCAGCCTTGTGCATATCTTTTTCCAGTTTTTCGATAATTTTGGGTATATCGGAAACTGACGCATTCATCTCGACCATTTCTTCCGCAACAATATCTTCAAAGTTTCTATAGCTGGCAACGAGCTGGAGCAGATTGTTTTCAACGGGTTTTTTAATGGTTTTTGGCACAATACCGTGTTCTTCGTTATACTTCATCTGAATATCACGTCGCCTGTTTGTTTCAGATATTGCATTGTCCATACTTTCCGTGATTTTATCCGCATACATAATAACTCTGCCGCAGGCATTTCTTGCAGCCCTGCCGATAGTTTGAATAAGACTTGTTTCTGAACGCAGAAATCCTTCTTTGTCAGCATCCATAATCGCAACAAGTGACACCTCCGGTATATCAAGACCTTCCCTTAACAGGTTTACGCCGACCAGCACATCAAAATTTCCGAGCCTTAAATCTCTAAGTATTTCAACCCTTTCCAATGATTGAATTTCACTGTGCAAGTAGCGCACTTTTACTCCGATTTGATTCAAATATTCCGTTAAATCCTCTGCCATTCGTTTTGTAAGGGTTGTTATTAAGACACGTTCATTTTTGTCTGTTACTTTTTTTATTTCATCAATAAGGTCGTCGACCTGGTTAACTGTCGGTTTGACAGTAATTTCCGGGTCAACAAGTCCGGTCGGACGGATAATTTGTTCAACCATCTGCTCTGACAGGCTTCGTTCAAAAACAGCCGGAGTTGCTGATATAAATATTTTCTGGTGCACCCTTGACCAAAATTCATCTTCTGTAAGAGGTCTGTTGTCTTTTGCGCATGGAAGCCTGAATCCGTATTCAATAAGCGTGTCTTTTCTTGCTGCATCTCCTCTGTACATACCTTTAAGCTGTGGAATAGTGACATGGGATTCGTCTATTACAAGCAAAAAATCGTCTTTGAAATAATCAAGAAGCGTCGCCGGCGGAGAGCCAACAGGACGGCGTTCCAGTATTCTTGAATAATTTTCTATACCGCTGCAGTAGCCCATTTCTTTAATCATTTCTATATCATATTTTACCCGCTGTTCAAGTCGTTGGGCTTCAACGAGTTTGTTTTGGGCATAAAGTTCTCCAAGACGCTGCTGAAGTTCTGTTCTAATCATCTTTATTGTTTCTTCCAAATCTTCATCGGAAGACATATAATGAACTGCAGGAAATATAACGGTTTCAGCCGGTGCTTCCAAAATTTCTCCGGTTACATTATCTATTCTTGTAATTTTTTCAATTTCATCCCCAAAAAAACTTACTCTGGTGACTACTTTTTCATATGGCGGCATTATCTCGACAAAATCACCGCGTGCCCTGAAATTTGAGCGTCCAAGCTCCAGGTCATTTCTTGTATATTGAGCAGATACCAGTTTTCTGAGCAGGTCGTCCCGTTCCATTATGTCGCCGACTTTGATTGTCATTGCGCCTTTGAAATAGTTTTCGGGCAGCCCTAAACCGTAAATGCAGCTGACTGAAGCAACAACTATTACATCTTTTCGCTGGTACAGACTTCTTGTTGTGTTGTGACGAAGACGGTCTATTTCATCGTTTATGGTTGCTGATTTTTCAATGAATGTATCAGTCCTCGGGATGTAAGCTTCCGGCTGGTAATAATCATAGTAACTTATAAAATATTCGACCGCATTGTCCGGGAAAAGTTCCCGAAACTCGTTGTATAACTGCGCGGCGAGCGTTTTGTTATGGGCAATAATAAGCGTGGGTTTTTGCACCTGCTCTATAACATTTGCGATTGTGAAAGTTTTGCCGGAACCTGTAATCCCTAAAAGCGTTTGTGCGTCACAGCCAAGATTTACTCCATCGACCAGCGCTTTAATTGCTTTGGGCTGGTCGCCGGCAGGTTTGTATTTAGAAACTATTTTAAACTTCTTTTGCTCCATAAAAATATATTAACATCAAAGCCAAAATTTGTCTGACTCTCTTATCTTTCTTCGGGTATCCGGATTTGTTTTATATCTGTGTGGATTATATAAAAAATATGTTTAAAAGGGGAGTTGTGAAGTTTGTTTAATTCAGTTATAATTGTTACACATAGACAGGGAGAGGCAAATGAGTACCAAAATTTCTATACCGCAGGCGCTTGCTAAAGCAGCGGAGTTTGAAGAAAATGAAGAATTTGACAAAGCTTATGAGTGTTTAAAATATGCATATTCTGCTGACAAAACAAATCCGGAAGTCTTGCAGCAGCTTGCTATGACTGCACAGCTTATGCACAATACGGAAGATGCCATAAACTACTGGAATGAGTTGATGATGATTCAGCCGGAAAATCCGATTTCTTATTCTCAGCTTCTTGACTTGTATTTCCACGATAATAAGTATGAATACTACATGACAAGAGCAAAGCTCAAAACGTTGGAAGGCAGACTCCAGCAGGCTGTTTCAGATTATAAAAAAGCAATTTCCAACACTTCAGACGATAAAGAAATTATTAATGCAAGATATTTGCTTGCGCAGAGTCTGGAATTGATTGACAAACCTATGCAAGCTATTGATGAATATTTGCGTATCCTTGATCATGAACACAATGAAAATGTATACGGGTCTCTCGCTGCTATTTATTATAATCATGACAAAGATTCCGCTATAGATATATTAAAAAGAGCACTTGAAGACTATCCTAAAAACGATATGTTTAAAGAATTGCTTGCAAAAATCTATATGGAAACAGGAAATTATGAAGCTTCTTTGGACTATGCAATTTCACCGCTTTCTAAGGCAAAAGCACTTTTGATGCAAGAAAAAAACGATGAAGCTATGGAAATACTCAAAACATGTCCGGAATCTGAAAAGAAAACTCCCAAGTATCTTACTCTTATGGCTGAGTATTATTACAACCGCGATGAATTTGATAAATCTATGGAATGTATTTCAGAACTGGAAAAATTGGATGGCAACAATCCGCTTGTATTCCAGATGAGGGCGCTTGTTTATGAAAAGCAAGGAATGGATTTTGAGGAGCATTTTAATTGGGGTAAGTATTACATAAAGAAAAATAGCTTTGATATAGCTTTGAACGAATATCTGAATGCATATAACTCAAATCCTAAAAACGTTGAGATTATAAATGAGCTGATTAATCTGTATTCGTCAATGAATGACAATATTGCAGCGATTGAGTTTACAGAAAAGCTTGCAAATATTGATAAGACGAATGTTGGTGCATTGAAAAGACTTGCCGAATTTTATGCGGAGTCAGGTTATGATGATAGAGCGCTGGAATATCTTGAGCGTCTTTATGAAATAAATCCCAGAGACTATGATGTTTTGCTTGCACTCGGCAAATACTACGAGGGCAAAAAGAAAATGCAAACAGCAAAAGAATACTACGAACAGTTTCTTAAATACGCTCCGTCTGCGTCTTTAGACAGAGAAAAAATTGAGAAAAAACTTAAAAATGCAGCAATGGATGAAGATTATGAAGAAGAAGGTTTTTTGGATAAAATAATAAACTTTTTTACAAAAAAATAATTGACAGGATTTATTTATTTAGTATTATAATTATACGATTCAAGTCGGGAATGGGCGTTTAGCTCAGTTGCTAAGTGAGGTTTACCTCACATTATAAATAAAGCTTCCCTGTGGAAGCGCGTGAAAATTAAATATGGTGAAGGGCGTTTCTCAGTTGCCCTGTCAGATAAAGCTTCCCTTGGAAGTGCTGGCAAAATACTGGGGGCGTTTAGCTCAGTTGGTAGAGCGCTTCCCTTACAAGGAAGATGTCGGGAGTTCGAGCCTCTCAACGCCCACCATTTAAAGAAAGACTACAGAAATGTAGTCTTTTTTGTTGAGAGGCGTCTCTCTCCCGACGGGAGTTGTTTTATTATTATAAAACCGCCAAAAGACAGTTTTAAAACAAGAGCCTCAGCTGGTATTTTCAAATTCTACGCCGCGAAAGCGGCTTGAATTTCAGAAAATCCTGCGCATACTTCTCCCGTAAGGCTCGAGTCAGAGACTCTCGCTAACGGTATAAGCATCAACGCCCACCATTTAAAGAAAGACTACAGAAATGTAGTCTTTTTTGTTGAGAGGCGTCTCTCTCCCGACGGGAGTTGTTTTATTATTATAAAACCGCCAAAAGACAGTTTTAAAACAAGAGCCTCAGCTGGTATTTTCAAATTCTACGCCGCGAAAGCGGCTTGAATTTCAGAAAATCCTGCGCATACTTCTCCCGTAAGGCTCGAGTCAGAGACTCTCGCTAACGGTATAAGCATCAACGCCCACCATTTAAAGAAAGACTACAGAAATGTAGTCTTTTTTGTTGAGAGGCGTCTCTCTCCCGACGGGAGTTGTTTTATTATTATAAAACCGCCAAAAGACAGTTTTAAAACAAGAGCCTCAGCTGGTATTTTCAAATTCTACGCCGCGAAAGCGGCTTGAATTTCAGAAAATCCTGCGCATACTTCTCCCGTAAGGCTCGAGTCAGAGACTCTCGCTAACGGTATAAGCATCAACGCCCACCATTACAAACAGAGGGGTTCCGCCCTCTTTTTTTGTGCCTGCATTCTCCCATGCTCATGAAATGCTCATGAAAATATTCACTCAGCTTTACAGTTTTATTTTCAATCTGAGGAATAAAGTGCCCGTATATTCTCAATGTTACTTAGAGGTTTATAAACAAAAGCGGCATTTAAGATGCCGCTTTTGTTATGCAACGTTGTTATAATCGGAATAACAACGACCGTTTGTATTGTTAAAGATTTTTGCCAATGCTTCAAGAATAATATTGTTCTGTTCTTTTACAACTTCGACATTGTTGCTTAATTCAACTATGTCATGATGAACAGTAATCATTTTCTGATCCGTTGTATAGTCTCTGAATTTCATTTCAGCTCTGATTTGATCTGCTGTTAAATTTCCGTTTGAATAACTACCAATTCTACCTGCACCGTTTATCATAGTAAAACCTCCTTCACGCTATTACATTATTAAAAACAATTGACGAGCAGAAAATGACCTTGATTTTAATAATGTAAAGATTTTGTTACAATAAAAATAAAGTGCAATAAAAAACGCCCTGCGTTAGAACAGAGCGTTTTTGTTATATAAAATCAGTTTACTGAACTGAGTATGTTATTAAAGTTTTAACGGAACGAGCCGTATCTTTAATTTCTTGTTTTTCTGCATTTTCCATTGTATCTTCAAGTATTTTTATTGCTTCTGTTTTGTCTTCCAGTGAAAGAAGCTCATTTATTGCACTCATTGCAACTCTTGCGGATAAATCATTAATACCTTTACCCTCTGTTGCAATGACTACTTTTAATGACTCAGGGCAATTTTTTCTTATAAGAGCCTGTGCTGTCATTTCTCTAACTTCGTCAATACTTGAATTTGTGCCGATTTCTTCGAGTACACGAACTGATTCTACAGTATCTTCGTGTTTTCCGAGAGCTTCTATTATATTATTTATTCTTTTTGTGTTATTCATTTCTTTCTCCTAAGCTGACAATTCATTGAGTAACATTTCTTCGAGTTGGGCTACAGGTTTTTTCTGTAGATTTGAAACGCTGTAGGAATAGTCGAATTTAGATGAGATATAGTTCTTAAGACCTTTAAAATCAAATTCGATATTTGTATTTTTTGCATTTTCCCAGCTCTGGGCAATGTTGTCTTTTACCTGTTTGCCGAAAGAAATAATAGAATTAAATCTTGATTTAAGCGAATTGTTGAAGGAATTTATACCGCCAACAATTGAACTTGTAAACATTTTAGCTTTTTCTGAAGCTTTGTTCAAAATGTTGTTGTTTGCAGCACTCTGTGCTTTTGATGATTCAAATACATCAGCTGCATAAACATTGCCTTTAAAATTAATACCAAAAGGATTTGATTGAGCTGATGTTGTGTTTTGTGCTTCCGATTTTTTTGTGCCGGAAAGCTGTTTGATAACTCCAAAGTTGAATTTGCCGATACTTAATTTGTCCATATTTAGCCTTTCTTGATTGTGTTCCAGCTTCTTTAATAAATTACCATTTTTTTAATTTTGTATAATCATCTTTTTGGAGGATTTATTGTGAAAAAATTTCTGAACATCCAGCGATTTTCTGATAAAAAACTTTAAAATATTCCAAAAGAGTCGATTGATTGTATGAAAAAAATAAATTTTTGTATAAAAGTTGAAATTTCTTTGGCGGTTATTTTATCATATATTTATGAGAGTATTCAGACAAATTGAAGAAACACTGCCGACCTCATTATGTTTGGGCTTTTTTGACGGCGTACACGAGGGGCACAAGGTTGTTATAAAAAATGCGGTAAATCTTGCACATCAAAATAATCTAAAATCAGCAGTGCTTACATTTGTTGATCATCCGCTCTGTTACCTTCAAAATCGTACACCGAGTTATATTGTGACTTGCGAAGACCGTCTGCAAATGATAGAGTCAATGGGTGTTGATTATATTTTTTTGCTGGAGTTTGATGAAGAAATTGCTGATTTAATGGCTTATGATTACCTGAAAGAGGTTCTTATTGAAATGCTTCATCCCCGATTTATTACAACAGGTTTTAATCATCGGTTTGGCGCAAACAGACAGGGTGATGCGGATATGTTAAAGGCATATCAAGATATATTCAGATATAAGTTTTTTGAAATTCCTCCTATTACTTACAAAAATACGCTAATAAGCAGTACAAAAATACGTCAGCTTATAAGTGAAGGAAAATTAGAAAATATAAAAAATCTGTTGGGCTGTGATTTTTATATAAAGTCGAAAGTTAAAAAGGGGAACAGAATCGGGCGTACACTTTCTTATCCTACGGCAAACCTTGATTACCCCAAAGACATAGTAAAGCTTGCCCGCGGCGTTTATGCCGGTTATGTGGAAGCAGATGGAAAAAATCACAGAGCAGTAATTAACTACGGTATACGACCTACCGTATCAAACACGAAAGATATGCTTGTTGAGGCATATTTGTTGGATTACAGCGGAGATTTGTACAACAAAAATGTTAAAGTAACGTTCAAAGAAAAAATTCGTGACGAGAAAAAGTTTGCCTCGCTGGTTGATTTGAAATCACAGATTGAAAAAGACGTGGAAACCGCTAATAAAATTATTTAAGTTGACTCTTGCTTGTACGGTTTACTCTGAATCTTTATTTATTAAAGGGTATTGCTTTGATCCAGTTTTTTGACTGAAAAATTATACTCTATGATGTCTTCCGTATTTTTACCTATACCAAAAACATTCATTTTATCAGCACAATGCAAGAATAATTCAAGCGGTATTTCCGCCGATTGATTTGCGTTGTGCGGATTTACTATTTGAACGGTTTTGTTAACCTTATCGTAACCTGTGATTCTGCATATATGATTTGCTGTAATTTTATAACCGTCTATCCTAAATTCTTTATTAAAGTCAACGGGACATATTGCATTTTCGTTAGATTTTATAAAGTCATCCATTTCTGAAAGCAGTATATCTAAATCTCGCAAGCTTTCAGCCTCTGTTTTGTGTTTACTGTTTTCAGAAATATTGTAGTGCATAAGTGGTTTAGCCTTGTCATTGCACAAAAAAGAGACGCCATGTCCCAGCGGACCTTGGTCTAAACTTCTTAGGGCTTCACTTATTTGGGTTTTGTTATCAGCATTTATTGTTACGGGTTTATCTGAATATTTGCTCCTGTTAAAGCCGACAGTTTGTTCAAGCATTTTTATTCCGTCGGATGCTTTCACTCCTTTTGTGTTGAGTTTTTTCCAATTATCCTGATTAAAACAAACTTCTATATTACTATCAGGCAGTTTTACAAAAATATTACCACCTTCTTCTCTGAATAATGAATAAATTGCAGCTCTGCCGTTTGGGGTGTTCATAAGACCTGCGATATCGCTTACAAGCCAGCAGTCGTCTAAATGTCCTTGTTGTATATTATATCTTTCAGAGACAGGGAACAACTGTTCAAATGTTTCTTTTGATAAGTTAACAGGTACGAGTTCTCCGTCAACCCTGCAGTATAACTTGCCGTTTATATTTCCGACTTCTCCCAAAGGAATTTGAGAATCAATTGTTTCTTTCACACTAGGGTTTGCTTTGTATTCGTTAACAACATTGTCAACATTATTTAACACGATATCCCGGGTTTCGTACGTCAAATCTTTGGTTTGGGATACTTCTTGTTTTGTTACGGTCTTTAGTCCAACTAATTCTTTTATTTTTTCTTTGTTGCAATATTTGTTTTTTTGAATACAAGAAGAAACATAATTTTTTGCGTCTTCTGATTTTAAAACTTGAAGAATATCATCTGCAGTAAATTTATGTATTGAACAGTCCAATATTTTCCCAAGTGTTCTTTTCCACAATACAGGCGAGCCTTTTGTTTCTAAAAGCTTTTTGACAATTGCCCAGTCCTCTTTATTTTTTACAAGCGAAAGCATTTCATCAATATTTTCTTTGCTGAATGCATAATCGTGATTTAGCATTATTTTTGCAATTTCATCAGGAATTTCCGGTTTGGACATAATATATAAGCTATTCTTAATGCGAGTTGTCCAAAAGGCAGACATAAAATCTGATAAATCTGTTTCTGTACTTTTCCCGTTTTTGTCATAAATAAAAAATGATTTGGAGTATTCTGTTTCGGTATGCTTGCATACGCAATATGCTGTAATCTCACCGCCGGTTGTGAATTTTATTTTGTATCTCGTTGCTGATTCGCCGTCATAAAACTCAATCATTCCGTCTTGCAATTTGTATGTACAGCCGGGCTGTTTTTCCAGTGTATTTTTAATCGCTGTTAATTCTTCACGTATATTAAATATATTGTTTTTCTTTTGTAATTTATTTAAGAGACTTGTTTTTGCCGCTTCAAATGGCGGTAATGTCTGATTCTTGACAGGTGCTTTCTCCGAAAAAATTTTTTCAGGTGTTTTTACTTGAGATTCCTTTTCTGCACCTTTTGCGAGAATATATCCGGCAAGAGCATTTTCGTCGTCTGCTTTAAAAACTTCTTTGCCTGTTTCGTCTTTTACAATATATGTGTTGTTTTCTGCTTTTGATATTGATAATTTATTCAACCCCCTGTTAATCTGCCCTCCTGCAAACATCATTCCAAAATTCATTATCCCGTTTTGTTTTAATGATTCAGTAAAAGATAAATCAGTTGTCATTCTGTCAAATAACACATCAGCACTTGTTTCAGTTGCAGCGCCCATTGTTTTGCTGACTATACCGCTAATCAGCGACGGATTTTTAGACAACACTTTTTCAACCGCCATACCGAGCGGTCCGGAGACATAGGCGCCGAAGCCGCCGT